>JALSPC010000181.1 GCA_026986155.1 bacterium
CCGGCGCCGCGTCCATGTGGCAGGTGGTGCAGACAGGGGATTTCAAGGGTATCTTCTTCAGCTTGGAGCTGTCGTAGTTGAGGTCGTAGTCCTTCTCGTAGGTCCGAAAGATGTTGCCGTGCTTGGACTCGTAGTAGATCTCGATCTGGGGATGGTCGGGGCCCAGGTGGCATTCTCCGCAGGTCTGGGGATGGTGCGCCACGGCGAGGCTGAAGGAATGCTTGGGATGACAGGCGTCGCACTCCCCGACGCTCCCGTCAGGCCACATGTTGGTAATCTGGTGACACTGTTCGCAGCCGTGATGCGTTCCCACGATGGGCTCGAAGACGGCCCGGTCCGCGTTGGCGTAGAGCCAGAAGGGGAAGGCGTGCTTGCTCTCGGTAAATTCCTGCACCTCCTTCTTGTGACACTTGGCGCAGTCCTTCGGGGTCGGATGCCTGGCCACGAGGATGGTGGATTGCGGGCAGGTGAAGGCGTCGAAATCCCCTTTCTTCGCCTCGTGGCACTGGATACAGTCGATGCCCTTCTCGGCGTGCTTGCTTCCCTTCCACTGTTCGATCATCTTGAGGGCCACTCCCTTGCGTTCGTGGCACTCGAGGCAGGGCTTGCTCTTGTCGCTCACGTGAATCTTGGGTTTGGGCTTCATGCCCATCTTTTTGGCAAAACGCGCGGATTCGTTCTTGGCGACCAGAAACAGGGCGCCGAGAAAGAAGACGCACAAAATGAAAACCAACCATTTTTTCGCTTTCAAATCCATACGCTTACTCCTTTTTTTGAGGGATACCCCCCGCTATGACATGGCTTCGATAACCAGAAGCGCCGTGACGAAGACCATGCCGGCCACCCCTATCCAGGTCGCGAGGTTTTTCGATTTCGTCGTCTTCGCGATGAACCTGTCGATGAAGGGCCAAAATATGAAGATGAGCACGACGAGGCCCGGCACGAAGATCCCCACCGCCTGCGGCGTCATCTTGATCCACCGGTACATGGGGAAGAAGTACCATTCCGGCTTGATGTGCTCCGGGGTCACGAGTGGATTGGCCTTCTCCATGAGATGCAGCGGGAAGACGATGGACAAAATGGTGCAGAGGTAGAGGAAGAAGATCCCGATGTTGACCTCCGTCAACACGTGGTCGGGAAAAAACCGGTAACTTCCCTCGGGAAGCTCCTTTGAATTATCTTTTTTACTCATACGGGTCACACCCCCTTTGCTTTTCTCTTCAAATGGTTACTCGTCTCCCCGCGACAGGCCCTTGATGACCTCGCGCTGGATTCCCACCAGGTGTTCCGATACACCGTGGATACGCAGGATGATGATATGGATGACGATCATCAGAAAGATGACCGTCGGCAGGATGGCGGCGTGGAGGACGAAGAACCGGTTGAGGGTATAGGGGCCGATGGTCTCGCCCCCCATCATGAAACGGGAGATGGTGGGGCCGATAAGAGGAACCTTGGAGGCGATCTGCGTCCCGATGGTCATGGCCCAGTAGGACTGTTGCGTGTAAACGAGGGAGTAGCCGGTAAAGGCGGTTCCCAGGGTTAAAAGGAGAAGAATCGCCCCGGACACCCAGCAGAGCTCGCGTGGATGGCGAAAGGCCCCCGTGGCGAAGGTCCGGATGGCGTGGAGCGCCACGGTTACCACCATAATCTCGGCGGCCCAATGGTGAATGGCCCGGACCCACCAACCGAAGCGGATATCATTGGTGATCCGACCGACACTCTCATACGCCTGGCTCGGGTGGGGAACATAGTAGAAGGCAAGAAGGAATCCCGTCACGATCAGGACGAGGAACATCAAGGCGGGAGCGCCTCCCAGGCAGTACCACCAGTATTTCATGTGGGCCGGAAGAATCTCTCCAACGAGGTCTTCCTTGACCTTCCCCCAGTCGACCGGGAGGGTTTGGTCAATCCAGCCCTTCGTTTCTTTCGTTTCTTCCATATTACACCTCTCTTACGGAAACATAGATATTGCCGTCTTTGACCGTGACCTTGTATCTATCCAAGGGACGGGGGGGCGGCCCGGCGATGTTCTTGCCGTCCGCGTTGAAATGGCCCTTGTGGCACGGGCAGAAAAACTCCTTTTTATCGGCCTGCCACTCGACCTCACAGCCCAAGTGGGTGCAGATCTTGGAAAAGGCGGAGATCTTCCCTTTATTGTTGATGAGAATGGCCTTTTTCCCCAGCCCGTCCAGGAATTCGAGTGAGGCCCCGTCTGGAAGATCACCCACATTTCCCACCAGGATATCCACGTACTTGATCTTCTTCTTCCCGGGAACAAGGTATTTGAGACCGTAGATGGCGGCCGTGCCCAGGCTCAAGACCAGGCCGACAGTCATGGCAGCGGTGGAGAAGAAATCGCGTCGCGTCATTTCTTCATCCACGGATGTTTCGTTAGATTGCACGTTTTCTCACCTCCTTTCCTGCGGTTTGCCGGGTAGAGGGGTGGAGGTTGATAAAAAAATGTTAAGAGGTTTCCTCTACCTGAAAGAAATCTTACCGCCGGGAAATGTTAAGTTGGCGCAAACAGATGTAAATTTTCTGTAAAATTTCGGCCTGCCCGAGCAACGGCGCTTGCCGCGTTTAACTCCCTCCCAAAGATTGACGAACTTTCTCCGATGAATTAGAAGTAACACAGGGGCTGTTATGATTAGCTGAGGGAGGCACGATGCGATCCGGGCATGGGGAAGGTCGGAAACCTTTCGGCATGTTTTACCAGAACCTGAGTTTCAAGTATTTCATCGCCATCACGGGGGTTCTCTGTCTGATGGTGGGGGGGATTTTCGTTCACTTCTACCGTCTGCAGGAGAAGGCCATCCTCGGCGTGCTCAAGAACCAGGCGAGGATCCTTTGCCGTCAGGTCCTCTTGACCCGGAGCTGGCTCGCGGACATGGGCGGGGTCTACGTGAAAAAACGCCCGGGTCTGGAGGCCAACCCCTACTTGGGAAGCGAGGCGAAGGTGATAGGCAGTGACGGGAGCCTCTACCTGCTTCGCAATCCCGCCATGGTCACGAGGGAACTCTCCGAATACGCGCGGCGGGAAAGACTCTACCGTTTCCGTTTAACCAGCGACCGCTACATCAACCCTGCCAACGCCCCGGACGGCATCGAGCGCTACGCCCTGGGCCTCTTCAAGGAAAAGAAGCTGAAGAAATACTTTGTTCAGCAGGAAATGGATGGCCAGTGGGTCTTGCGACTTATCGTCCCCCTCTACATCAAGAAATCGTGCCTCAAGTGTCACCAGTATCAGGGGTACCGTTTGGGAGAGCTCCGTGGATGCATCAGCGTCCTTATCCCCGCCGCCGATGCCCGACGAAAGATCGTTGCTCAGCGAAACGCCCTCATCTGGGCGGCCTGCCTCATTCTGGTGGTGACCGTCACGACCCTCTATTACCTCAATCGCTCCCTCATCATCCGTCCCCTGAACCGGCTCCGAGAAAATATCCGCCAGTTTGAGGAGGATGTCGATAACCCCGTGGTCCCTTCCACACGGAAGGACGAGATCGGTGCACTGGAAAACGGCTTCTACCAGATGACGCGGACCATCCAGGACAGCCACCAGGAGATGCGGCGGGAAATCCTTCGGGCCACGGAGGAACAGCGTCGCCTGAACAGCGAACTGAAACAGGCGAACCTGCGGCTTCAACAACGCGACGCGATCAAGACAAACTTCCTCGCTACGGTGTCGCACGAGCTGCGCACGCCCCTAACCACCATCAAGGGCGGGGTCGATTACCTCGTGAAAATCGTGGAGGGCAAGGAACAGAAGCGGTTCCTCGAGATTCTCGAAAGGAACATCCGGCAGTTGATACAGATGGTCAACAATCTCATCGCCCTGGCGCGCATCGAGTTGGACCGGATCGAACTGGAGCCGGAAGAGGTTAACCTCAAGGAGCTCTTGGACGAGGTCATCTGCCTCTTCGACGGGTTTGCTCGGGAACATGGCGTTCACATCCGCAAGGAGGGTTTCAACGATATCATCCTTCCCCTCGATTACCGTCGAATGAACCAGGTCTTTCTCAATCTCCTCCACAACGCCGTGAAGTTTTCACCTAAAGGGGGAGAAGTCACCGTCAGGATGGACGTGGACGACGGCCACGCCCGGGTGGCCGTCACGGACAGGGGCCGCGGCATCGCCCCCGGGAAGATTTCATCCATCTTCGTCCGCTACCGCCGCCAGGACAGGGGGAAACAGGAGGGGGAGGGAAGCGGGCTGGGCCTTGCCATCGCCCAGGGTCTCGTTCACGCCCACGGGGGAAAAATCGAGGTAGACAGCGTCCCAAACGTCCGGACCACGTTTACCGTCGTCCTGCCAAGAACGCGGAAAACCGAAAAACCTTTCCAGGGAGATCCCTATGGCGGAGAAGAAGACCCTTCTGCTCGTTGACGATGACCCTGATATCCTGACGGTCCTGAGGGGTAACCTGGAACTGTCTGGATACCGTGTCCTGACGGTGGGCACGGCGAAGGAGGCACTCGAAACCTGTCAGCGGGATGGGGTGGATCTGGTGGTGCTCGACCTGGTCCTCCCCGACATGGACGGCGTTCAGGTCTGCTGTCGCCTCCGGGAGATGGATGAGACCCTTCCCATCGTCATGCTCACGGCGAGAGACAGCGTGGTAGACAAGGTCCTGGGACTCGAGTGCGGGGCCGATGACTACGTGGTCAAGCCCTTCGAGTTCCTCGAGCTTCAGGCGCGCATCAAGGCCTGCCTGCGGCGCAGGGAAATACCGGGGGAGAAACTGCCCGAGCGGCTGGAGCGGGGACCGCTCGTCATCGACCGCGCCTCCTACAAGGCCTGGCTCAATGGGAAAACATTGGACCTGACGAAGAAGGAGTTCGACCTCCTCTATTTCCTCGCCTCCTACCCCGGGCAGGCCATGTCCCGGGAGGATATCCGCCACGCCCTCTGGGGGAAACGCCAGCTCTACACCTGGAGCCGGACCATCGACGTTCACATCCAGCACCTGCGCCAGAAACTGGAACGGGACCCCAAGAACCCCGAACTCATTCTTACCGTCCCCGGTGTTGGTTACCGTCTTTCCGCGTAGCGACCCGGCCAGCCCCACGCCCGTTTCGGTTCTGCTGGTTTTTTTGACGATTCCCCTTTACAATAGGCTAAAATAAGGGCAAAAAGGATCTGTCATGCGCGCGTGGTGGGCACATATCCCGGAGCACCTCAACCCGGACATCTTTCGTTTCGGCTCGTTTCAGGTCCGGTACTACGGGCTGATGTATCTCTTTGCCTTCCTGACGGTCTACGGGCTTATCCTCTACCGTCTGAAACACGAAAACCTGGACTACTCCAAGGAACTGATCCAGACCTACTTCATCTGGGCCATCCTGAGCGTCCTCATCGGGGGACGGCTGGGATACGTGGTCTTCTACGATTGGGCCTACTATTCCGCCCACCCCCTCCAGATCTTCCTTCCCTTCGAGTTTTCCGGCGGTTTCCGCTACACGGGGATCTCCGGAATGTCCTTCCACGGGGGACTGATCGGGGTCATCGCGGGCACCCTCTGGTTCTGCAAAAAATACAAGGTCAACTTCTGGCGCTTCACCGACTTTCTGAGTTCCGCCATCCCCCTGGGCTACACCTTCGGGCGCATCGGCAACTTCATCAACGGGGAACTCTACGGGCGGGTAACCACGGTTCCGTGGGGGATGCACTTTCCCCTGGACCCGACCCACCGGCTGCGCCACCCCTCCCAGCTCTACGAGGCCCTCTTCGAGGGTATATTCCTTTTCTGCGTCCTCTGGTCCTTGAGGAAGAAGAAAACCTTCGACGGGTTCCTCTTCTCCCTCTACATCATCGGGTATGGCACCGTCCGGTTCGTCATCGAGTTTTTCCGCCAGCCCGACCCCCAGCTGGGCTTCGTCCTCGGACCCTTCACCATGGGACAGGTTCTGTGCGCCGGGATGATTGGCGCGGGTTTTTGTCTCCTTTTCTATCGGAGACACTGTTCGGGACAATCATCATGAAATATAGGGTAAACTCCATGGAAAGCAATATGTAGTTGAAATTTTATGCTGGGATGCAATCAATCATGTCTGATCATCCTATTTCATTATAAAACTTGAAAAGTTTTGATAACATAAGGAAACAACATGGACCTTGACCGTCTTCGAGAATCGATCGACGAAATAGATAATCAAATTTTGTCCCTTCTCAAGAAGCGCATGGCACTTGTCAGATCGGTTGGGGAGGTGAAAAAAAAGGAGGGTGGAAAAATCTACCGGCCCGAACGGGAACACGCGATCTTGGAGAGGTTGAAATCACTTGATAAAGGTGAGGTTGGGGGGCGAGTTATTGAAACGATTTTTAGGGAGATATTTTCTGCCTCAAGAAACCTCCAGCGCTCTGAAATTGTGGCTTTCCTCGGTCCGGAAGGGAGTTTCACGCACCTGGCTGCGCGGAAGGTTTTTGGTGCCATGGCAAAATACGCGCCGATTGAGTCGCTTGATTCTTTATTCAAGGCTGTCGAATCCGGGCTGACTGATTATGCCGTCGTGCCTATCGAGAATGAAATTTATGGTATCCTTGGGGAGACGGTTGATCTGTTGGAAAAGTATAATGTTAAAATTGTCTCCGAAATCGCTATTTCCATCCACCTTGTTTTCGCATCGAGGTGCGAAGAAATGAATCAAATCGAGAGAATATATTCCAAGGATATCGCCTTTCAAGAATGTAAGCGGTTTCTACAACGTTATTGCCCCGAAGACG
>JALSPC010000182.1 GCA_026986155.1 bacterium
GGCCGCCTCAATGGTGGCGTTCAACGCCAACAGATTCGTCTGATCGGCGATGTCGCTGATCACGTCGATGACCTTGTCGATCTCGCGGCTCTTGGCCGCCAACGCCTCCACCGCCTCGGCAACCTTTTGGGTCGTCTCCGCGAGCCGCTCTATCTTCTTCACCGAATCCTCTACCACCTGACTCCCCTTGGACGCCATGTCACGGGAATCCTGGGAACGGTCCGCCGCCTCCTGCGCGTTCTTGGCCACCTCCGCGATGGTGGCGTTCATCTCCTCCACCGCCGCCGCTACCTGATTGGCCTGGGCCGACTGCTCCTCCGCCCCCGCCGCGATCTCGTCAGACTGGGAAGAAAGTATCTCCGCCGCCGTGGCCACCTGGTTGGCGACCTCCTGAACCTCCTTGGCCACCTCCACCAGCATCCTCTGGTTCTCCTCGATGGCCTTCTCTTTTTGCGTGTCTTCCGTGATATCCCTGAGGATAATCATGCCGCCCATCATGTTGCCGTTTAGGTCTTTCAATGGGGCGCAGCTAATAATCAGGGGAATCTCGCGCCCCTCCCGATTTTTCATTTTGACTCTCTTGCCTACGACAGGATATTTTGTTTTTTCAGATTCCTTCAAGGTTTCACATACCTCGCAATGGGGGAGATTGTGAGGGTTGAAGATCTGGACTCCTTTGAGTTTTCCCACGGACTCCTCCGCAGAAAATCCTGTCAGCTCGGCGCACGCCTCGTTCATGTAAAGAATGTTTCTTTCCAGATCGACCATGATGAAGGGGTCTGGGATGCCGGTGATGACCGATTGCCCTTTGCCGATCACACCGTTGAGCATGTCCTGCAGGGCCGCCGCCATCTGGCCAATCTCGTCTCCCGTTTTGATGGCGATTTCCTTTGAGAAATCTCCTTCCGAGATGGCCCGGGCAACGGTGAGAATCTCGTTGAGCTGGGAGGTAATCCTGGAGACTACAAAGATGAGAATAAGGAGAAGGACAAAGATAATGCCGCCGACGAGTGCCGAAAAAATCCGGTTAAAATCGCGCAGCAAGGCTATATCCTTGGAGATGTCGAGGGAATAAAGAACCATTCCCACCGGCTTGCCGGAATAGTCCCGGATGGGAAAGGCGATGGAGGCCCGATTTTCGAGAAAAAGTATTTTAGAAGTTTTTTGCCTCCCCGCTTTTAGCAGTCCGCGGAGGGCGGATTTCTCCTTCTCCATGGATTTGAGGAGTTCGTCTCGATGGGTGGAAGAGATAAGAACCAGGTTTCCTAAGACTGGGAAACGTTTGGGATTTCGTTTTACCTTTGTGGCGATGGGAAGAAGGGAGGAAAAGAGGAAGGTGTCGAAATTTTCGTTATGTCTTTTCTTCAGGGTCTTAAAGACGTCCGAAAATGGGTAGAGAACCTCCACGGACCCGATGGGTTTTTCGCAGCCGTCATAGACGGGGCATATTCCCCGGATGGCGAACCCCCCGCGGCCCACTTCAATCCCCGCGATAGGCTTGTGGGATTTGTTGACCTCGACAACGGTATGTCTGAAGGACGTGAGGTCGTCGGAGATGTCCTCTCCCTTCAATGTCTGGGTCTTGCGCCAGGCGCGAAGAAAACTGCGGGCGTTCGGGAGATGGAAGTGGATTTTCAGGGTACGTCCGGTTATCTTTTTATGGCTTTTCAGAAAAGGTGCCAACACCTCCCGGAGCATCTCTCGGCCAGATTGCACATGGGGGTCTTTCGGGTCGTCGAGATTCCCCGAGCCGGCCAGGGTATAGGCGCGAGCCACCGCCGGGTCGCAGGAAAAGAGAGCGGCGATGTCCAGGGCGTTCTTGGCTATGGTGTCGATCGTATTCGCGAAGTCTTGAGATTTGGCGCTTATTTGCTGAGAAATCCGTTCATGAATAATCTTTCGGAAGTAGCCGTTGGAAACATGGAGGGTGACAAGGGCCCCCGCCGCCATCAACACGATAACGGGGATGATAATCTTATACTTTAGTTTAAGATTGTTCCACAAAGACATTGATTTTCTCCTTTCTGCGGAATAAGCCGCCCGCCGTGGCGGTTCGTATGGGATACTTTCATTGATTATCTACCAAACTATCTGTAATCGGACAAGGGCGAGGTCTTCCGTGTCTTTGCCGATGTCTTTGATGATGTCGTCGAACTTGTATCGGCTGAGGCTGAAACGTATCAACCCCATATCGTTGAGCCACCAATTCAGGCCGCCCGTGATTCCCCAGATTTCATCGGTGTATCCAGATATCCCCGCGGCGTAGTCCGTGTCCATAAACGCGCTGTCGAGATGTAAATAGTCGTATCGCGCGACGATTTCCCAGGCGCCCCACTGCCGTTTTTTCCAGTTGAAAGGACGCTTGGGGGATACGCGGGAGATGGCGCCATGTTTCATCCCTTGGGACTCCCCCGTAATGAAATAGGAAGTGGAGATATACCCTCCCTTCATTGTCAAGTCGTCTTTGGCTCCGGAAGCGCCCTTAAGATCGTCGAGCGTTACCTGAAGCCATTCCCCTTGCAGCGCGAAGGGGCCCATGTTCCAATAAACTTCCGCTCCCCACCGGAGCCGGTTGCCGTTTTGTGAGACATCATTTCCTAATTTATATACCGTGACGCCGCCGGGGGTTTTGATGGTCCCCTTGTTCCACCAGGCGCTTCGTTGATGCTCAAGATTCATGTTTTCGCGCCCGTAGGTGAAGGATCCCCCAACGTGAAATCCCTTGATGAACTTGTTGTCGGAGCGTTGAAAGGGCGAAAAGACGACGCGGCCCGCCACATCCTTGCTTCCATCGGTTTCCGAGTAATTCTCCCTCGTGCCATTGAAGAGACCTGCCGAGTAATGAGCCAGGCCCTGGAAGGGATCTCCCTGGATCATGATGCCATAGTCTCGGTAAGGCGCGAGGGCGTCCACGCAGACGGGCCGTTCGGGAAGATCCATCCAGAGTGAGGAAGACATGGCCGACAGGGAGAAGGGAGTTTTGAATTGCCCCGCCTTCAACCGGAATGATTTATTGAACCTGGCTTCCGTGAAGGCGTCTTTCAACGTGGCCCCGGAAGAAAATTCCTCTTGGAGCTTGAAGCCTAAAAATTTGCCCACGTTTCCTTTCATGTAGAGACGCGCGCGTCGGAGTTTGAAGGTGTTGTCCTGCTTCGTGTCTCCCAATGGCCCCCGGTAATCGAAATTGAGCCGGCCGCCTATCTTCAGTTTGAATGCGTCGTCCCGCGTTTTCAGATAGAATCCTTTTTTGTAGCCGGCCACAACGGGGGAGGCGTCTTCGGCGGCCTTTTTTACCTCCGCGAGGCTTTCTTCCCGCTCCTTTTCAAGCCGGGTTTTAAGCTCTTGATATTTATCTTCAGTAATGATTTTTTTGCTTTTCAGGATGTCTAACACTTCATCGATGACGCGTTTTTTTGGCGCTGCCGTCAATGCGTTGACGGGAGGAAGGAGGATTGCTCCCAGTAAAACCCAGAGGAAAAACATGCGTGCCATTTTTTGCCTTTTGCTATCCACCATAAAACCTCCTATGGTTTTGCGCGCATTTTTTGTTTCTATCAGCCGCCTGGTCTTAAATGTCCATTCCGCATGTCCAAAGACTCGATTTAATTGTGCGCAAAAAACGTTCCATTAGCATTGAACCATGATACCCCGTTCATTCAAGCAATCTTTCATCATCTATTTCGTCTCGTCGTTGCAAATACTTTAATCTGTCAAGGTTGAATTCCCCGCCGCTTGCGACAGGGCGGCTTGCTTGTGGAAGAATTGTGATCCTACAAATCAGCAAAATTGTAGGGATTGGATTGTTTCGAAAGGGCCTATATGATATACTCAAAAAAAAGGGGGCGAATTTCATGATTGGCATATCAAAACTCTATTGCGGGGTGGTGGAACCCTCTGATCCCCTGCGTTACGGTCGGGATTCCTCGCAGCTTCCCTCGCATCTCCTTCAGTTCTCCAAAGACAAGAAACCGGTGGTGGTCTGGAATGTGACCCGCCGCTGCAACCTCAAGTGCGTGCACTGCTACTCCCAGTCCCGGAATATCGATTACCCGGACGAACTGACGACGGAAGAGGGCAAGGCCCTGATCGATGACCTGGCCGATTTCGGCGCGCCGGTGATCCTCTTCTCCGGGGGTGAGCCGACCATCCGGAAGGACCTTTACGAACTGGCCGACTACGCCCGCCAAAGAGGCATGCGCGCGGTGATCTCCACGAACGGGACCCTCATCACCCGCGAGATGGCGAAGCGCCTGAAAGACATCGGGCTTTCCTATGTGGGTGTGAGCCTGGACGGCATGAAGGAGACCAACGATAAGTTCCGGGGGGTTCAGGGGGCCTTCGACGCGGCCCTGCGCGGGATTCACAACTGCATGGAAGAGGGGATCAAGGTGGGCTTGCGGTTCACCATCAACAAACGCAACGCCCAGGATATCCCTGAGATCTTCAGGCTCCTGGAACGGGAACGAATTCCCCGTATCTGTTTCTACCACCTGGTTTACGCGGGCCGGGGCACCTCCCTGGTGGAGGAGGACCTGACGCACGAGGAGACCCGCCGCGTGGTGGACCTCATCATGGACGAGACGAAACGGCTCCACGACCGGGGATTCCCCGCCGAGGTATTGACGGTGGACAATCACGCGGATGGACCCTACCTCTACTTGAGGATGAAGCGGGAAGACCCGAAGCGGGCGGAAGAGGTCCTGGAACTTTTGAAGATGAACCAGGGAAACAGCTCGGGCAACGGCATCGGTTGCGTGAGCTGGGACGGCGAGGTCTACGCTGACCAGTTCTGGCGGCACTATTCCTTCGGCAACATCCGCCAGCGCCCGTTCAGCGAGATCTGGACGGACCTGTCCAATCCCCTGATGGCGAAGCTCAAGGACAAGCGTCCCCACGTGAAGGGGCGTTGCGCCCGGTGCCAATGGCTCGACATCTGCGGTGGAAACTTTCGGGTGCGTGCCGAGGCGGTAACGGGAGACCTCTGGGCGCCGGATCCCGCCTGCTACCTGACGGACGAGGAGATTGGGATAGGTTAGTCAAAAGGTAGAAGGTAGAAGGTAAAAGGCTGAAGCCCGAAGGCTGAAGACTGGAGTAAAACACACTTCGGGTTTCGGACTTCAAGGCCGTGAAGTGGCCGGCCTTTAGGCTACCAAAAGCGTGTTTTGAAAACGGGGGGAGTTGAAGTGAGGGTGCGTTTTGTTCTTACCGAATATGTGGAACACCTTATGGCGGAAGCGGTTTATGACAAATTAGAGGATGGGACATATTCGGGCAGGATTCCAGATTGTGTGGGCGTCGTAGCGTTTGGGAAAACGCTGAAAGAATGCGAGGAAGAGTTGCGCTCCACGTTAGAAGATTGGATCTGGCTCGGACTGAGAATGGGACATGTTTTACCCGTCGTGGCGGGAATTGATCTGAATATAAGGCTGGGTGATGAGCGGATGGAATCCCTGTAAGCGCCGGGAGTTTGTTCGAAAATTGAGGAAACTTGGATTTCAGGGGCCGCTTTCCGGGTCGCGGCATCAATTCATGACCTATCATGGGCATAGAATGGCGATCCCTTCCTATAAAGAGTATTCGGTTCCTCAACTTCGAGTATTGCTTCGAGAGATTGAAGGAATCACCGGACGGGTGATTACGTCGTCCATATGGGAAGATTTATGAAGGCGTTTCAAACTATAACTCAAGGCAGAGTTGTTTTATCGACCTGAAGAGGAGAAAGGGGCATGTATTTTCCCGTTTATCGACCTAGGAGGCTCCGGGCGACCGAGGCCATTCGAAGCATGATTCGCGAAAACCACCTGCGCGTGGAGGACATGATCTATCCCATGTTCGTTCGGCCGGGCAGAGGAGAGGCGCGGCCCGTGGCGTCCATGCCGGGAGTCTTCCAGTTTTCGGTGGACAAACTCGTTGAGGATGTCAGGGAGGTGGCGTCCCTGGGAATCCCGGCCATCATCCTCTTTGGGATCCCGGACCACAAGGACGAGATGGCGACGGAGGCCTACGCCGAGGACGGCATCGTTCAGCGGGCCATCCGGGCCGTCAAGGACGCGGTTCCCTCCATGACGGTGATCACGGACGTCTGTCTCTGCGAATACACCTCCCACGGCCATTGCGGTATCGTGAAGGACGGGAAGATCTTGAACGACCCGACGCTGGAGCTGCTGGCCAGGGAGGCGGTCTCCCACTGCAAGGCGGGGGCGGACATGGTGGCGCCCTCGGACATGATGGACGGGCGGATCGGCGCGGTCCGCGAGGCCCTGGACGACGAGGGGTTCACCGACATCCCCATCATGGCCTACAGCGCCAAGTATGCCTCCAACTTCTACGGCCCCTTCCGGGACGCGGCGGAATCCCCCCCGCAGTTCGGCGACCGGAAATCCTACCAGATGGACCCGCCTAACCTGGAGGAGGCCCTCCGCGAGGTGGAGCTGGATATCGAGGAAGGGGCGGATATCGTCATGGTTAAGCCGGGACTGCCCTACCTGGACGTCCTGCACGCCGTGAAGACGGCCTTCAACCGTCCCTTGGCTGTGTATAACGTCAGCGGGGAGTATTCCATGGTGAAGGCCGCGGCGGAGAAGGGCTGGATCGACGGTGAAAAGGTGATGATGGAGATCCTCACGGGCTTCAAGCGCGCGGGCGCCGACCTGATCCTGACCTACTTCGCCAAGGAGGCGGCGAGGATTTTGTCAGAATAGAAGGTTAAATTTCATAGGGGTGGAACCATGAGAATCAAGGTTTATCTCGAACCGAGCGAAGAGGGCGGTTACACGGTGACGGTTCCTTCCTTACCGGGATGTATCTCCGAGGGCGACACGAAAGAGGAGGCCCTGGAGAACATCAAAGAGGCCGTCGCCCTCTACCTGGAACCGGTGGAAGATGACATTTTGCCCTTATCGGGCTCTGAGGTTTTGGAACTGGCTTTATGAGCAAAATGCCCAGCCTGTCCTGCGAAAGGGTTGTCCGTGCGTTGCAAAGGGATGGCTGGGTCGTCGTGCGGCAGAGAGGTTCCCATATCCGGTTGCAAAAACACCTCGGGGATGAACTCCTTAAAATCATTGTTCCCGCCCATAGGCCCATTAAGCGCTCGACCCTCACACATATTTTGAAACAGGCAAGGATTTCATTGGATGATTTCCTCAACAAAATATAGTTTTCATCTTCTACCTAAGGGGACGAACGAATGAAGTTTTCACAGGCCCACCCCCACGAACTACGGCGGTCCAAGCCGGGAGAGACCCCGGCGCTGAGAATGATCGCCTGGGAGATCACCCGCTCCTGCAACCTTTCCTGCGTGCACTGCCGGGCGGCGGCCCAATATGGCCCTTACCCGAACGAGTTTACCACGCGGGAGTGTTTTGACCTCATCGACGAGGTGGTTTCCTTCTCCAACCCCGTTATCATCCTGACCGGCGGGGAGCCTCTCATGCGGGAAGATATCTTCGAGGTGGCCCGCTACGGCACGGACAAGGGCCTACGAATGGTCATGGCCACCAACGGAACCCTCATCACGCCGGAAAACGCCAAAAAAATGGTAGACGCCGGCATCCAGCGCATCAGCGTGAGCATCGACGGCAAGGACGCCGAGCATCACGACGCCTTCCGGAAGGTGGAAGGCGCCTTCGAGGGGTCTCTCCAGGGCATCCGCTACGCCAAAGAGGCGGGGATGGAATTCCAGATAAACACCACCATCACCCGGTTGAACCTGGACCAGTTGGACGACATCCTGAAACTGGCCCTGGATATCGGGGCGGCGGCGATTCACATCTTCCTTCTGGTTCCCACCGGGCGGGGCAAGGAGCTGGAGGCGCAGGAGATCTCCCCCGAGGACTACGAGAAGACCCTCAACTGGTTTTACGACCAGCACGAGACCTATCCCATCGAGTTCAAGGCCACCTGCGCCCCCCACTACCACCGGATCATCCGGCAGCGCGCGAAGAAGGAGGGCAAGCCCGTGACCTTTGAGACCTTCGGCCTCGACGCGGTCACCAAGGGATGCCTCGGTGGCAGCGCTTTTTGCTTCATCTCCCACCTGGGCCAGGTACAGCCCTGCGGCTACCTGGAACTGAACTGCGGCAATGTCCGAGAGACGCCCTTTTCCGAGATCTGGCGGACCTCCCAGGTATTTTTGAACCTTCGGGACGAGGACCTCTACAAGGGGAAGTGCGGCATCTGCGAGTATCGCCGGGTCTGCGGCGGCTGCCGGGCGCGGGCCTACGAGGCCGCGGGCGACTACCTGGCGGAGGAGCCCTATTGCATCTACGAGCCCAAGAGGGTTCAGGATGCCCTGAAAGGGGAAGCCCCGTGATGGATGCCACCGATCGCCGCGTCCTGAACGTCGTTCAAAAGGGATTTCCCGTCACGCCTCGTCCGTTTGAAGAGATAGGCAAAGCCGTTGGCCTCTCAGGGGAAGAGGTCCTTTCACGCTTGAAACGCCTGAAGGACGAAGGAATCATCCGGCGGATCGGGGCGGTGGTCGATCCCCGGAGCCTCGGGTGGGTCAGCACGCTCTGCGCGGCCCGGGTTCCCGAGGAAAAGATCGCGTCGTTTGTCTCTACCGTTAACCAGTTGCCTGGCGTCACGCATAATTATGAACGCAAGGCCTATTATAATATCTGGTTTACCCTGACGATGCCCACCTGGGAGGAAGTTGAGGATACCTTGAAGCGGTTATCCCGAGAAACCAGGGTACGAGAGGTCATTCATCTTCCCGCGAAACAGATTTTCAAGGTAAAGGTAACTTTTAATCTTGAAAACAGGTGAAAAATGTTTTTATACATACTTTGGGGATTAAGTAGATATTGAATCGCGGAGACAACCTTTAAAATATTTTTCCCCCGTCATGCGAATGAGCTTGATCAGGACGCAAGGGGAAAAGAGGATACGCCATTTCTGAAGGGAAGGGGTGAGGTAATCCTTTTCGTGGAGGACGAAGAGGCCTTCGCGGACTTGGGGCGTACGATTCTTACCCGGTTGGGATATCGTGTTATCACGGCAAGCAAGCCGAGTGAAGCGATTCAGCTCGCGAAGGAAAGTCCGGAACGGATTGAATTGATAATTACGGATATCATCATGCCGGAGATGAACGGAAAAGAACTGTCGAGTATTTTGCTTAAGGAAAATCCGGATATCAAGATTTTGTTCATGTCGGGGTATCCCTCAAACGTCATCGCGTATCAAGGAATTTTGGAAGAAGGGATAAATTTTATCCAGAAGCCCTTTTCGTTAAAAGAGATTTCCTTAAAAATACGGCGAGTCCTCGATGCGGAATGAAACCTACCCGGAATCTTTTTTCTTGGGGCCCACGGTCTCACGGATTTTGCTGAAAAGATCGACAAGAGAGTAGGGTTTTTGAAGGAATTGGATTCCTTTGTCGAGGATGCCGTTTTGAAAAATGTGATTGTTCGCATAGCCGGAAGTGAAGATGATTTTAATGCCGGGTTGAACGCCAACGGCTTCGCGCGCGAGTTCATCTCCATTCATTAAAGGCATGATAACGTCCGTGATCATGAGATCAAAGGGCGTTTCTGATTTTTCCAGATGATGCAACGCCTCGATACCGTTGGCGGCCTCGGTGACACGGTATCCATGTTCGCGCAGAACACCGACGGCCAGTTTTCGAAGTTCATCTTCGTCTTCCACGAAAAGGATTTTTTCCCGCCCCCGTATTAAAATCTTCTTGGCCGGCGCCTCTGTGTCGGGTTGTAAGGTTTCTTCGGTAACCGGCCAGTAAATCTTGCAGGTCGTTCCTTCTCCCGGTTCACTGTAGATATAAATGTATCCCTGATTTTGTTTCACGATGCCGTAGACGGTGGAAAGGCCAAGCCCCGTGCCCTTGCCTTGCTCCTTGGTGGAGAAGAATGGCTCAAAGACACGCTCGCGGACGTTTTCGTCCATCCCGATGCCCGTGTCGCTGACCGAAATCAAGATGTAACGCCCCGGGATGATTTCGTAGTGCCTCGAAATGTAGTTCTCGTCGAGCGTGGCAAAAGCCGTTTCGAGGATAATTTCTCTTTTCGAGCGTTTGTCGGTTTTGGCATTGATGGCGTCCCTCGCGTTGATGATGAGGTTCAGGAGGATTTGCTCGATCTGCGAAGGGTCGGCTTTGACCAGGGGAAGGTCGGGCGTGAGAATCGTCTCGAAATGGATGTCTTCACTGATAGTGCGGCGAATCATCTTTTCAAGGCTTGCAATCGTCCGGTTAATGTCCGTGGGCCGGGGGGCATGGACCTGTTTCCGGCTGAAGGCCATTAGCTGGTTGACGAGGGCTTCCGCCCGGGTCCCCGCTTCGTGGATGGCGGAGAGTTCCCGGTGCCCCGGCGCGTCTTTCGATATCTTTAGAAGCCCGACTTCACAATATCCTTTGATGATGCTGAGCAGATTGTTGAAATCATGGGAGATACCGCTGGCCAATTGCCCGACGGTTTCCATCTTTTGCGCCTGGACAAGCTGGGCGGCCAGCATTTTTTCCTTGGTGATATCCTGTTTGACGGCCGCGAAGTTGATGATACGGCCCGCCGCGTTCTTGATGGGAAAGAGAGCCGCGCGTTCATAGAAAATCGTGCCGTCTTTCTTTTTGTTTGTGAAGATACCGTGCCAAGTCTCTCCGGAGATGATCGTCCGCCATAGATCTTCGTAGAATTCCTTGTCGTGCCGGTCGCTTTGGAGGATTCTCGGATTTTGTCCCTTGACCTCCGAAAACGCGTAACCGGTTGTCTTTTCGAAAGCGGGATTGACATAGATGATGTCGCCGTTCAGGTCGGTGATGATGATAGATTGGGAGGCCTGTTCGACGACGGTGGCCAGCCGATGGATGTTCTCCTCTTTGGCGTTTTTTTCTGTTACGTCCCGGAGGATGCCTTGAATGGCCACGGGGCGTTTGTCCTCGCCGTAGATTACAGCCGAGGTGGTTTGGGCGGTGAATTCGGAGCCGTCAAGACGCCTGAATGTGATCTCATAATCCTTGACAAAGCCTTGCGCCATTAGGAGGGACAGAAATTTTTTCCGATCGTTGGGGTTTTTGTAAAGGCTTAAGATGTTAATGGATTTAACTTCGTCTAAAGAAGAGAAACCAAACATTTGAAGCCCCGCCGGGTTCATGTCGAAGATGAATCCGTCAAATGTATTGAAGAAGATGGCGTCCATGGAGTTCTCGAAGAGACGGCGGTAACGTTGCTCGCTTTCGCGCAAGGCGTGTTCAGCCTCTTTTCGTTTGGTTGTGTCGCGAATAACCACAAGGACCTCATGCTTATCCTTTGGGACCATCCGTGCTTCAAACCACCTCGTTCCTCCCGAAATTTCGAGGTCGTATTCAAAGAACTGGAGGAGGCCGGATTCAAGGGTTTTCATAACCTTTTCCCCGGCGAGTTTCGCGAGGAAACCGGGCAAAACCGCATGAACGTGCTGGCCAATAATTTCTTCGCGGGGTTTCAACAGGGTGGATTTGTCCGGCGCGTAACAATCGGTGAATACAAGGTTATCGTCTATGACGAAGACAATATCCGGAAGGGCGTTTAGGATGCTGCGGTAGCGGGACTCGCTTTCGCGAAGATTCTTTTCCGTCTGCTTTTCTTTCGTGATGTCCCGGTTGCTGCTGACCCGGCCGATGATATTCCCCCGGTCGTCGAAGACGGGCCTGCATCGGTGAGAGATCCATTTTATCTCTCCGTTTTTGTGGACAATACGAAAAAAGCGCGTGCAGGGGTGAAGCTTTTTCATTTCAAGATCAAATTCCTTGGAGATGCGCTCCCTGTCGCCCGGATGTATGATTTCAAAGAAAAAGTCGGAATTGGAAAGGAAATTCTTCCGATCGTATCCGGTGATTTCTTTTACCGATTCGGAAACATAGAGCGTTTTTCCATCAGCCGCGCGGTAGGTAAGCCAATCCGCGGAGAATTCCGCGAGGGTTTTGTAGATGTCGAATGGAAAGCCTTTATGGTTCATTCTGAAATGGGTTTCGGGAAGACCGAGGCGGTTTGTTAACTGTTGTTAGGTATTTGAACCTGTTTCCTTGGGAAGTCATTTTTTAAAGGAGACGGTCATCTTGGATTTCTACGCGCTTCATCAGGCAAGCCTTCGCATCCAGAAGGCCACGAAGCCGTCTTTCCCGAATGCCAGGTTCACGAGTTGCCACCCCGCCTTTCCGCGCTCGTTCAGAAGTGCCTCGAGGTGCTTGACCTGGTCTCCCCGGACCGATTCCACGCTGCACGTGCCCTGCTCGGAGCAGAAATAGACGAGATCCCGGAACGATTCCAAGGAATGACGGGTGATTTCATATTCGTAACGTTCCACCTGCGACCTTCTCCTTTCGGACCCTTCCGCCATGACTGAGAACCTCAGAGGTATGCAAGGGCATTGGCTCATGGAATTTATTTCTTGATTAAGGTGAGGTGTGGCTTCCCCACGCGCGGCGAAGGGGACTTCTTCAGGTTCCCGTGCTTCCGCTGTTCCTCCAGGCGCTTGATGTTGTCGTTGAACATGTTGTTCTTGGTGATGACGGAATTGATGATGAAGTAGATGATGACGGCGCGTTCCCAGTCCTTCGTTGCGTCGAAGTGCTGGAGACGGTTATGGTATTTCGCCCTCAGCGTGGAGAGGGAGGCCTCGTCCAGGGCGAGGATCTGGTCCGCGATTTTTTCGAGCACCCTTTCAAGCATGGTTTTTTTCCTTCCTTTAAAAAATATGGCGCAGCGGCGCCGAAAAGTCAAGCGTGTCGGGATCCTAAATCATGGCCTCCGCGAAGTCCTGCGCGGAAAAGTCCTGCAGGTCCTCGGGTTTTTCCCCGACCCCGATCAGGTAGATGGGCAGGCCGAACTGTTTCGCGATCTGCAGCAGGATGCCGCCCTTGGCCGTGCTGTCCAGTTTCGTCATGACGAGCCCCGTGAGGCCGATGGCCTCGTGAAACAACTTCGTCTGGGAGACGGCGTTCTGGCCGTTGGTGGCGTCCAGGACCAGGAGCTTTTCGTGGGGGGCTCCCGGCATGACCTTGTCGGCGACCCGGCACATCTTTTTCAGTTCCTCCATCAGGTTTTTCTTCGTGTGCAGGCGTCCCGCCGTGTCCACCAGGACGAAATCGGCGAGACGGTGCTGGGCGGACTGGATGGCGTCGAAGACCACGGCGGAAGGGTCCGACCCCTCCTGGTGGGTGATTACCTCGGTCCCCGCCCGCTGCCCCCAGAGGGCGAGCTGGGGCGTCGCGGCGGCCCTAAAGGTATCGGCCGCGGCGAGGACGACCTTCCGGCCGTCGTTTGTAAGCCGAAGGGCCAGCTTACCGATGGTCGTGGTCTTTCCCACACCGTTGACTCCGATGAAGAAGATAACGTAAGGGGCAATGGGGAGGTCGTCGAGCGGCAGGCGTCCTTCGCAATCCGCGAGGATGTCCCGCATCTCCGCCCGGATGGCGGCCCGCAACTGGTCGAGATCATCGATATCCTTCCGCTTGACCCGCTTCCGGACCGACTCGATGAGGTCCTGGGTCGTTTCGAACCCGATGTCGGAGGTGATGAGGACCTCCTCCAGTTCCTCCAGGGTCTCTTCGCCGATCTCTTTGCGGCCGATGAAGACGGTTTCGAGCTTCTCGTTCAACTGCTCCCGGGACCGCGTGAGCCCCGAGCGGAGACGCTTGAAGAATCCTTTTCCTTCCTCTGCCAATGTCAGATCTTTCCTTTCTCCCGGGCGATCCGCGTGAACTTTTCCGCCGTGTTCTTCGGGGGCGGGGTCCAATCCTCCCGCCGCACCATGGCAATGGCCTCGGTTGGACAGCCCGTGGCGCAGACCCCGCAGCCGAGGCACCGGCCCGCGTTGTATAAGGGCACGTTTTCCGTTTCGTCCATGGTGATGGCGTCCACGGGGCAGCGCTCCTCGCAGAGGCCGCACCCCACGCAGACATCGGGGTCCACCCGGGGCAGGAACCCGGACGGGGCCACGGCGTTGGGAATATTCAGTTTGTTGATTCCCGCGAGAAGGCCGCAGCAGCAGGGACAGCAGTGGCAGATGAAGGCCACACCCTCCTGGACGTTGTCCGCCAGGTGGACCAGGCCCAGTTTCTCGGTCCTTTCCAGCACCTCCAGCATCTCTTCCACGCTCGCCTTCCGCGCGAACCCCCTGCGGATAAGGTAATCCGCGGCGGGTCCCAGGGCCGTGCAGACATCCTTGATGGGGGCGTCGCAGACCGTTCCCTTGTGCTGCGCCTCGTGGCGGCAGTAGCACATCTGCAGGGAGCCTATCTCGGCGTTCTTGATGATCTCCGAGGCCTTCTCGAAGGGAAGCACCTCCGTCCGGACCGGCTTGATGAGGTCTTCGAAGACAAGCGTCCGGGACATCTGCGTCTCGGAGCCGAAGAACTCCCTGCCCAGCCCGTCCTCTATGCGGTAGCGGTGCATCAGCTCCGCCAGGCGTTTCATGGGAAGCCCCGTCCCCGTCCGCATGAAGGTGAACTCGAACAGCCCGATCATGAGGGGCGTTAGGCGCCAATAGGTCTTCCCGTTCTTCACCGTGTCCACGACCAGCCCCTTGTTGGCCATGGTTTCGAGGAGGGGCGCCAGTTTGTCAGGCGCCATGCCGAGGCGCTTGCCGAGGCCCTCCGTGGTCGTGGCGTGCAAGGGGAAATTGGCGCCGATCTTCGCCTCTTCCTCCGTGTAGAGGATCTGGAGGATCTCCACGAGGGAATCGGCGAAGGGCGCGCCGATGGGATTTTTGTCAAGCCTTTCGATGAGGTCGAGAAAGGACTTCTTGATCTGCGTCAGATGGGCCATGTCATCTCACCAGGAAGGGTTCGGGTTTCATCTTCACCTTCCGCTCCCCGAGAGAGGTGCCGCAGCGGGCGCAGCGGTACTCGTAGAGCTCCCCGTCGGGCAGGATAAGGAGGAGACGTTCCCGCACCGGCATGGCCGCCTTGCACCTTGGGCAGTAGAGGCTTGTCGCGTTCAGGTTCTTAAACTGGTCCTTTCGCGATCCTTGGTTTCCGTTTCGCGCCGGGGCGCTGAATGGTGAAACAGGTCCTCTCTTCCATTGTCGATTCATGGCCCCTCTTTTAACAGAGAATAAGGCGAAGTTCAAGATGATCCTCATGAAATGAGTTTTAAACTTCTTGAATTATAATATGTTATGACACTCCGTAAAACATCCCACCCGTCGGCTTCCAGATTTATTTGACAAATATCCCGAATTTCGTATAATCGTCGTAAAACAGTGGTTTATAGATTCACGGTTTTTCAAAAATTGTGTTATGATAAAAGAAAATGCTTTTCAATCAGATAGGTTTATGGGCAGAAGTAATTAGCATATTTTCTTGTCTCCAAGGGATGTGCCGGTGAAAAATCACACAACAGAGGCAGACGCAAGAATAGTAATCGACGATTTGCTGCGGCATGCCGGATGGGATCCTGCCGATAAGTCACAAGTCCTTACAGAATTCCCCATTCACAAAATCGCCACGGTCGCGGGTGACATGATCGTGTCGGGCTCTGACCAAATAAAAATTGGCCGGGCGGATTATGTATTGCTCGATCAGCGTGGACGCCCCCTCACGATCATAGAAGCCAAACGTTCCGCCATCGAGCCTTACAACGCCAAACAACAGGCCCTTCCCTATGCAAGGAAAATTGGGGCGCCTTTTATATTCCTTACAAATGGAGAACTCATATATTTCTGGGACTACCGCAACGATGACGCGCGAATCGTGAACTCATTCTATTCCAGGCGAGACCTTGAGCGTCTCGTGGAAATGCGCGCCACCCGAAAGCCTTTAGCGACCATCGAGATTCCCGAATATTACCTCCGTCAGGGAGAAACGCGGCAAGTCCGCCCCTATCAACGTGAAGCCATGAAGGCGCTTGACCACGCCCTTGAGCTTGGGAAACGGCGTTTTCTCATCGAACTTCCAACGGGGACGGGTAAAACGGATCTCGTTTGTTTATACCTGAAGCGGTTGCTTCAGGCTGGGCGTGCGGAGCGGATTCTTTTCCTGGTAGATCGCGAACAGCTTGCCAAACAGGCCCTTGAGGCCATTCAAGATATCTTAAACCAATACAGCAGTTACTGGTTGCGCCCAGGAATGGCGCGGCAGGAACAACAGATTACGGTATGCCTTCTCCAAACGATGATTAGCCGTTACACTGAGTTCACCAGCGGATATTTCGATGTGGTTATCGCGGATGAGTGCCACCGTTCCATCTATGGAGCCTGGCAAACGGCACTGACCCATTTTGACGCGCTGCACATTGGATTGACGGCAACGCCCTCCGCCTACATCGAGCGAAACACGTTTCAGTTCTACCAATGCAAAGACGACCAGCCCGACTTCTCCTATTCCATTCAACAGGCCTTCAAAGAACGGTATCTCGTGCCTTATAAGTTTGCGACGGGCATCACGGTTATCCTTGCCCAAGGCGCGGAGGTGGATGATGAAAACTATGACCCGGCCGAGTTTGAGCGCAAATGGACCAATGAGGACACAAACCGGAAAATGATGAAGGAATTTGACAGGTTAGCCTGGGAAAACTACAAGGACCTTGCTCCCGGTCAAAAGATTGGTCCCGGCAAGGCCATCGTTTTCGCCATCACCAAGCATCATGCCGCCCGTCTGGCGTATTATCTCAATGAATTACACCCGGAACTCAAAGGCCAATATGCCCAGGTAATCACAAGCGATGTGGCCAACGCTGGAGATTTGATTCGGAAGTTCAAGCGGGAAGATTATCCCCAGGTCGCGGTGAGTGTCGGAATGCTGGACACAGGGTTCGATTGCCGTGAAATCCTTCACCTTGTGATGTGTCGTCGAATTCGCAGCCCGATTTTGTATCAGCAAATGCGTGGGCGGGGAACCAGGACAGCCCCCCATATCGGTAAGCAAAAGTTTGTCATTTATGATTTTTTTGAAAATCATGAATATTTTAACGACAGCGATACGGATATCTTTACGGGGAATGGCACGGGGCGCCCGTCGGTAAGGGTGGAAAAACCCCATAAACCACCTGGCAACCTTATCGAGTTGGGCCTGGAAGATGAATGGTTGCACGCGGTGACCTATGTTGAAGTGGGCCCGGATGGCGAGCGCGTTGACAAGCGGGATTACCTGACAAATTGGGAAAAGACCATCCGGACAGCGGCCAAAGACGACCCGATCATCCGGAAAGTTCGGAAAGGAGAGCCCCTTTCAGAGGAAGAAGAACAGACTCTCATTGAGCGTCTCAATCGCCCAGAGATGTATTTCAATGAAGAAAACCTGCGGCGCGCCTATCGACGGCCAGGCGGCAATCTGATCGATTTCATTCGTGCCGCATTAGGGAATCTCAAGATAAAAAGCAAGGAAGAGGAGCTGACGGAAAACTTTCAGGCCTGGTTGATTTCCAAATCCGTTTCGCCTACGCAAGCCCAGTATTTGTCATTGCTGAAAAATCGCGGGATAGCCCGAGGCAAGATCGATATAGAAGACCTGTTCACGCCACCGCTGTCCATTCTCAACGCCGCGGAGCGTGGCGTCCAGCTTTTTGGAGAGGAAGGGCTGAAGGAAATCATCGACGAAATGAACGCATCTATCTTCCAAAGGAAAACGGCATAAGGAGAAAGGATGAACCAGGAACTCCGCAGAAAGCTCAAGCGAATCACGGACATCCTCTGGGCGGGAGGGGTGACCAACCCGGTGACCTATATCGAACAGATTTCTTATCTTATCTACCTGAAACTCCTGGACGAAGAGGAATCTAATCGGGAATTGAGAGTCCGTCTTCTCGGCGATAAAGCAGGCGGCAACGGCGAATTGCTCTTTCCCAAGGAAGCCGAACGCTACCGGTGGTCCAAGTGGCGTTTCAAAAGTGGCCCGGAGTTGCGTGATTTCGTGCGTGACCATGTCTTTCCCTACATGGCCTCTCTGGTAAAAGAAGAACCGCAAATCGCTGAATACTTCCGTGATGCCGTTCTTGAAATCACAGATCCGAACGTGCTCAAGCAGGTCGTGGACGAAATTGACGGGATTGACTTCGGCAAACTTGGCACCGACGTCAAAGGCGATATCTTTGAGTATCTTCTCACCCATCTCGGCCAATCCGCATTAAACGGCCAGTTTCTTACTCCTCGACAGATCCGCACCATGATGGTTGAAATGGTTGACCCTGACCTGGGCGACACCATCTACGACCCGGCGTGCGGGACCGGCGGTTTCCTGATTGATGCCGTGGGAAACATCCTTGCCAAGTATTCCACGGAGCCCCAGGAAGTCCCGATTTATGGCATCGAGTGGCTGGAGCAGAAGGCGCGGCAGATGGGATTACTTGAAAAGGAGGAAGACATTGACAAGACCCCGCCTCAGAGGCGGCGGGAGATCATCCAAGCGGTCAAAGAAACCCTGCCCGGGCAGACCGGCGTTTCCACGCTTCAGACCTATCGCAAAGGGGCGGGCGAGAAAATCCCCGACTGGGAACTGCTGGAGCGCTCCATTTACGGCATCGATGTTTCCCGGCAGATGATGCGCATCGCCATGATGAACCTGGTGCTCCACGGCATTCGCAAGGCGAACGTCAAGCGGGCCAACACCCTCTCCGAAATGGGTGGCCTCACCGAGGACGATCTCAACCGCCGCTACAAGGTGATTCTGTCCAATCCGCCCTTCGCGGGGGTGCTTCCCAAGGAGTCCATCCGCAAGGACCTGCCCACGAATTCCAAGAAGAGCGAACTTTTATTCCTGGGTGTCATGATGGAGGCGCTTGCCCCTGGCGGACGCTGTGCCGTGGTCGTGCCGGAAGGCCTCTTGTTTGGCTCTACCAAGGCCCACAGGGAACTGCGCCGCAAGCTCGTGGAGGACTACGACCTGTTGGCCGTGGTCTCATTGCCCGCGGGCGTGTTCAAACCCTATGCCGGGGTCAAGACCGGCGTCCTCGTTTTTCGGCGTCCATCCGCAACCATCGAAATGGATAAAAGGGCGAAGGACGAAGAAAAGGTCTGGTTCTACAAGGTCCGCGCCGACGGATTTGACCCGGACAAGATTCAGGGCGGTGGTCGTCCCGAGACGCCGGAGCGAAACGACATCCCCGACCTTCTGGCCAAGTGGAGTGAATACAAGGCGTCGGGTTACAAGAACCCGCCCGGTGTGGAAGCGGGCACCATGCTCGAGCCAGGGAGTGAGGAACCAAGGTCCTGGTGGACGGCGATCAAAAACATCGTCGAAAACAACTACAACCTCGCGGCCGGCCGGTACAAGCCGCAGATCGTTGAAAAAGCCCCGGATGAAGACCCGACGGAGTTGATCCGCGAGACGCTCGCCATCGAACGCGAGATCGCCGAAGGACTTGAGAAACTGCTGAAGGAGATCGAGGCATGAGGAAACCTTACATACCGCAACATCTACCGCTCGACTCGATTGATTGGACCTCACACGTATCGCTGATTGCGAAGGCCAACGCGGCTTTGGCACGTTTTGACGGCATCCTGGAAGCGATGGTCAACCCGGCACTTTTGCTGTCACCCATGGCCACACAAGAAGCCGTCTTGTCATCGCGGATAGAGGGCACCCAGGCAACCCTGGAGGAGGTCCTGGAATTCGAGGCAGACCCGAAACGCAAGATGGAACCTTCCAAGTATGCGGATATCCAGGAAATCATCAACTACCGCCGGGCCATGGACTATGCGGTAAAGCTTTTGAAAGAAAGGCCAATTTGCCTCAACCTGATCAAGGAGCTTCACGCGATTTTGCTGGACAGTGTAAGGGGAGCGAACAAGGCCAGGGGGGAATTTCGTCGGGTTCAGAATTGGATCGGACCTCCCGGCTGCGCGATGGAAGAAGCCACTTTCATCCCCCCATCTCCGGGTATTTTACTCCAAGCCCTCGACAACTGGGAGAAATACCTCCATTTTGAGGAGAAAGAACGACTCGTCCAACTGGCCGTTATCAAGGCCCAGTTTGAACTTATACATCCCTTTCTTGACGGAAACGGTCGTATCGGCAGGATGCTCGTGCCCCTGTTTCTCTATGAAAAAAAGCTTCTTTCCCAGCCTATGTTCTACCTGAGCGCATACCTGGAGCGTAATCGGCAACAATACTATCATGCGTTGAACGCCATATCGGAAAAGGATGATTGGAACGGCTGGATCCACTTCTTCTTAACAGCGATTACCGAACAGGCGAAGGAAAACACACGCAAGGCGAGGGCCATTCTCGAGCTTTACGAGGATATGAAACAGAAGGTGCCCGGAATTACGCGATCACGGTATTCAGTTCGAGCCATTGATGCACTTTTTGCCAGACCTCTCTTCAGTAGCAGGGACTTCATGAGGATTTCAAAAATTCCAAAGATCAGCGCCTTTCGTATCCTCAACGAACTTAAAGAATCTGGAATTATACAAATATTGCAGGAAGGTAAGGGAAATAGAGCAAGCATCATGATGTTTGGGAAGGTATTTGAAATAACAGAGGATATAATTTGAGTTTTATAAAAGAAACGAAAACGCTGTTGTGTTTCATAAAAACGAAATTATGCAACACAAAAATACTTTTGTTTCATGGGCGGAACACAAACAAAAGGACTTTGCCCAATCGCAATTCGGCTCACACATCTTTATATTGTAAGCCACAAGTGTGCTTGCGGCTCACAAATGAGCTGAAAAGCAATCCTGCCTGGGTTTTCATGGCAGATAGGGAGAAGGCAGCCGAATGAAGTGGCCTGAGTACAACCTAAAGGAAATTGCCGATGTAACCATGGGACAATCTCCGCCAGGTACAACATACAACGAAAACGGAAGTGGTTTACCTTTTTTTCAAGGCAAGGCAGAATTTGGCCATATTTACCCAACAGTAAGGAAATGGTGTACAGCACCATCACGAGTTGCTAAGCAAGGTGATATTCTTTTGTCGGTTCGTGCCCCGGTCGGTCCAACAAACCTTGCGCCTTGCGAATGCTGCATAGGCCGAGGATTAGCTGCGATTCGAGCTAAAGAAGGCGTTGTTGAACAAAAATATCTTTGGTTTTTCTTCAAGCAGTTAGAACCTATTTTGTCGAAGCGCGGTCAAGGGAGCACTTTTAAAGCGATTAAACGGGCGGAAATAAATGCTATTCCCATCCCCCTTCCTCCTCTCTCCGAGCAGCGGCGGATTGTGGAGATTCTTGATCAGGCGGACGCGCTGCGCAAGAAGCGCGCCGAGGCCGACGCAAAAGCTGCCCGAATACTTTTCGCTTTATTCATCAAGTCGTTTGGCAATCCACTTACGAATCCCATGGGGTGGCGAGAAGTCAGACTAGGCAGATGCTGTGACATCGTAACGGGGAACACCCCAAGCACCAAGAAAGCAGAATACTATGGAAAGGATATTTTGTGGGCACGTCCTGCAGACTTGGATAATCAGATTCTCGTAACTAGAACCGAGAAGATGTTAAGCACCGCAGGCGGGAAAGTAGCTCGAATTGTGCCACAAAACTCGGTACTTGTCGTGTGTATTGGTGCAACCTTGGGTAAAGTGGCTCTTGCAGGAGCCAAAATGGCGATCAACCAGCAAATTAACGCTGCGCTTCCATCAGACCGTCTATTGCCCGAGTTCTTGTATGTTCAGTGCGCCCTTCTTGCGGATCGGTTTCGTGCTGCGGCTACAAAGTCCACTCTGCCGATTCTCAACAAGTCGCATTTTAGCAACCAGAAGATCCTTTGTCCTCCTAAAGAAAAACAAAAGGCTTTTGTTCGTGCTGCTCGCACTGTTATTACATCACATGACACAAGAGCTGCCTCCCGCAAACTGTTGGAGTCCTTATTTCAATCGCTACTCCACCTCGCGTTCAAAAGCGACCTCACCGCCAAATGGCGTGACCTGCCTGCCGCGCAGGGCACGGCGCAGGCAGGAGCGCACATGAAGGAGCTACTGGAGGAGATGGAGCAGCAGACCAAAGTACTGGAAACCCCCATTTCCGAAGATAGGCCAGCACCAATTCGAATAAAACGCAATAAACGGAGGGCCGAGGGCTAATGGCGCAAGGTCATAAGAAAAGGTAGGGAAAGTCCCAATACATCGACATGCCTGCGGTTTTATAAAAGATGAATAAAGAAAAATGCTTCAAGGATCAAATATAAGGTTTTTGCAAGGATAGAAAATGCAATTCATAACTAACGGTCCTGATATACCAGAAACTTTGTTGGACGCACATGAGGAAGGTGATGTTGTATTCTTTTGTGGGGCTGGCATCTCCTATCCAGCGGGTTTGCCTGGGTTCAAAGGACTGGTGGATAAGATTTATGAGTTGGTGGGAACTACTCGAGCCCCCATAGAAGACGAGACGTATCAGCGCGGGCGATATGATGCTACGTTGGATTTGCTGGAGCGACGACTGCAAGGCCAGCGTCTGGCAATGCGGCGGGTACTGCATGATATTTTAAAACCTAAACTGCACCGTAGAGGCGCTACCCATACCCACGAAGCCTTGTTCCAACTAGCTAAAGACCGTAAAAGCGCACTACGTTTAGTGACCACTAATTTTGATCTTATTTTCGAACGTATTGCTCGACGCAGAAAGGATAAGCAGTCATTCAACACCTTTGTTGCGCCTATGCTGCCGATTCCGAAAAGGAGCCGATGGAATGGACTTGTGTATTTACATGGACGGCTGCCAATAGACATGAGTGACGAGGCCGCACTGAATCAGTTGGTTCTAACTAGTGGTGATTTCGGTCTCGCCTACCTCACCGAGCGCTGGGCGGCGCGCTTCGTTAGTGAGCTGCTTCGTAACTACATCGTCTGTTTCGTCGGCTACAGTATTAACGATCCTGTGTTGCGCTACATGATGGATGCTTTGGCCGCCGATCGGATGTTGGGAGAGATAACTCCCCAAGCTTATGTCTTTGGCGACTGTCCGCCCGGTCAGGAGAAGTCCAAAACCATTGAGTGGGAGGCGAAAGGCGTCACGCCGATCCTCTACGACCCAGCAAACGGTCATGCTGCGTTGCACCGCACCCTCAAAGCTTGGGCCGAGACCTATCGCGACGGAGTTCTTGGCAAGGAACGCATCGTCATAGAGTACGCTTTGGCACGGCCATCGGCCAGCACCCAACAAGACGATTTCGTGAGCCGAATGTTGTGGGCGCTGTCAGACCCATCAGGCCTGCCAGCCAAGCGCTTTGCGGAGTTTAATCCTGTGCCGCCGCTAGATTGGCTGGAAGCCTTCTCGGATAATCGCTACCGGCATGCGGATCTTACCCGTTTCGGCGTGCTGTCGCAGGCAGAAACCGACAACAAGCTGGCATTCAGCCTGATTCACCGCCCCGCCCCTTACACCCATGCGCCGTGGATGTCGTTGTTTGCCGATGACGGCAGGGGAGCAGCATGGGATAACGTGATGTTCCACCTGGCCCGTTGGTTGACGCGCCACTTGAACGATCCCGATTTGATTCTCCGGTTGGCAAAGCATAGTGGCCAGTTGCATTACCGTTTTATTTGGCTGATCGAGGGAGAATTGGAGCAGGTGGCGCGTCTAGAGCGAGAGGGCAAGACGAAAGAGCTGGAAGCAATCCGTGCTAACGCACCCAACGCAATACCCAGCCCCTTGATGCGCAAGCTCTGGCGGGTGCAGTTGACTGGTCGGGTCAAGTCATCGGGGCACGACATAGATCTTTATCGCTGGAAACAACTGCTCCAGCGCGATGGCCTAACCGCTACTCTGCGCCTGGAACTTAGGGAGCTGCTGGCTCCGAAGGTATCGCTGCGCAAACCTTTCCGTTGGGGCGATGAAGGCAGCGATCAGCCCGAGAGGCCTCAGCACTTACGAGACCTTGTCGATTGGGAACTCGTGCTGGCCGTGGACCAAGTTCATTCCCTGCTCCCTGATCTGACGAGCTCTGAGCAGTGGCGCCGTGCATTACCTTTGTTGCTCGATGATTTTCAACAGCTGCTGCGGGACGCGCTGGACCTAATGCATGAGCTGGGTGAAGCTGATGACCGCAGCGACCGATCCTACTGGGACCTTCCTTCCATCAGCCCTCATTGGCAGAACAGTGGATTCCGCGATTGGGTGGCATTGATCGAACTCGTCCGCGATGCCTGGGCGGCCGTTCACGCAACCGACCCAGTACGGGCAAGGCAGATTGCGCAGGATTGGTTCACGATGCCCTATCCGACATTCAAGCGCCTAGCCCTTTTTGCAGCTGGCCAAGACGGATGCATCCCACCTGAACAATGGGTGGAGTGGTTGAC
>JALSPC010000183.1 GCA_026986155.1 bacterium
AACCTCATCGGAACCCCGGGAAACGGTTTCAAGCAGTTCATGGAATTTTTCAACGTGACCCGCATCCATGTCTGCGCGCAGGCGGTCGGCGCGGCACAGGGCGCCCTGGAGAAGGCCATTACACACGTCAAGAGCCGGAAACAGTTCGGGCAATACCTGGGCGCCTTCCAGGCCAACCAATTCAAGATCGCCGAGATGGCGACCCGCATCGAGGCGGCGCGCACCCTGTACTGGCGGGCGGCCTGGCTGCTGGACAACGGGATACCGGATCACCGGCTCGTGGCCATGGCCAAGTGGTTTTGCGGGGAAATGGCGGTCTACGTGGCCAACGAGTCCCTCCAGATTCACGGTGGCTACGGCTACCTTAGGGAATACGGGGTCGAGAAGTATTACCGTGACGCGAAGATCCTGGAGATCTACGAGGGAGCGAAAGAGGTGGAGAAGATCGTGGTCGCGAGGGCGATCCTGGGAAAAATGGACTGATTACGAAAAGGGGCGAAAGGTATGATACTTGAGGGATTTCCCGTAGGGCCGATTCAGGCGAACTGTTACATTGTGGGAGACGAGGCGACGCAAAAGGGCGTCATCATCGATCCGGGCGACGAGGCGGACCGTATCCTGAGCCGCGTGCGCCAAAACGACCTGGAGATCGAAGTGATTTTCAACACCCATGGGCACTTCGACCACGTGGGGGCCAACAAGAAGGTCAAGGAGGCGACGGGCGCGAAGATCGCGATTCACCCCGACGACGCCCACTACCTGGGAAAGATCTCCCAGTCCGCGGCGGTTTGGGGTATGTTCGCGGAGGATTCCCCGCCCCCCGATATGTTGTTGGAGGACGGTCAGGTGCTGGAAGTGGGGGGATTGAAATTCCAGGTCTTCCACACGCCGGGGCACTCTCCCGGAAGCGTTTCCCTCTACTTGCCCGACGCCGACCTCGTCTTCACCGGCGATCTCATCTTTGCCGGCTCCATCGGACGGACGGACTTCCCCGGCGGGGACTATGCCACGCTCATCCGGTCGGTCCGGGAAAAGATTTTTCCATTGGCCGACGACGTGAGAATCCTGTCGGGCCACGGACCCGTGACGACCGTGGGGAACGAAAAGCTGCACAACCCGTTTTTCACGTAGAAACGCGCGGGCGAACGCCCGATTTCACGAAATCCCTATTAGGGAGAGCCCAGCACCTTCCGGCTGAAGTAAACCGGCTTTTGCCCTGCCGGGATGCTTGCCAGGAGGTAGGAGAGGGGGATCTTTTCCCCTTTCTCGACCTTGGGAGGGGGAACCTCCCGTTCGGTCAGGGCCACCTCGATGAAGGAAACCCGGTCGATGGCCTTCCGTATCTCCACGTCGGCGTTGATTTTCTTCGACTTGGGGAAGACGGCGACGAGCTTGTCGCTTGCGAAGAGGGACGGCGTAATAAGGATTGTTCCAGCGTTTTTGAAGTAGGTATCCGCGAACGACTTCCAGGCCGCGTAATTGTCGAAGACGTATTCACTCTTGGGCGGATAGCGCTTGAGGAGCGCCTGCCCGTAGGCGACGGCGTGGACGGGGATGAGCTGGGGAACCGGCTGGGTGTTTCCCACGTAGTGGTAGAAGTTTCGCGGCGTGTTCTGGGCGATGAAGGCCACGGCCTTTTCGATGAGGGTTCGCATGGCCAGCTTGATCCCCGTATGCTGGAATCCCCCGAACCCGAGTGGGACCGTGCTCCTGCCGCCTCCCACAATCCCGATGATGCCTCCGCCGAAGTCCTTGGCGTCGGCGTTGAAGGAAGCGGAGAAGAGGACGCGTGAGGTTCGCGTGTCAACGACGCGGATGTCCGCGCCGACGAGGGCGTCGGTATACATGACGGCCGCCAGGGGAACGCGGCTATTTTTTTGATTCAGGATGACGGAGGTGGCCCCGGTGAGGAGCCCGAGAGTAATCCCCCCGAGGGAGAAATGCATGGGCTCGTATTCCGTGATGGCCCCTATCACGAGAAGCTCGGCTCCCTCTATCTGCCCGACAGCGGGGGCGGCGTTGGGATTGAGGCGCCCGGATGTTCCCAGGTCCTGCTCCCTTATCACGTCTTTCAGGGCGTCTCGCTCGAGGACGATGAAACGGTTGGTATTAACCAGGGCGGTGGCGAGCATGTCCGAGAGGCCGTCAGACACTTCAGGAGGAATCTTGGCCGCCTTGGCGTCGAAATGGCCCACGGCGATCCTCGCCTTGGGCCCGTTGTAGGGCTCCAGGAGCTTGACGTCTATGGAGTCCCCCTTGGGATTTCGCACGGTGGCGCTGGGGGCGCATCCCCAAAAAAACAGGAGAATGAAAAGGGGTATCAGGGTTTTCAAGGCGCGTCTCACGAAAAGCGTCTCCTTTGTTTTCTTTACAATTCTTCGCTTTTAATATAGGATTTCATAAAATTATGCAATGGTGATATTTCGGCGACGATGGCGGATCCCAAGAAAATACTGGTCGTGGACGACGAGGAAAACCTCCGGCACATGATGAAGATTATCCTCTCCCGGGAGGGATACCAGGTTTTCGAGGCGGCGGACGGGAAAGCGGCTCTGGACATGCTCCGGAAATCGCCCGTGGACCTGGTTCTTTGCGACATCCGCATGCCCCGGATGGACGGCATGTCCCTCCTCGAGGCTATCGCCCCGAGGGACTACCGGCCCATTGTCATCATGATGTCGGCCTACGGCACTATCGAGACCGCCGTGGCCGCCATGAAGATGGGGGCCTATGACTACATCTCCAAGCCGTTTCAGCCCGACGAGGTCCTGCTCACCATCCGAAAGGCCCTGGAACACCAATCCCTCAGGGAGGAAAACGCCCAGCTCAGACAACGGCTGACAGAGACCGGGGAGGGCGCCGGCCTGATGATAGGAGACAGCCCGGCCATGCGGCGTCTTCGCACCCTCATCGCGCGTATCGCCCGTTATAATTCGACGGTGCTGATTACCGGGGAAAGCGGGACGGGAAAGGAGTTGGTGGCGCGTGAGATCCACCTGCAAAGCCCGCGCCGCGACAAGCCTTTCGTGCCTATCAACTGCGCGGCTCTGCCCGAATCCCTCCTGGAAAGCGAGCTTTTCGGTTTCAAGAAGGGGACGTTTACCGACGCCCGCGCCGACAAGAAGGGACTCCTGGAAGAGGCCCACGGAGGGACCCTGTTTTTGGATGAAATCGGGGACCTCCCCCTACCCATCCAGGTAAAACTGCTGAGATTTCTCCAGGACGGCCGGATCCGCCGGCTTGGGGAGACGGTCGAGAGGGCGGTGGACGTGAGGATCATCACGGCCACGAACCAGGATCTGAAGGTGGCCGTGGAGGAGAAACGCTTTCGCAACGACCTCTTCTTTCGTCTCAACGTGATTCATGTCCCGGTTCCATCATTGCGGGAAAGGCGGGAGGACATCCCCCTTTTGGTCGAACATTTCACGCGGAAATTTTCCGAAAGATACGGGAAACCGGTGGGGCGTGTCGATCCGGGCGTGATCGACCGTTTCATGTCTTATCCCTGGCGGGGCAACATCCGGGAACTGGAGAACGCGGTGGAGCGCGCCGTCCTCCTGGCAGAAGGGGACGTCCTGAAGGTGTCGGATCTGCCGGAGGAATTGACCTCCGTGAAGAAGGGCGGGTGGGAAACCCTGCTCGGGGAGGCCGTGACCTTGAGGGAGGCGAGGCGGCATCTGGAACGGGAAATGATTTTGAAAACCCTGGAAAAGACAGGGGGGGACAAGCGGAAGGCCTCGGAGGCGCTCGGCATCACCCTGCGCTCTCTTCAATACAAGATAAAGGAATACCGGATTGGAAAAGAAGACTGAAAAACGGGAAAAAACCATGTCGAAACGGAGCGTCCTCGTGTCGCGGGACGGCCCGATGCTGACCCTTCGCCTCAACCGGCCCGAGAGGCTGAACACCTTGACGGACGGGATGCTGGACGAGCTTGATGAAGTCCTCGCCCGATTGCGGGACGATCCCGACGGAGTCAGGGTGGTCGTCTTCAGGGGGGAGGGGAAGGCCTTCTGCGCCGGTGTTGAAATGAAAGGGGTTACCTACAACCCGTTGAACGCCCGCGCCTTTCTCCTTAAACTCAACCGCGTCATCAACGCCATCGAGATGCTTCCCCAGCCCACTATTTCGGCCATTCACGGGGCGTGCGTGGCGGGAGGCCTCGAACTGACCCTGGCCACCACCTTCCGGGTGGCCGCCTTCCAGTCGAAGATGGGACTGCCCGAGGCGGGGCTTGGCCTCGTGGCCGCGGGGGGCACCTCCTACCGCCTCCCCCGGCTCGTCGGCTACGGAAAGGCCCTGGAAATGACCCTGATGGGAGACCTCGTCGATGGGCGGGAGGCGGAGAGAATCGGGCTGGTGAACCGGTCGGTGGACGAAAAGGATCTCGATGCCACCGTGGCGGAAATGGCCCGGAAGCTCCTCCGTAAGGCGCCGCTTGCCATGGCCCTCGTCAAGGAGGCCTTCTGCCTGAACGCGGCGCCCCACCGGGAAACGGCCACCATGTTGGAGATCCTCGGCGCCAGCGTCAATCACTACACGAAGGACAAGCTGGAGGGGCTTACGGCCTTCTTCGAGAAGCGCCCTCCCGAGTTCAAGGGAGAGTAGCGTGCGGGCGGTGAAAGGCGTTTCCTGCGGACTGGCGGGATTCGGGTTCTATCTCCCGGAAAAGGAGGTTTCCGTCCACGAACTGGCGAGACGGGCGGGGATTCCCGAAATCGTGGCGGATTTCGCCGGCGCCCGGACGGTGCGGGAGGCCGCGGCGGGGGAACTTCCCTCCGACATGGCCATCGCGGCGGCGAAAGAGGCCCTCGAGGACGCGGGCATCGAGGGCGGCCAGGTGGATCTCATCATCTACTGCGGGGCCGGGCTGCCCGACTACGTCATTCCCCAGACCTCGGGAAAGATACAGCACGCCCTCGGGGCCACGCGCGCCTTCGCCTTCGACCTGGTCCAGGGGTGCAGCGGGATGCTGAGCGCCCTCCAAACGGCCCGGGGAACCATCGCGCTGGACGAGGGGGTGGAGACCGTTCTCCTCGTCTCGGCGGACAAGTGGAGCGCGTTCACCCGCTGTCACGCGGCCGATTCCGTCTTTTTCGGGGACGGGGGCGGCGCGGTCGTCCTCCGGAAAGGGCACCCCGATTTCCAGCCCCTCTGTTTCAACATCTTCACGGACGGGACCTATTATGACCTGTGGCGGATCGAAACGGGGGGCGTCAAGCATCCGCCCACGGCGGAGGCGCTTTCCGCGGGCCTTCACTATTACGACTGTTACGACAGGAAGCGGGCCCACGGCCCCTTCAAGGAGATCTACGTGCCCACCATCATCCGGGGCGTCCGGGGCGCGCTGGAAAAGTGCGGGCTGTCCCCGTCGGACGTGGCCTTTTTCGACATGGTCAACGCGAACCTGAAAATCCTTCAGATCGTCACGGACAGCCTCGGGATCCCTGTCGAGCGGACCTCGGCGGACACCCTGCGCCGCTACGGGCATTTCGGGGGCATGGATATCTTTTTCAACCTCAGCCGGGCCCTTGACGAGAACCGCCTGAAGAAGGGGGACATCATCGTCATGCAGAGCACCGGTGTCGGGTTCACGTGGGCGTGCGGGATCCTTCGGTACTGATTCCCCGCCTTTCGATGAAATCCGTTCCGCGTTGTTTTTCCTCGAAAACGTGGATATAGTTTTTCCTTGTTGGCCGATGCCAAATTGAACGGGAGGAGATTGAAATGGCGTATATTCATTTACCTGGGTTTCAAGAGATGGCGGACGATGTCAGGGAAAGCCTGAAGGCCCTCGAGGAGAAGATGGGGGAGGTGGGGGAAATCTCCCGGATGCTGGCGCTACGCCCGGATATCTTCAGGGCCACGACCGTAATCTTCAAGACCCTCATGGTCAACAAAACGGAACTGGACAAAGAGGTGAAGGAGACCCTCGCCATCCTGATTTCAAGGGAAAACGGCTGCAAGGTCTGCGTGGGGGAACATGAGCGGATCGCGCGGATGCTCGGGATGCCGGAGGAACGCATCAACGCCGTCATCGAGGGACTGGATAAGTTGGAGATCTCGGAGAAGGAGCGGGTTCTCTACCGGTTCTGCCTGAGATGCGCGGGAAAGGAGAACTACAAGATCCTCCGCGAAGACGTGGATGCCGTAAGGGCCGCGGGCTATACCGATTCCCAGATCCTCGAGGCCGTGGCCATCGTGGGATACTTCAACTACATCAACACCATTTCCAACAGCCTTGGAGCAGGAAAATAAAGTTATTATATATGGATAGTTATGTGTAATACCTAATGTATTGCTTTATGTTATTTCAAACTCCGCCATCAGAATGGTATGGTCCGAGGGTTTTTCCAGCAGCCGGGGTGCCATATCGATGTCGCAGCGCAGCGATTTCTCCGCCAGGGGCGGGGTTGCCAGGATGTGATCGATGCGCCAGCCGAGGCCCCGCTTGATCCCGCCACGCAGGCGGTAGTCGTAGAACGTGAACTGCTGGGGCTCTTCCGGGTGGTGCCTCCGGAAGATGTCGGTGAACCCCCAGGCCTTCAGCGAGTCGAAGGCCTTCCAGACCTCCGGCGTGAAGCAGACGTGTCCCAGCAGACCGTCGGGGTCGTAGACGTCGATCTTCTCCGGCGCCACGTTCATGTCCCCGCAGAGCAGGAGGGGATCGGACGCCGT
>JALSPC010000184.1 GCA_026986155.1 bacterium
TATCTACGCCTACTGGATTACCTACATCAACCCGGCTTCCACCCTCGGCGATCTGGTTACGGACCAGGCGGTGGTCATGGCCGTCTTCGGGGGGCTGGGAACCCTGGTGGGACCCGCCATCGGCGCGGCGCTCATTTACGCCTTCAAGACCTATTTCTGGGCATATCTGTCCCAGTACCAGGTCCTTTACCTGGTGATTTTGGGGGCCGCCATCGCCGCCAGCGTGGTCTTTCTGCCGGACGGCCTCTGGGGCGCGTTTGTCTCGCGGCATGAAGGACGAAAAGCCTTGAAGAAGGGCCTGGCCCTCAAAAAAGAAAAGCGGGGATAGCGGAGAGATGAAAAAACCTATTCTGAAGATAGAGAAGGTATCGAAGATATTCGGTGGGTTGCGGGCGGTGGACCGGGTTTCCTTCCAGGTCAACCAGGGAGAGATCGTTGGCCTGATCGGTCCAAACGGGGCGGGAAAGACCACCCTGTTCAACGTGGTAAGCGGGTACTATTCGCCGTCCGAGGGGTCCATCACCTTCCAAGGACGTGACATCTCCGGGTTTCCCCCCTACCGGCTGGCGCGGGAAGGAATCGGCCGAACCTTCCAGATCGTGAAGCCCTTCGCGGGACTGACCGTCCTGGAAAACGTGGTCATCGCCTCCTTCCTCAAGTATCCGAGAATGGCGAACGCACAGAAAAATGCCGAGAGAATCCTTGAGTTTACGGGGCTTATCGAGAAAAAGGATGAATCCGCCCAGGTGCTGACCTTGGCGGGGCGAAAGCGGCTGGAAATCTCCAAGGCCCTGGCACTGGAGCCGAATCTCCTCCTCCTGGACGAGGTGGTGGCCGGTCTGAACCCCACAGAAGCGGACAGGACCATCGAGCTGATCCTGAAGGTGCGGGACCAGGGAGTGACGATCCTGATCGTGGAGCATATCATGCGGGTCATCATGAACATCAGTGACCGGGTCGTGGTTCTGAACTACGGGCAGAAGATCGCGGAGGGAAAGCCGGGGGAGGTCGCCAAGAATCCCACCGTCATTGAAGCCTATCTGGGGGAGTCGCAGGCATGAGTTTACTGGAAGTTAAGGGAATCAACACGTTTTACGGGGAAAGCCAGGCGCTCTGGGATATCACCTTTAAGGTGGAAAGGGGGATGTTGGTGACATTGCTCGGGGCGAACGGGGCGGGAAAGACCACCACCTTGAAAACCATCAGCGGCCTTCTAAAGCCGGAAAGCGGCGAGGTTTACTTCTCCGGGAAACCGATCCATCCCCTGCCGGTCCACGAAATCGCCGACCGGGGAATTACGCTCATCCCCGAGGGACGCCAGCTCTTTCCCCAGATGAACGTGGAGGAAAACCTCCTCGCTGGCTCCTACCTAAAACGGGCGAAAGAGAAACGGAAGGAAAATCTGGAGCGGGTTTACGACTTGTTCCCAGTCCTGAAGGAGAGGCGCAGGCAGGTGGCGGAAACACTTTCCGGGGGAGAGCAGCAGATGCTGGCCATCGGGCGGGCCCTCATGCAGGACCCGCAACTCATCATGTTCGACGAGCCGAGCCTGGGCCTGGCCCCCATCCTCGTCCAGAACGTCTTTTCCATCATCAAGGACCTGCACAAGCGTGGGGCGACTATCCTGCTTGTGGAGCAGAACGTCAACCAGGCCATCAAAGTGGCCGACTACTGTTATGTCATCGAAAACGGCCGAATCGTCATGGAAGGGACGGGAGCGGACCTGGAAAAGGACGAGAAGGTCCGCGAGGCCTATCTCGGCATGTAGAATGACAATGAGAAGAATTTCATTTAGAATGGCATCATAATGAAGAGAAGGAGGAATCCATGAACAAGACCGATGATTTATTGAAACTGCGGGAAAAACATGTCCCCCGGGGGGTGTTCAACGTGCTGCCCATGTTCGTCGCGGAGGCGGAGGGGGCCATCATCCGGGACGTGGAGGGGAAGGAATACATCGATTTCGCCGGCGGCATCGGCGTGGAGAACGTGGGGCACTGCACGAAGCGGGTGGTGGACGCCATCAAGGACCAGGCGGAACGTTACATCCACACCTGTTTTCACGTGGTGATGTATGAGCCCTACATCGACCTGGCCAGGAAGCTCAACGAGGTGACACCGGGTGATTTTCCCAAGATGACCATGTTCGCCAACAGCGGGGCGGAGGCGGTGGAAAACGCGGTGAAGATCGCCCGGTATTACACCAAGCGTCCCGCCGTCATCGCCTTCGAGAACGCCTTTCACGGCCGGACGCTGCTGGGCATGACCCTGACCAGCAAGGTGAAACCCTACAAGTGGGGGTTTGGCCCCTTCGCGCCGGAGGTTTACCGGATGCCGTTCGCGTACTGCTACCGCTGTCCCTACGGGAAGACCTATCCGGGGTGTAACCTGAGGTGCGCGGAGGCGTTGAACGACTTTTTCATCAACCAAGTCGCGGCGGACCAGGTCGCGGCGGTGATTGCCGAGCCGGTGCAGGGGGAGGGCGGTTTCATCGTTCCCCCGAAGGACTACTTCAAGCGTGTCAAGGAAATCTGCGAGGAGAATGGCATCCTCTTCATCATGGACGAAATCCAGTCGGGCATGGGCCGGACGGGGTATCTCTTCGCCTCCGAATACTTCGGGGTGGAACCCGACATGCTTCTCTCGGCCAAGTCCCTCGCGGCGGGAATGCCGTTGAGCGCCGTGACGGGCCGGGCGGAGATCATGAACGCCCCGCACGTGGGCGGCCTGGGCGGAACCTACGGGGGCAATCCCCTCTCCTGCGTGGCCGCGCTGGCGGTTTTCGAGACCATCGAGGAAGAAGGCCTGATCGAGAAGGGTAAGAAACTTGGAGAAGAGGTCCGGCTCGCCTTCGAGAAACTCCAGGAGAAACATCCCGTCATCGGGGAGGTCCGGGGCCTGGGACCCATGCTCGCCCTGGAACTGGTGAAAGACCGGGAGAAGAAGGAACCGGCCGCCGACGAGGCGAAAAAGATCGTCCAGTTGGCCTACGACAAGGGCCTGATTCTCCTCTCCTGCGGCAACTTCGGCAACGTCATCCGGACGCTGATGCCCGTTTCCATCGAGAGGAGCCAGTTGGAGAAAGGCCTGGCCATCCTGGACGCCTGTTTCAGCGAACTCTCCTCTTAACCCGCGGGGGCGCGTTAAGCGCCCCCCTCCCTCCTCTTGACACATTTGCCCGCAAGCCTGTAACTATGGAACCGTGAGAAGGAAATGCGGCTGGCGGGCGAAAGTGTCCCTTTTCGGGCAAGCGGGGAGGAGGCGACATTCCGATTTCAAAAAAATACCGACCCAGGCCGCGGCCGTGCGAAATCGAACCTTGAACTTTGAACCTTGAACCTTGAACATACTTTGCGAGGGAGTTGAATGAACCTGCTTGAATCACTCTACAAGGTGGAACGGCTTTACCCGGAAAAGATTGGGGTCATCTGTGGTGACGAACGCTTTACCTACGGCGAGTTCGTCACGAGAATTAAACAGCTTGCCGGGGCCTTCCGAGACCGGGGCATCGGCCGAGAGGACCGCGTGGCCATCTTGCATCAGAACTGCCACTACTTTCTGGAGGCCTACTACGCCCTGTCCCTCCTCGGCGCCATCTCCTGTCCCTTGAACTACCGCCTCTCCGCGCGGGAGATCGCCTTCATCTTGGAGGATACGGAGGCCAAGGCCCTTGTCGCCCAGCCTCTTTTCGCCGATCTCGTGGCGGGAAGCCTGGAAACGCTCGGGCGAGACCTCCCCGTTTTCTGGACCGGCAAAGGGGAGATCCCGGCGGATGGCGCCGCCGTCGAGGCGATGATGGCGGCCGCCAAGGGAGACGTGAAACCCGCCGACGTCTCCGGGGATGACGTGGCCCAACTCTACTACACCAGCGGCACCACGGGCCGGCAGAAAGGGGTCATCTTGACCCACAACAACGTGGCGGTGCACGCCCTGGGCACCATCGCGGAATTGAAGCTGACCGACGAAGACCGCTGGATCCACGTGGCGCCCATGTTCCACCTGGCCGACGCCTGGGCCACCTGGGCCATCACCTGGGTGGGGGGCGCGCATGTCATGGTCCCGGAATTCGACGCGAAAAGGGTCATGGCGCTCATGGAAAGGGAGAAGGTAACCCTCACCAACATGATTCCCACCATGCTCAATCTCATGGTCAACGATCCCGCTATGAAAACCCACGATTTTTCCTCCCTGCGCGTCATGCTCAGCGGCGGCGCGCCCATCGCCCCGGAGGTGGTTCGCAAGATCATGGCCGCCTTCGGGTGCGACTACATCCAGACCTACGGCATGACGGAAACGGCGCCGTATCTCACCATGTCCATCCTCAAGGATACCTTGAAAACGCGTCCGGAGGACGAGCAGTTTCGCTTCAAGGCGGCCACGGGGCGGCCCGTCATCTTCGTCCAGCTTCAGGTGGTCCGGGAGGACGGCTCGGAGATAGCCTGGAACAACGAAGAGGTCGGGGAGATTATCGTCAAGGGCGACAGCGTGACCCCCGGCTACTGGCACCTGCCGGAGGAAACGGCCAAGGCGCTGAAGGACGAGTGGCTCCACACGGGCGACCTGGCGGTGGTGGACCCGGAAGGCTACGTCAATATCGTAGACCGGAAGAAGGACATGATCGTCACGGGGGGCGAAAACGTCTATTCCACCGAGGTGGAGAACGTTCTCTACGAGCACCCGGCGGTTTTGGAGGCGGCCGTCATCGGCATCCCCGACGAAAAGTGGGGCGAGGCGGTCCACGCCTGCATCGTCCTGAAAGAGGGGATGACGGCCACGGCGGAGGAGATCATCGCCTTCTGCAAGGAAAACCTGGCCCGCTACAAGGCCCCCAAGTCGGTGGAATTCCTCGACGCCCTCCCGCGAACCGGCTCGGGCAAGATCTACAAGAAGGGCCTGCGGGATAAGTATCTGAAATAGGCTGAAGCTTGAAGGAAAGAGAGAAATCCACATCTGGCAAGGAAGGCCTTAGGGAGAAATTCCTTACCTATGAAGAGATCGATGCCCTGATCGAATCTTCCTACGATGGCCTTTACATTACGGATGGGGAGGCGAACACCATCAAGGTCAACCGGGCCTACGAAAGAATTACAGGCCTGAAGCGGGACAATCTACTGGGGCGGAACATGCGGGAGCTTGTCGAAGCGGGGGTGTTCGATAACTCGGTTACCCTGGAGGTCTTGAAGAAACGCCGACCCGTGACGATCATGCAGAGCGTCATGGGCAACAAGAAGGTCATGGTCAGCGGAAACCCAATCTTCGACCGAAATGGCAACATCATCCTGGTCGTGACGAACGTGAGGGACGTGACGGAGCTTGTGGAGCTGAGGATGAAACTGGAAGAAAGCAAGCGTTTGAGTTCCCTCTACTACCAGGCCCTGCTTCAACAGGAGCAGTACGAAAAGGTCCTGGAAAACCTGGTGGCTAAAAGCAAGGCCATGACGCGTGTCATCCAACAGGCCATCAAGGTAGCTCCCGTCGGGACTTCCGTGCTTTTGATAGGGGAATCCGGCGTGGGAAAGACCATGTTGGCAAAGGTTATTCACAACCTGAGCCCCCGTAAGAATTGCCCTTTCGTGAAAATCAACTGCGGGGCGATACCCGAGAATCTCATCGAGAGCGAGCTTTTCGGCTACGAGAAGGGGGCCTTTACGGGAGCACTCGATTCGGGTAAGGCCGGGTTGATTGAAATGGCCGACACGGGGACCTTGTTCCTGGACGAGATAGGGGAGTTAAAACTTGACCTTCAGGTCAAGCTCCTCAATTTTATCGACGAGAGAATATTCAAACCTGTGGGGAGCGTGAAACAGAAAGAGGCGGACGTGAGAATCATCGCCGCCACGAACGTGGACCTGAAAACACTTGTGAAAGAAGGCCGTTTCCGGGAGGATCTCTACTACCGACTTAACGTGTTTCCCATCTTCATTCCTCCTTTGCGTGAACGTAAAGAGGATATTCCCATCCTGGCCTTCAAGTACTTGAACGAGTTGAACAAGAAACTCGGATTCAACAAGAGATTTACCCAGGAGGTTCTGGATTATCTAACCGGTTATACGTATCCGGGGAACGTGCGTGAATTGATAAACATCGTGGAACGTATCATGGTAATGAGCGAAGGGGATGATATTGTTTTGTCAGACCTTCCCTCGGAGCTGACCGGAGGGAATCCTCTCAATTATAAATACATGAAAGACCTGGACCTGAAGGATGCCGTGGGTATGTTCGAATCCGAATTCATCAAGAAGACCCTGGAAAACTATAATAGCATTTCATCCGCCGCAAGGGTATTGGGTGTCCATCCATCCACGTTGCTTAGAAAAATCCGAAAATACCATATCATCTAAATGCATTGCAAATATGCAGTATATGCGCATAAATGCAATTATGTTATAACATATTGTAATATAATCTAATATTGCAAAAGTTGTTTCTATGTAGAATTGTGTATTGCATTAATGCAAGATTCTTTTCCTGTCAATTTTTCATTGTTTCTTCTAAACCATCGTTATATAAAACCTTTTTGCTGTTGGCTTTCAAAAGGAATGGATATTGCTTGAAAAGATGAAGTGGAAGCCACGCAAAAAGGAGGTGAGGGTACATAGAGAATATTTTGGTGTTTCGAGGGAGATTGGATAAACTGATAAAAGGAGGGAATGATGTCTAAGAAATTTTTTCTGGTTTTTGTTACGGTATTTTTAGCCGTCTGTTTCATCGCTGTGGCGGGTTCCCAGTCCTACGCTGGCGCCAAGAAGGAAGTCCTGATCGGGGCCTTGTATCCCATGACGGGGCGGGCGGGTCTCTACGGTAAGGATTCCGTGGCTGCCGTCGAAATGGCGGTCAACGAAATCAATTCCAAAGGGGGCGTTGCAGGATACAAGCTGAATGTCCTTTTCACCGACAGCAAGGTGAAGCCGGCCTACGCGGTCCGGATTGCAAAACGCTACATCCTGGAAGACAAGGTGAATTTTCTTTTCGGCGTGGTGAGTTCCGGTGTCGGCCTCGCAGTAACGCAGGTTTCGAAGAAATACAAGAAGATCTTCATCGGAACGGATCACGCGTCGACGCGACTAACGGTCGACAACTTCCAGCCGTATTATTTCAGGGTATCCAACAACACCTTCCAGTCCATGGCTGCGGGCGCCCTTTATCTGAAAGATCTCCAGAAGGAAAAGGGATGGAAAACGATCGCCTTCATCGGGCCGGACTACGCCTATGGCCACAGTCAGTGGGACGAACTTCAGTACAACCTGAAACGATACGGGGTCAAGTACAAGGTGGTGGGTGTCTACTGGCCAAAGATTTATACGCCGGACTACACCTCGTATATCACCTCCATCATGAAGGACAAGCCGGATGTTCTCGTGGCCGGTTTTTGGGGCGGCGACACGGTAGCCTTTATCAAGCAGGCAATACCTTACGGCTTGTTCAAGAAGATGATTTACTTTCACCCGGACGCCGGCGGGAACTACGAACTGATGAGTGCCATGGGTGATGAACTGCCTCTCGGCCTGATTCTTTCCGCTCGGCACCACGACAACTGGCCTGACACGAAGCTTAACAAGGAATTCGTCAATAAGTTTCACAAGCTCACGGGACGTTATCCGTCCTACGCGGCGGAGGGCGCCTATGCGGGGATTTATGCCATCGCTTACGCTGTAAAGAAGGTTGGAAATCCCAATGACACGGCCAAGTTGATCAAGGCCCTGGAAGGGTTGAAGATCAAATTGCCGGAGGATCCCGAAGGTTTTACATCTTACATGCGTCCGGAGACGCACCAGATCGTGCAGGTTCAGGCGATCGGCGTCACGGTTCCCAACAAGAACTATCCACCCGCAACCCGAATGCTTGGAAAGTGGAAGGTCTACAAGGCCGAGGACCTGATTCCACCGATGGATTACATCAAGTCCCACAGGAAAAAGTAGGATTTGTCGTTATGGCGACGGGGAGTCGCCTATGTGGCGTCTCCCCGTACCACGTTTCGCGGTGACGGCGCAATCCTGCTGAAACCAGGGATATCTCGAAAGAACATTCACGTAGAACGGGAATCATGGACCTGAGCTTTATATTCGTGCAAATTATCAGCGGCCTGACGGTGGCAACCTTCCTTTTCTTGGTGGCCAGCGGCCTGACGCTGATTTTCGGGGTCGTGGATGTCTTCAACTTTGCACACGGTTCCTTCTACATGCTGGGGGCCTACCTGGGATACCAGATAATTTCTTACTGGCATGTAAATTTCTGGGCGGCCTTGTTTCTCGCGTCCATCTGGGTAGGAATTCTGGGAATGGCCATGGAATTCTTCTTCCTCCGGAGGATTTACGGGCGCGCGGAAGAGGGTGGTTTCCAAATTCTCCTGACCTACAGTTTCATCCTCATTATTGACGACGTGGTGAAGATGATTTGGGGCACGGAATACAAGACGATTGAACGTCCCGCGGGATTCTCAGGCTCCATCAAGATAGGCTCAGCCATCCTGCCTTCTTATTATCTTGTCATCATTATTATCGGTCTCCTCCTTGTGGTTTTGTCATGGTTGATCCTGAATCACACCCGGCCTGGAAAGATCGCGAGGGCCTCCGCGATCGACAGGGAAATGCTTGGGATCTTGGGAGTCAACGTGCCGTTGACCATGACGACGGTCTTCGGTATCGCCACGGCCTTGGGAGGCATGAGCGGCATCCTGGCCGCGCCGCTTCGTTCAGTGACACCGGGAGCCGGCATCGAGGTCATAATCGACAGCCTCATAGTGGTTGTCCTTGGAGGGATGGGAAATTTCTGGGGAGCCTGGGTTGGAGCGCTCATCATCGGTGAGGTGAATTCCTTTGCCGTGGCGTATGTGCCAAAGTGGGCCTCGCTTTTCAACTACCTTTCATGATCGTGGTGCTCATCTTCAAGCCGGAAGGCCTTTTCGGCAAGAAGGTGAGAAAGAAGATTTGAAAAATGTCCTTGAAACGTTTGAATAACAGGATTTTCCTGGCCGGCATTGTGGTTTTGCTGTTTTTGCTTCCCTTCATGAAGGTGTCTGAATACGTGGTCATCCTGATGAACGAGATCATCGTGTGGGGATTGTTTGCCCTGGCATTCAACCTTCTCTTTGGGGTTTCCGGAATGCTCTCCTTCGGGCAGGCCCTTTTCTACGGGTTCGGAGCCTACGTAACGGGACTTATGGTTATCCATTTCGGGGCCTTCTGGTTCATCCCCTCTATCCTGATCGGAATGACCGCCGTCATAGCCATCAGTATCCTGCTGGGGTTGATTACCATCCGCTTGAGCGGGGTCTATTTCACCATGCTGACTTTGGCCTTTGCCCAGCTAGGGTGGGAAATCGTTTTCAAGTGGTATTCCTTCACGGGAGGAGACGACGGAATCCAGGGTATCTATCCTCCGGATTTTCTCGGCACGCCCAAGGCCTATTACTACTTTTCTCTCATCCTGGTTCTTTTGTCCGTCTGGATCATCCGGAAATTCGTGAATTCCCCTTACGGATTGACGCTGAGATGCCTGCGCCAGAATCCCATCAGGGTCAGTTTCCTCGGAAGGAAGGTCAAGAACTACCAGCTGGGGGTTTACGTGGTATCCGCCATTTTCAGTTCTTTGGCCGGAAGCCTGATGGCGGGGATCAATGGGTCCATACATCCGGGAATGTTGAACTGGACCACTTCGGGTGAGGTGATACTCATGTCGGTTCTGGGCGGGATCGGGCAGTTTTTTGGGCCGTTTCTGGGGGGCGGTGTGATCGTGCTCATCGAGGATATCATTGGGGCTTACACGGAGTACTGGTCCTTCATCATCGGAATCATAATGCTTTTGATTGTTTTGCTTTTTCCAAAGGGCGTCTTGGGTGAATTTTCAAAACTGAGGAGGCGCTTGAAGATATAATGATGAAAAATATCTTGCAACTCAAAAACGTCAGGAAATCGTTCGATGGCTTTCTCGCCATCGACGACGTGAGTTTCGCCGTGGCGGAAGGGGAGCTGTCTGCTATCATCGGCCCGAACGGGGCGGGGAAATCAACACTTTTCAACCTGATTACCGGGTATTATGAGATCGACAGAGGGGAAATCACCTACGCGGGAATAAACATCAAAGGAAGAGGAACGGAGGCGATCGTTCGCGAAGGCGTGGGGCGCTCCTTCCAGGTCTCTTCCATTTTCCAGGAGGAAACGGTTCTGGACAATGTCCGGCTTGCCCGTCTCGCGAAGGAGAACAAAACGAGGAATTTCAGGAGTCCTCTGGAGAAGTTCGAAGAGACGACCGAATCCGCCTATCGAATTCTTGAGAGCCTGGGACTTGGTAATCAGGCGGAACGATACGCGTATGAGCTTGCCCATGGAGATCAGAAACTGCTCGATATTGGTATTGCCCTGGCTTTGGAACCGCGCCTTCTCCTCCTGGACGAACCGACGGCCGGGATGTCCCCGGAGGAAAGGATACAGACGACGCACCTGATCGAGAAACTCTGGAAGGAATATGACCTGACGCTCATTTTTATCGAACACGACATGGACCTGGTTTTCGAGATCGCGCAGTGGATACGCGTGTTACACCAGGGAAGCCTGCTGGCGGAAGGGAAACCCGATGAAATAAGGGAGAACGCGGATGTGATCGGCGCTTACCTGGGAGAGGATCATCTATGGGAAGGGTATTAGAAGTCGTTGACATCAATACTTTTTACGGACGTAGTCACGTCCTGTTCGACGTGAATCTTTCCGTCGAGGAGGGACAGACGGTGTGTCTCATGGGGCGGAACGGGGCGGGGAAGACGACGACGTTTCGATCCATCATCGGATTAAATCCTCCAAGGAACGGGGATATCCGTTTCAAAGGGATCTCATGCCGGAGATTGCCTCCCTACAAGATCGCCAGAATGGGGATCGGGTTCGTTCCCGAGGACCGGCGGATCCTGGATCGATTGACCGTAAGAGAAAACCTCGAACTGGGACACATCCCGGGGCGAAAGGGCGAGTGGGACCTTGAAAAGATCATCGATTATTTCCCCATTCTGAAGGATTTGCAGGATCGCGTCGGGGGGACGTTATCCGGAGGGGAACAACAGATCCTCGCCATTGCCCGCGCATTGATGGGTAACCCGGATTTACTCCTTCTGGATGAGCCCTCGGAGGGACTTGCGCCGGTCATCGTGGCCTTTTTAAAAGACTTCGTTTTGAAACTGAAGGAATCGAAAACTACCATTCTTTTGTCCGAGCAAAATGTTCGATTCGCTTCGGCCGTTTCCGACTGGGTCGTCGTCATCGACAAGGGGCATGTTGTTTTCAGCGGGAGTATCGATGAATTCCAGGCCAGCGAGGACGTTAAGAAAAAATATTTAGCCGTTTGAGAGGAGGGGAACATGGAAGGTGTGACCATCTTTAGGACTACAAAACGGATCGTTAAGGGGTTGGGAGCCCTTTCGAACGTGGCGAACGAACTTCGTCAGTTGAATGCAACACGCGCGCTCGTCATCACGGACAAGGGCCTCGTCGCGTCCGGAATCGTTGAAAAGCTGGAAAAAATCCTGGATGGGATGTCTCTTTCGTATGTCCTTTTCGACGGTGTAGAGGCGGATCCAGGTTACGAAATAATCTATCAGACGACGCGAATCGCCGAGGAGAACGGCATCGACGTCGTGATCGGGATCGGGGGTGGATCATCCCTTGACATTGCAAAGGTGACGGCCGTGAGCGTGACGAACGAGGGGGACGTAACCGGATTCTTCGGCATTGACCAGGTGAAAAAACCCGGCTTGAAGACCATTCTCATCCCCACCACCGCAGGTACGGGAAGTGAGGTAACCCCCATCGCCATCCTGTCGGACCACGAGGAAAAGCTGAAGAAAGGGATCGTCAGCGCCCACCTGTTCCCCGAGGTGGCGATTCTCGATGCCGAGCTGACGGTCAGCATGCCCCCGAAGGTGACGGCTTCCACGGGAATGGACGCCCTGATCCATGCCGTCGAGGCATATACATCCATCCATGCCACGACCGTCACGGATACCCTGGCCGTCAAGGCGATCACGCTGATCTATAATAGCCTGAGGACGGCGTATGCCAACGGTTCAAACCTCTCCGCCCGGGCGGACATGCTCCTGGGAAGCATGCTTGCCGGCATGGCCTTCGCCAACGCGGGGGTTACCGCGGTGCACGCCTTCGCTTATCCCATTGGGGCGGAGTTTCACATCCCCCACGGCGTGGCCAACACCATCATGCTTGTTCCCGTGATGCGCTATAACTACTTGGGAAATCTCTCGAAATTTGCTAAATTAGCCGAGATTCTCGGTGAAGACACCTACGGGCTCAGTGAAAGGAACGCCGCTGAACTGGCGGTGGAAACCCTGGAAGTCCTGGCTGAAGACCTGGACGTACCGAGAAGCCTTAAGGCGTTCGGTGTTGAGGAGAAACACGTGCCGGAACTCGCGGCGGGCGCCATGAAGGTGACGCGGCTTTTGGCCAACAACCCGAGGATCCTGACTTTGGAGGATGCCATGGAAATCTATCGGATGGCGTTGTGAGGAAGATAACCAAAGGTATGGGGAGGGTAAGTGCATGAAGGGTTTTTTCAACCGGTTGTTGCGGATAGATCTCGGGACGAAATCTTACCGGGAGGAGCCGATCGATGATGAGATTCTGAAGAGGACCCTTGGGGGAAAGGGGTTGGGAACCCACCTTCTCCTGGAGAACAATCCGGCGGGGGTCGACCCCCTTTCCCAGGAGAACCGTTTCATCCTCGCCCTGGGGCCGGTAACGGACACGGTGGTGCCCGGCTCGAGCCGCTACGGGATCTTTACGAAGTCGCCTTTGACGGGGATCTACTCTGAGTCTTACGCGGGGGGGCACGTGGCCGAGTTCATCAGCCGGGCGGGCTACGACGCCGTGATTCTCGAGGGGGCCTCGGACACGCCCGTCTACCTGGAGATCACGGACGCGGAGGTCATCTTTCACGAGGCGACGCATCTCTGGGGCAAGGGAACCTACGAGACGGAGGACGCGGTCAAGGATGAGATAGACTCCGGCAAGGTAGCGGTTTTGAGCATTGGCCCGGCGGGGGAAAACCGGGTCCGTTTCGCCGTCATCGAGAACGACTACTGGCGCTCCGCCGGACGGACGGGCGTGGGGGCGGTCCTGGGCGCCAAGAAGGTCAAGGCCCTGGCCTTCCGCGGGAACGTCCGCCGGGAGGTCCACGATCCCGAAGGGCTCGACGCCTTTTTCAAGAGGATGCGGGAGCGGGGCAAGACCGACGCGGGGGCGAAGGCCTACCGCACCCTGGGGACCCCCATGCTGGTGGGTATCAACAATTCCATCGGCGGATTCCCTTCTAAGTATTGGCATCAGGGCACCTTCGAGGGATGGGAGGCCCTCACCGCCGAGACCATGAACGCGAAGCTTAAGACCCGGTCCCGTTCCTGCGCCAAGTGCTTCATGGCCTGCGGAAAACTCTCCACCGTGCAGGAAGGCCGGCACAAGGGCCTGCAGATCGAGGGCCCGGAATACGAGACTATCTACGCCTTCGGCGGGCTGTGTATGATCCGCGACCTCAACGAGATCGCCTACCTGAACAACATCTGCGATATGCTGGGCATGGACACCATCACGGCGGGAAACCTGGTTGCCTTCGCCATGGAGGCCTCGAAGACGGGAAAGATCGAGGAGAAGATTCCCTACGGCGATCCGGACGCGGCGGCGGGGTTGCTCATGGACATTACCTTCAAGCGGGGTATCGGGAAGGTCCTGTCGGAGGGCATCCGGCACGCGGCGAAGGCGTGGGGGATGGAGGATACGGCCATCCACGTCAAGGGGATGGAGCCCGCCGGCTACGAGCCCCGGGTGCTCAAGGGGATGGGCCTGGCCTACGCCACCTCGTGCCGCGGGGCCTGCCACCTGCGCGCCACCTTCTACAAGGCCGAGCTTTCCGGGATGATCGACAAGGACCAGATCGAGGGGAAGGCGGAAGTCTTCGTCGACTTCGAGGAGCGCCTCACCCTGCACGACGTGCTCATCGTCTGCCGGTTTTACCGGGACATGTACATGTGGGGCGAGCTTGGCGAGATCATCCGGCTGACGACGGGCCTGGACCTGGACAAGGACGGGTTGAAGCGACTTGCCTCCCATGTTATCGACCTGACGCGGAAATTCAACCTGCGCGAGGGTGTCACGAAGGCGGACGATACCCTCCCGAAACGCTTCTTCGAGGAACCCCTCGGGCCGGAGGGGAAGGTCCTGAAGCGAGAGGACTTCGAGAGGATGCTCTCCGACTACTACCGCCTCCGGGGCTGGTCAGAGGAGGGCGTGCCCCTTTAGAGGTTCCTGAAAGGAACCCTATCGCTTCTCAAGTGAAGAGGGTGCCCGGGTTTCATTTTGATGATTCCCGCGCGCCCTTTTTTCGCCTCCATAAAAGGATGAAACCCGCCGTCAAGACGAGTATACCGGCGCATCCGGAGAGGACGATTCGCCACGGCAGGCGGGAGTGTGCGGGCTCTCGAAGGATGTACCCGTCCTCGCGGAATTTTTTCCCCGCTTTGGTGAGTTTTCCTCCGCCTCCAATGCTGACGTGGCAGTACCTGCAGGGCTTTCCCGTCTTGCGGGCGTACGCGATCATGGCTTGGCCTTCTCCGCGCGGCATCGAGATAAACATAAGAAAGGAAAAAGAAAAGACGATGAAAGTCATCAACACTTTTCCCGCACGGTGTTTGGTCATGGGGGCTTTATGGTGAATTGGAAAGGCCGTTACGAGGAAAGAACGGCTTAGCCTTGAGGTGAAATCTTTACCCAAGGAACATAAGTTTTTTTGGAAAACGTCATTGCTTGACATATATGCGCGCAGGCGGAATAAATGATTTAAGAAAAAGTAATTGGCGTCCCCAAGGGGATTTGAACCCCTGTCGCCGGCGTGAAAGGCCGGTGTCCTGGGCCAGGCTAGACGATGGGGACGCGACGTGGTGAGCCGTGCAGGAATCGAACCTGCGACCAACAGATTAAAAGTCTGCTGCTCTACCGACTGAGCTAACGGCCCTTGCCAAAGGCCTCTCAAAAGCGTGGTTCTTTTACCATGGATTTTTTTACAAATCAACCCCTCTTTTGTGCAAACTTCAACATGGGAGGTAAGCCGGGAGAATAGAGGTTTTTGTTATTGAAAAAATTGCGTAATGTGATATATATTTGTATGATAATAAACAGGTATATTGACGGGTGTCATGACGGGTGAGACAGTCATGAATAACTTCCAGACAACCAATTAACATGGGAGGCGTGGTATGAAGGCATTAAATGGGATGATTCTACGGATCGATTTGACGTCGGGAAAAATTTCCAAGGAGCCCATCGAGGAATCCCTCGCGAGGGATTTTCTTGGCGGACGGGGGCTGGCCTCGAAGATTCTCTACGATGAGCTTCCCGCCGGGACGGATCCCCTGAGCCCCGCCAATAAGCTGATTTTCGCCGCGGGCCCGTTGACAGGAACGACGGCGCCCACAGGCGGGCGTTACATGGTGGTGACGAAAGGTCCGCTGAACGGGGCCATCGCCTCGTCCAATTCCGGGGGGTTCTTCGGCAAGGAATTCAAGACGGCCGGTTACGACCTCATCATCTTCGAAGGGAAAGCGGAAAAACCCGTCTACGTCTGGATTAAGGACGATAAGGTGGAAATCCGTGACGCCTCGGATCTGTGGGGAAAAAACACTCACGAAACCACCGACGCCCTGATGGCGCGGGTGGGTGATGACAAAGCGAAGGTGGCTTGCATCGGCCCGGCGGGGGAGAAATTGTCGCTGATTGCCTGTGTCATCAATGACAAGCATCGGGCCGCGGGGCGGACCGGGGTCGGCGCCGTGATGGGTGCCAAGAACCTCAAGGCTGTCGTGGTCCGGGGGACAGGAAAGGTGGAGTTGGCCGACGCGGACCAATTTCGCGAGGCGCAAAAGGTCAGTATGGGGAAGATCCGGGAAAATCCTACCACCAGCCAGGGATTGCCCGCTTACGGCACGGCGGTCCTCGTTAATGTCATCAACGAAAACGGCCTATTCCCGACGCGAAATTTCCAGACGGGCGTTTTCGCGGGCGCGTCCAAGATCAGCGGAGAAACCCTGGCGGATACCTACCTCGTTTCCAAGCGGCACTGCTTTGCCTGTCCCATCGGGTGCGGGCGCGGAACCAAGATCAACGGCCGGGAAGGCGAGGGTCCCGAATACGAAGTGGCTTGGTCTTTTGGCGCCGACTGCGGCGTGGATGACCTGAAGGCGATCGTGGAGGCCAACTACCTCTGCAACGAACTGGGGCTGGACGGAATTTCGGCCGGGGCCACCATCGCTGCGGCCATGGAGCTCTACGAGCGCGGCTACATTCCCAAGGAGGATCTGGACGGACCGGAACTGAAGTTCGGCAGCGCCGAGGCCATCGTGGAATACACCCGTAAGATGGGGCTACGTGAGGGATTCGGCGATAAGCTGGCGGAAGGTTCCTACCGCCTGGCAACCGCCTACGGACATCCTGAACTTTCCATGTCGGTCAAAAAACAGGAACTCCCCGCTTACGACCCCCGGGGAGCGCAGGGACACGGTCTCGAGTATGCCACCTCCAACCGGGGCGGCTGCCACGTCCGCGGTTATATGATTTCCCCGGAGATCCTCGGGGCGCCGGAGAAGATCGATCCCCAGGCGCTGGAGGGAAAGCCCGCGTGGGTCAAGACATTCCAGGATTTGACGGCGTTTATCGACGCGAGCGGTCTGTGTCTTTTCTCCTCCTTCGCCCTGGGCGCGGACGAGTATGGCGCCATGACGTCCGCCGCGACCGGCTGGGAGATGGACGGCAATGAGGTCTTGAAAATCGGCGAACGCATCTGGAACCTGGAGCGCCTCTTCAACCTTCGGGAAGGTTTCAGCAAGGACGACGACACCCTCCCGGAACGTCTGCTCAAGGAACCCATGCCGGAAGGCCCCAACAAGGGGACCGTCCACAAGCTGGGCGAACTTCTGCCCGGGTATTACCAGGTTCGCGGATGGGATGAGAACGGCGTTCCTTCAGAAGATAAGAAGAGAGAGTTGGGACTGTAGTTTTACAGCCTCCTTTCTGTATGCGAAAGAGGGGAGTTTCTCCCCTCTTTTTTTCTCATGGATGAATTACGTGAAAAACGTGAAAGCATGGACTTGACTTGGTAAGATATTTTTTGTAAAAAATCATCCGAAAAATAAAAAACGTGATTTTTACGAGCTATGTTCAGGCCATGAGGCCATCCCGGCTTGGGGATGGCCTTTATTTTTTTGGAGGGAAAAAGAGATGGGTGTAAGAATCGGAATTCTCGTGGTTTACGCGCTGGGCGTGGTGCTCATCGGGTGGCTTGCCGGATTTCGGAAATCGGAAAGCGCGGCCGAATATTTTCTGGCGGGACGCCGTCTGGGGCCCCTCATCTTCCTTGCCACCATGGCGGCCACGAATTTTTCGGCCTTCACCGTCTTCGGTGCCTCGGGCGCGGGCTACCGGGATGGGTTCAGTTTCTTTCCCATTGTGGGATTCGGAACGGGGTTCATGGCCCTGACCTTCTACTTCATCGGGGTCAAGGCCTACCGTGCCGGTCTCGAGACAGGGGCTCTGACACCGCCGGACCTGGTGAGGCGGCTCTATGGTTCCAAGGGGGTTTCCGGGCTTTTCGCCCTTGTGATGGTTGTCTTTACCCTTCCGTATATCGCCCTGCAGCCCATCGCGGCGGGATACGCCCTGAAGGAACTCCTCGGCCTGAACTACGTGGTCGGGGCGGCCCTCGTGACGGGCCTGGTGGTTTTCTATACCTTCCAGGGCGGGATGCGGTCGGTGGCCTGGACCGACGCCTTCCAGGGCGGTCTCATGCTGGTTCTCCTCGCTGTCGCCGTGGTTGTCGTCGCGTCGCGGGAGGGAGGCCTTTTGGCCGTGAACGCGAAACTCCTCTCGAGGTATCCCGATCTCTTCTCCCGTCCGGGGCCCGGGGGGAAATACACGCCCACAATCTGGTTTTCCTTCATGTTCCTCTGGTTCTTCTGCGATCCCATGTTCCCGCAGCTTTTTCAGCGGTTTCTCGCGGCAAAGGACGTTAAGGCTATCCGGTTTGCCACGCTGAGTTATCCCTTGCTTTGCAGTGTGGTTTTCCTTCTGCCCGTGACCCTTGGTATCCTGGGGCGCCTGAGTCACCCCGGTCTCCAGGAAAAGGCCGCCGACCACATTCTCCCCCTCCTGGCGGCGGATCTGCCGGGGAATGTCCTGGGAAGCCTCGTGGTGGCCTGCGGCCTGGCGGCGCTCATGTCCACCTTAGACAGCCAGTTGCTCACCCTGTCATCCATCTTCACGGAGGATTTGTATCCCCTGGTATTCGGGAAGAGACCCCGGGGTGCGTGGCCGGGGAAGGTTTTCGTCCTTGTTCTCGCGCTGGCGGGGTTTCTCCTGGCCGTGCGGCCTCCCAGCACGATTCTCTCCATAGCCAAGCAGACTTTCACGGGGCTGGCGGTCCTCTTTCCCGCGGTCCTCTTCGGCCTTTACGCGTCCGTCCGTTCCGCAAAGGCCGCGTGGGTCTCTATCGTTTTGGGGGAGGGGATGGTGGCCTTGTATTATTTCAAGCTTCTTCCCGCGTTCGGCTTTCTCCCCGTGGTGCCCGTCATGGTCGTGACGTTCGCGGGTTATCTCGCCGTGACCGCACTGGAGGGACGCCTGCGCATGGAGTTGCCCACCTTCCTGAGGTCGCCTTTTTTTTACGGATTTCTGGCCATCTTTGTGCTTGCCATGGATTTCTGGCGGTGGCACGCGGCGCCTGGGCTCGTTTTAGGTTATCCGGACTGGGTGATTTATTTCATTGGACTTTCGGCTGCTCAGACGGGGCTTGCCTACGCGTGGACGCGGCGGAGACTCTCCCGTAACGTGCAAAGATATACGTTCCCAGCAAGCCAAATCCAAACGCGACGAGGAAGTTTGTTTTGGGGGATATCTCCCAGAAAAAGGCGCCGCCGAACGCTGCAATTGAGACGATTACGTCGCGAATAAGATAGTAGAGACCGAAGATTCCCGCTTTCTTTCCTTCCGGAGCCAGGTCCATGATGAGGGCCTTGCGGGTGGGTTCCCCAAATTCTTTCAGCCCCCGGACGATAAAGGCAAAAACCAGGGCAGGGAAAGAGTGGGAAAAGACGAGCACCAGGGGAAAGGCGCTGAAAAAGAGAAAGGTTGTCACAATAAAGGGTTTCTTGGAACTCTTGTCGGCCAGGTAGGCAACAGGGATATAGATGAGCATGGCGGTTACCATCTCGATGGCGGTGAGAACCCCAAAGTCGACTGCGGATATCCCAGCGTATTTCATGCACCAGACGACCACAAATGCGTAGGGGATCTGTTCGCAGAACCGGACCAGGATATCAGATATCAGTAGCCACTTGAGGGACGGCTGCATAAAAGCGAACATTCTGACGGGGCTTATCTCGGCCCTTTCGCCCGTTGCCGTGCTTTCGATCAGGACCTGCTGGAGGACAAGGGACACAGCACCCAGGACAAAGGCGAGAATGAAGGCGATGCGGATCCCATCCTTTGTCCCAAAAAGCGTGATGAATGTGCCCCCGATAATCGGTCCCAGGGCCATGGGGATTCGTCTCATGAAGGAGTGGAGGGAAACCCCCATTGTCCGCTTGTTCATGGGCAGAACACTCGAGACGAGGCTCATGCTGGCGGGGAGGGAGATGGCTGTCCATGACAGGAAGAGGGCGGTGCCTACTATGACGGCGATCCAGTTTTGAAAAAATATTACGATGAGATACCCGATGAGTGCGATGAGGTTGAAGATGATGAGGGCGCGTTTGTAGCCGAAACGGTCGCTGAGATATCCGCCGGGGTAAGCGTAAATGGCGCCCAGCAGGTTGTCTATCCCGTTTAGAAGCCCGATTGCGTAGGCGCCGCCGCCCAGGGCCATCAGGTAGATGGGAAGGAACCGTTCCGCCATCTTCTCCCCCAACCCGACAAGGATGACCATGGTGAGCAGGGCGATCATCGAACGTTTCAGCCCAAGGAACTCGACGATCTTTTTTGACTTGTTCAAGGCAAATAATCTCTGTTTTCAGTGCCGTTTTTCACTGGAACGGGATTCACCACGTGAAGGTCGTTTAAAGGAGATGCCTTATAAAATCCAGCCAAGATACGATCTCGCTGTGTTTCCCGCTCCGTGCCTTTGCCAACTGGTCCGCCGTGGCGAGAAGCAGAAGGAAACGCGTGAATCTCCGGGTCTTTCTACTGAAACGGTCGATGGCCCGTTGCGTGAGTTCATCCCGAATGTAATGCTGGTAGAGATGCAAGGGGTAGAGATGACGGGCCACGAGGTTTTTAACCATAACTGTTTCCTTCTTGGGGAACCTCAGGCGTTTCATAATTTCCTGCGCCAAGGCCGCTCCGGTTTTCTCGTGCCCGTAGAAGTGGTTTCTCCCGTCTTCGACCGTGTGGGTTTCCGGTTTCCCGATATCGTGGAGAAGGGCCGCCAACATGAAGACGTGTTTTCCCGTCTCCTCTTGGTGGTGAAGAAATGGTTCCGCTTTTAGGAGACCTTCGGCGTAAGAAAGGGTCCGAAGGGTGTGAGACAGGCCGTGGAAGTCGTGGTGAGGGCCTTGGTTCAGGCGGAGAAGGGGATACAGCTCCGGGATTATTTCGAAGAGCAGCCGAGAGGTGATAAGGGGACATAGGGCCGGGAGAACACGGGAGAGGGAGAGGAGCTTCGCCAATTCGTCATGGATGCGTTCGGGAGAGACTCGTCCGATTTCCCCGCGCAGGGCGCGGATGGCGAGGGGGATGGAAGGGTCAAGGGTGAAGCCAAGCGCGTGGGCGATCCTGGCGGCGCGGAGCATGCGAACGGGATCGTCCATGAAGATAGTCTCTGCCGTCGTCACGGGCCGGAGGACTCGGTGTTTCAGGTCTTTCATGCCGTCCACCATGTCGATAAGACGGTCCTCGAGGGGGTCCCAGAAGAGAGCGTTTACCGTGAAATCCCGACGGAGGATATCCTTTCGCATCACCGCTGTGTAGGTTCCGCCGATGGATTGGAATGTCGTGAGCTGGTATGGGCGGTGCTCGATGATGACCAGCGTAGTGCCGAAGGCCTGACCTACCGGTTTTGTTCTTGGGAAGAGTGTCTGAATCGTTTCCGGCGTAGCGGTAGTGGCAATATCATAATCTTCCGGGTTCCGTCCGAGAAGGAGATCGCGGACCGCCCCGCCGGCGATGAAGGCGGAATGGCCGTGTTCCTTGAGTGTCCGGATAATCCAGCACACGTCTGAGTAGAGGGCGTCCGCCATGATCGTTCCCGGGTGAGGTTTTAGGTTTAAGGGTCAGGGTTTCGAGGGCGGGTTTTCCTCGGGGTCCAGGAGTCCCAGGGTCTTCTCCAGGTTTAAAATTTCTTCGCGGATTTTCTTCTTCTGATAGTCGTCGAGGCGCGGGTCCACAAGTTGGTGCCTCAGCCCAAGGAGTTGCATCTCTTTCGCGTGAATCTTGCAGTTGATTCTCAAGGTTTTCTCCGGCTTTGGTATCTATGGTTGACAAAAACCTATCCCAACACATCCATTGCTGTCAAGGCGAGCTGTTTTCCCGCATCTGTTCCATATTCGGTTGACATGGCAAGGGGGTTTGGGTAGAGTCGGGCAAAAATCGAGGAAGTTATAATGATTCCACTTCTGGATCTGAAACGCCAGTATGAAACCATCAGACCCCGAATAGAAAAAGTTGTTCAGGATGTTTTCGAGAAACAGGCCTTCATCCTCGGCGAGGAGGTCCGGGCCCTGGAGGAGGAGATCGCGGAAAAATATGGGGCGGGATATGCCGTAGGCGTCTCCTCCGGGACCGACGCGCTCCTTCTTTCCCTGATGGCGCTGGGCGTCGGGGAAGGGGACGAGGTCATCACCTCTCCTTTCACCTTTTTCGCCACGGCGGGGGTGATTCACCGCCTGCAGGCCGTTCCCGTCTTCGTGGATATCGAGCCCGGCACATTCAACCTCGATCCCGAGGCCGTCGCGGCGGCCGTGACCGACCGGACGGTCTGCATCCTACCCGTCCATCTCTTCGGCCTCATGGCGGATATGCAACGCCTCCTGACAATCGCGCGGGAAAAGGGGATTCCTGTGGTGGAGGATGCCGCCCAGGCCATCGGCGCGAGACGGGTTGTGGGCGGGAAGGCAGCCTTTGCCGGGACGCTGGGGGAGACGGGCTGTTTTTCCTTTTTCCCCTCCAAGAACCTGGGCGGGGCCGGGGACGGGGGGATGGTCGTGACCGGAGACGCGAGCCGGGCCGAGCAACTCCGGAGGCTGCGGGTCCACGGGAGTCATCCCAAGTATTATCACCACGTGGTGGGTATCAACGGGCGGCTGGACGCCCTCCAGGCGGCGGTGTTGCGGGTCAAGCTGGCGTTTCTCGACGCGTGGACGGAGGGTCGCAGGGAAAACGCCCGGCGTTACCGGGACCTCCACGCCACGTATCGCCTGGCCCGCTTTGGGATCGTCTTTCCTGAAGAGATCGAGGGCGCTTACCACGTCTACAACCAGTTCACGGGGCGGTTTCCGAAGCGGGATCGTCTCCTGGAATACTTGAAGGAGCAGGGAATCGGCGCTGCCATTTACTACCCCCTTCCCCTGCATCTTCAGCCCTGCTTCGCCTACCTGGGATACCGGAAGGGGGACCTTCCGAACGCGGAGAAGGCGGCGGACGAGGTGCTTTCGCTGCCCGTTTTCCCGGAACTAACGGAAGAGGAGCAGGAAACGGTGATCCGGACCATCGCGGCGTTTTACGAAAGTGAAGGGTGAGACCCGTGGCGGCTGGTCGAAATAGTAAAAAACATGGGAGAACAGAATGGATTTCGCGCTGACTGACGAACAGAAGGATATCGTGACCGCGGCGAGGGAATTCGCCGAGGGGGAATTCCCCGACTACATGGAGGAGAGTGACATCAACGAGACCTTCCCGAGGACCCTTTGGAAGAAGGGGTGCGAACTGGGTTTCGTCGGGGTCTTCATCAAGGAGGAATACGGCGGCGCGGGACTGGGCTACCTGGAGGACGCGCTTATCTCCGAGGAGTTCTGGCGGGTGGACCCCGGGTGCGGCCTTTCCGTCCTGGCGGCCACCTTCGGGGGCCAGTTGATCCAGTTATTCGGCTCCGAAGAGCAGAAGAAACGTTACCTGCCTCCCCTCGTGGCGGGCGAGGCCATCATGGGATCCGCCATCACGGAGCCGGACGCGGGAAGCGATGTGGCGGGCGTGGCCACCACGGCCGTGTTGGATGGGGACGACTACGTCCTCAACGGTAACAAGATGTTCATCACCAACGGGTCCATTGCCGATTACGTCAACGTCCTGTGCGTGACGGAACCGGAGGCGCCAAGCCGCCACCGCCGGCACAGCGTCATCGTGGTGGAGACGGACCGGGAGGGCTTCGAGGCCAACAAACTGAAGGGGAAACTGGGGATTCGCGCCTCGGACACGGCGGAGATCACGATGAGCAACGTGCGGGTTCCCAGGGGAAACCTCATCGGAACCCCGGGAAACGGCTTCAAGCAGTTCATGGAATTTTTCAACGTGACCCGCATCCATGTCTGCGCGCAGGCGGTCGGCGCGGCACAGGGCGCCCTGGAGAAGGCCATTACACACGTCAAGAGCCGGAAACAGTTCGGGCAA
>JALSPC010000185.1 GCA_026986155.1 bacterium
TGTTTGCATCTGTTGTCACAATCCCCACGGTTCGACGCATCCCGGGGCCATCGAGCGTTCCGGCGGCGCCCTCTGTTATGCCTGCCATCAGGCGAAGAAGGCCGAGTTCGCCCAGGAGGTGATCCATCCCCCTGTAGAGGATGGCGAGTGCGTCTCCTGCCACGATCCCCACCAGTCCAGTCAAAAGTACCAACTCCGAGGAAAGAGCCTTCAGGGACTCTGTTTCCAATGCCACGAGAAAAGCCTGGTTGAACACAAGTTCCTCCATGGACCCGTGGGTTCCGGCGACTGCGTGGCCTGCCACACACCCCACGCCTCGCACCACGAGAAACTTCTCATCGCCAGTCCAAAGAAGGGGGTCGTCTGCCACAAGGAGCGAGAGGAGGAGTTCAAGCGGAAACATATCCATAAACCGGTAGGGGAGGATTGCGGCAAGTGCCACGACCCCCACGGGTCCGACTTCAAGGCCCAGTTGATACTGTCCGAGCCTGCCCTCTGCGAGAAGTGCCATGTTAAATTGCATCCCCAGGTCTACAAGGATATCGAGACGGCCAAGGCGCACCACCGGCCTGTTCAGAAGGGCCAATGTACCGCGTGCCACACCCCCCATTCCTCCAACTTCCGTAAACAGCTCAAGGCGGACCTGGGAAATCTCTGCCTCGGGTGCCACAAGGACTTGGGAGATTACATCAAAACCTGCAAGTACATGCACGGTCCCGTGGAGGACGGCGACTGCGAGGCCTGCCACAAGCCCCACGGATCCCTCTACACTCGGCTTCTCAACAAGTATTTCCCCCCCGAATTTTACACTCCCTACAAGGAAGATAAATACGCTCTCTGCTTTGAGTGCCACAACAAGGATATCGCGCGGGACAAACGGACTAAAAGTTTGACAAATTTTCGTAACGGTGACTTTAATCTTCATTATCTGCACATACATCGAACCAAGGGGCGGAGCTGCAAGGCCTGCCACGACCCCCACGCCAGCATTCAGCCCAAGCACATACGTCTCGAGGTTCCCTTCGGGGCCTGGTCCTATCCCATCAAGTTTACTATTTCGAAGAACGGCGGAACCTGCGTGGTGGGATGCCACAAGCCCAAGATCTACAACCGGGTCAAGCCCGTCGGTTACAAGTAGGGAGGACACATGCCGTTTCGCAAGCGTTGTTGCTGGTTGTTCTTTCTCCTCGTGTTCGCGGCGGAGGTGGTTTCCGCCCAGGCCTTTCCCTTCCGGGCGGTAAAAAAGGGGGATCCTCTTCCTCCCGTCTCCGTGGCGGACCTTTCCGGGAAACTGGTTTCCCTTGCCTCGCTGGGGAAGGGTGTGACGGTTTTCCTCTTCTGGGGGGCGGATTCCGAGATGAAGAAGCGGCACGCCGTCAGGACCCTCCGGGAGATTCCCGCGGCCCTTGAATCCCTGAAAAACCGCGTGACCTTCGCGGCGGTGGACGTCCTGGGGGACGCGCCGACGGCCATTCAGGCGGTGGTCGACAAAGCGGGTTACGGGGGTCCCCTCTACGTGGACCGGGACCGGAAGGTTTACGAGGCCTTGGGGATCTTTGTCATGCCGGCCGCCCTCGTGGCGAAGGACGGCAAGGTGGCGGCGGGATACGGCTACACCCATAATCTTGCCGATCTTGTGAAGGGTGAGATAGAGGTTCTCCTGGGGCTCAAGACCCGGGAGGCGGTGGAGACCGCCCTGCATCCGAAAAACCTGGGGAAATCAGCCGGGGAGAAAGAGGCCCTGCGCTACGCCAACCTGGGCGAGTCCATGTTGAAAAAGGGGATGGTTCCGGAGGCGGAGAAGGCCTTTGAGAAGGCCTTGTCAAGCGAGGGGAGGTATGTTCCCGCCCTCCTGGGGCTGGCCCGGATTGCCCTTGAACGGGGGGAGGTGGACAAGGCCGAGGCCTATGTGAAGAAGGCGGAGGCCGCGAGTCCCGACGACGTGGGGACGATTCTCATGGATGCCCGCGTGCTCGCCGCGCGGAAGAAGGTGAACGAGGCGATCGTCAAGGTTCTGCCCCTCGCCCTCACCCATCCCCGTTCCCAGGAGGTCAACGCCGTTCTGGGACAGCTCTACGAGCAGAAGGGGGATTTGGCGAAGTCCCTGAAATACTACAAGAAGGCACTGAGCCTCTGCCGGCGGGGGGAGTGACCCCGTCTTGAAGGGTTTCCGCTCGATACTCGCCGGGGTTTTCATCTTCGCCATGGCGTCTCCACTCTTCGCGGGGGCCTCCCTTTTGACACCCGTTTCCGGCAAGACAACCCCTTTCAAGGAGATTCGGATTGTGGTGGCGGGTCCCGTTGCGGGCGTTAAGATCCGCTCGGAAAATGGAGAGGCGGATTATGCCCTCCTGAAGAAGGTCCCTCGGAAGGGGAAAAAAGGTGCTGTTTACCACTTCAAGCTGACGCTGAAAAAGGGCAAAAACGTCTTGTTCCTGCTGCCGGGGGAGGTCCGTTTCAGCGTTTCCTGGAACCCCGCCTTCTCCGTGGCGCGGCTGGGCCGGTTTCCGGGTATCTACCTCTTCCACCGCGGGGCCTCAGAACGGGCGTGCCTGCCCTGCCACGAGATTGCCAAGAAGGGAAAGAAAGCAAAAAAGGGGGGCGCCGGAAAGCGCGCGTGCCTTCCCTGCCATCGCGACAAAATGTCCTACCTGGAAAAGGGATGGGCCCACGAACCCGCCGCGGTTGGGGATTGTTTCGCCTGCCACGCCAAGGGCGCCGGGAAGAAGAGGATCCGCTTCACGCCGCTGGACGGCGGCTCCGACAGGCTTTGTCTCCGGTGCCACCTCTCCAGCCGCCGCTGGAAAACGGAGAAATACGTCCACGGTCCCGTGGGGGCGGGAAACTGCGTCTTCTGCCACGACCCCCACGGCAGTTCCCGGAAGTTCTACCTGCGCTACGACGGAAAGGAAGGGCTGTGCCTGGTTTGCCATCTGGTGAAGGCGCGGGATTTCTCAAAAAAGGGTTTCCGTTTCCACGCCATCCTCACCGCCAAGGGGTGCGTGGCGTGTCACAGCCCCCACGCCAGCCCCCATCCCTACCAGTTGGAGGAGGCGACCCTCCCCCTCTGCATGGGGTGCCATCCCCGCTTCAAGGGGAAGAAACGGGGGCATCCCCTGAGCAAGCACCCGCTCATGGGGCCCCGGGACCCCCTCAATCCACAAAAACCGTTTACCTGCGTCAGTTGCCACGATCCCCATGGAAGCCTCTACCGGGCCCTTCTCATTGCCCCGGCGGGGATGCGCCTTTGCGCCCGCTGCCATCCCTATCAATAGTCGGCGGGTTCTCGGCCGGTTCCGTCTGGATCTTTAGCTTGGGTGAGATTTTTTTTCGCTTGGGGAATACCAGGACCTGGACCCGGTGGTTGAAGAGGTCCGCAACGTAGACCCGTCCCCGGGCGTCCACGGCGATATCCGTGGGGAAGTTGAACCAACCGGGGCTCCAGCCCCGTCCCCCGAACTCGAAGACGAAGCGCCCGTCGTTGTAATCGTAGGCCAGCCCCGTGTGGCGCATGTAGTCAATAACGTAGATGAGATTACGCCTGGGATCAGCCGCAATCCCCCGGGGCCGGCTGAGCTTCCCCGAACTCCCCCCCTTGACGCCCCCCTTGAAGAGGAAGTGTTCGCCCCTGTCGTAGACGTAGAACCGGCCCATCTCCTCGCTGAGGAGGTATAAGCGGCCCTGTGTATCCACGTAGACGTCAGTGATAGAGGCCTTTTTGAGAGGTTCCTCCGGAAGAATCTTGTCTTTGGGAGAGATGAGTTTGATAAATTTCCCCTCCCGGGACAGGACGACGACTCCCTCGAATTCCAGGCCGGCCAGGTAGAGGTGCCCCGTGGCGCCCAAGGCGATCGACTTGGGGTAGAAGGTATCCGCACCCTCGAATCCCTTGAAAAAGATGTCCGTTATCTTAATATCTGCCGCGTTAAAGAGGGTAAGCATGGCCCGACCTGGGTTCTTTTCCCCCGTCCCCTGGGCTAAGTAGAGGGTACCGCCCTTATCGATGGTGAGCGCCATGGGCACCAGGGCCCCCCGGCCGGGGCCGAAGGAGAAAAAGGGGAAGAAATCAGGGGTGTAGATGATCACGCGCGCCCTCGATGAAGCGATGATATAAAATTCGTCCTGGTAGCTGTCGTAGTAGAGAAAGGAGGGAAATTCCAGGGGGTGCCCCCGGTCGTCTTTGGTGATGATGGCCGCGACACGGGGCCGGCGCCGTTCCACCTGCACCTCCTCCTGGACCGCGTGGGCGGCGCAATAAAAGAAAAACGGGAGAATCAGGCTCCCGAGGAAAATCAAAAAAGTAAGGCGAAACGCCCGTTTTGAAGTAAAGAAGCTAATCCCCCTTCGTCGTGTGGCACACGAAGCATCCGCAGTTGGTGTTGACTTGTCCAGCCTGGCAGTCATTCGTATAATCCCATCGCAGCATGTCCGGGTAGTGGGAGGCGTGCGCACGGTGGCAGGAGAGGCACATGACCTGGTCGCTGCCCGGCGTCACGAGGCTCGTGGATCCCGTCATGGCGGCAAGGGCCGACGGGTCACGTGCCACCGGGGCCATGGGATTGTAGGAACCCGGCCCGCTTCCTCCCGCGTTGTTGTAGTAATAATACTCCATGCTCGTGTCGTTGGGAAGGGGAAGGTGGGTGGGATGGAGAAACCAGGGAGAGTGATTGTCCGCCACGACGTTTCCGTCCGTGTCGGTGTAACTGATGCCGTGGAACTTGTAGTGGCACCCGGCGCAGTCGTTGCTGATGGAATTGTCGTCGTTTCCGTAGGGGTTGTTGCAGCCGTTATACTCGTTGTGGTCCGTGGCGCTGACCGTCTGTTCCCAGTCGGAGTCCTCGATCCCCTTGACCCCCGTGCTGGCGGTGCCGTGGTAGGAGGAATTAAGAAAGCGGTACCAGCCGCCCGAAGCGCCCACGACGGGGCTCTGGGTATCGTCCGCGTGGTGGGCGGGGGTGTGGCAGCTTTTGCAGCTGTCGATCCGGTCGTGGCACCCGGCGCAATTGGGCCCGTTGGCGGAGTCCGGCTTGCCCGGCGCCTGAGACAGGTGACTGTCCTGGCTGACGCCAGGGATAGCCAGGCAGTTGTGGCCGCTGGTGTCCGGGTCGGCGTTGCCGGCCGTGGCATGGAGGATCCAGTAGAAGTTGCCGGCCGCCAGGGTGCCCGTGGAGGAGCCGTCGGAAGGGTAGGTCGGGGCGGTTGCAGTGAGAACCATGGGGGTGTTGTTTACGATGGTGACATTACCGGTGCCGTTGGTATGACATCCTACGCAGGTGTTTCGGAGCAGATAATCGTGGGGAGCGCTGGTCAGGTTGCCGCTGCTGTCCGTGGCGACGGCGTTTCCATCCTGGCTGTTGTGCATGGTATGGCAGTTGGCGCAAGGACCGGTAACCCGGGCGTTGGAGACAACCGGGTTCATGGAGAAGCAAACGATAGAGGCTAAAAGAGATAAAAGGATGAGGAACGATTTATCCATCGAAACATCCTCCATCATAAGGAAGAGAAAAGCGGGGGAAGGGGACGAAGGAGGAACCTTCCCCTCCCCCGGGAAAGCAGCGAAGTAAATTAATCTTTGGTCGTATGGCAGGCAAAGCAGCCCTTGTTGGCGAATCCACCTCCGTTTCCAGCGACCATCTTACTGTAATCCCAACGCAGGGCATCCGCGTAGGGGCTGCCGTGGGCCCTATGACAGGAGAGGCACATCACGATCGTGTCGTCAGAAAACGAGACGGCGCTTTTCACCGTGGAGACATCATTGCTCGCGACGGGCGCAATGATATTGTATTGGCCGGCCGTGGTGCCGTCCGCGCCGACATAAGAGCGATACTCACTGCCAGATGGCGTGTTGCCCATGTCGTAGTCGGTGGGATGCCGCAGCCATGGAGATCCCCAGGACCCGCCGCTGGGCGTCAGGTTTCCGCTGCCATTATGGAAATTACCGTGGCACTCCGCGCAAAAGTAACTGATGGTATGTTTATCACTGACATCGGTTTCACCGCTCCTGTCGTAGCCATAGTACTGGTTGTGTGCGGTGGCAGTCGGCTGATATTCGTAATCGGAGTCCTCGTATCCATAGATACCTTTCAGGAAACGATAACTGTTTCCCGTGGAATCTGCCGTGGTAAGGGCCCCTGTGGCGTCGCTGTGGTGCGCGCCCTTGATAGCGGCCATGCTCCCGGACACGGTTCGATCACCATGGCACCCGTAAACGCCCGCGCAGGTGACCTGCTGCCCGGAAGGCCAAGAAGCGGGTCCGGAGTTGCCATCCGGAAGGGCCACTGAGGCCTGGAATCCTGGTGGCGTGTTCAGTGTCGTGTCGGCACTTGCAATGATCTCTACATTGTGACCATCGGCGTCACTGGCGTTGGCGACCCAGTAGAAACTCCCCCCGGAAAGTGTTGTCCCGTTATTGACCAGGTTTCCCGTTCCATCGTAATCCGGCCCGTAGGCTGGAGCCGAGGTGTCCGTGACATAGGGCGCGTGGGTGGAGGCGCCGTCGTTCGTACCCGTGTGGCACCCAACGCAGGTGTTGTTCAAGAGGTATTCATGGGGGCCAGATGACGATATTACATTCCCGTCTTGG
>JALSPC010000186.1 GCA_026986155.1 bacterium
ATCAGGTCGATGGCGATGACGGCGGACGAGGTGCGATAAAACTGGGAGAAGAGAAAAAAGAGGCCCAGGGGGACGAACATCCAAACGAGGCCCATATGATGACGGAAGGTCTTTGCGTTCTCTGAGGCCATGGCGGTATGATACACGTTTCCGGCGAAAAACTCGACAGAATCTATCCCGAGGTCCTCAGTTTTTCAATCCACCTCCCCTTTCTTCTCAATAGTCAGAGACCTTGGTGTCTGTGCCAGGCGTTTGAGGGGTTCCGCGTGTCCCTTGGACGTGATGCCCATCTCTTCAAACCTCCGCGTGGCGGGAAGCACGCGGGTTTCCAGGGATCCCACGGCCCTGTTGTAGGACTGAACGCTCCGGTTAAGATTTTTGCCCACCTCGCTCAAGTGATTGGTGAAAACAATAACGCGTTCGTGGAGTTGTTTCCCAAGGTCACTGATGATCTGGGCGTTTTCCGCCAACTTTTCCTGCCGCCATCCGTAGGAAACGGCCTTGAGCAGGGAGATGAGGGTGGTGGGCGTGGCGAGGATAACCCCTTTTTGAACCCCCTCCTCAATGAGGTTGGGAGCCTGTTCCAAAGCGGCGCTAAAGAAGTTCTCACCGGGGATAAAGAGAATCACGAATTCCGGCGTGGGGGAAAACTGGTCCCAGTAGGCCTTGTTGGCCAGGTTCGAGATGTGGGATTGAACCTGTCGGGCGTGTTCCTTTAGATGGGCCTTCCGCTTCGTCTCGTCATCCGCCTCCATCGCCTCGAGATAGGCCATCAGGGGGACCTTGGCGTCCACCACAATCTGCTTTCCCCCAGGCAGCCGCACGATCATATCGGGCCGCAGTCGTCCGCCTTCCGTCTCACGGCTTTCCTGCTCGTAAAAGTCGCAATGATCCACCATCCCCGCCAGCTCCGCCACCCGTTTCAAGGTAATCTCTCCCCAGCGCCCCCGCACCTGAGGCGCCCGCAGGGCGCGGACGAGGTTCCCCGTCTCGGCCTCCAGCTTCTGCTGGCTCACGAGGAGAGACTGGACCTGGGACTTCAACCCCCCGTAGGCCTCCCGGCGCGCCCTTTCCATCTCCTGGATCTCCCGTTCGTATTTCTGGAGGAGGTCCTGGATGGGCCGGACCAGTTCCCCCACGGCTTGTTTCCGTTTCTCCAGTTCCCCCGCGGCCTTTTGGTGAAACTTTTCGAGGGTCGCCTGGGCCTCTCGCAAAAAACTCTCCTGGCTGTGACGCAGGGCCTTGGCGGAGAGGGATTCGAAGGCGTCTCCCAGTTTCTCCCGCGCCTCGTTCAGGAGCGCCAGTTTTTCTTCCCACGCCTTCTGTTCCTGGCGCATCGTGGCCGTCAATTCCGCCACTTTCGAGCGGAGATCAGCCACTTGGCGCAGATACCCGGCGTTTTCCTCCTCCAGGCTCCGGAGACGCGCTTCCAGTTTGGGGATTTCTTCCGCCTTCTGAACCGCCGCCGATCTCTCCTGCGAGACCTCAAGGAGACGGGCCTCCTTCTCCTTGAGGTCTCGCGTGATCTCGCGAAACCGTGCTTCCAGAAGGTTTTTCTCTGATACCTGGGCCGACATCCTTTCGGATAGCGGCCGCAGCAGAATGAAATAGAAAAGGAGGACGGCGATGACGCCCCCTCCCACGGCCCCGATAATCAGTCCTTCCACCATCTCAAAGCCCCAGGAAGACCTCCTTGATCTGTTTGTTGTTTAGGAGCTCCTTAGAGGGCCCCTCCATCATGATGTGCCCCGTGGCGAGAACGTATCCGTAGTCCGAGTTGGACAGGGCCAGATGAACATCCTGCTCGACAATAAAAACCGTCGTTCCCTCCTTGTGAATCGCTTTGACGATATCGACGAGATCGTCCACGATAAGGGGCGCCAGGCCGAGGGACATCTCATCCACCAGAAGGAGTTCGGGATTTGCCATGAGTCCCCGCGCCATGGCGCACATCTGCTGTTCTCCGCCCGAGAGGCTGCCCGACTTTTGTTTTCTTCTCTCTTTCAATCGGGGGAATATCTCATAAACCCGCTCCAGGTCGTCCGCGACCTTCGGGTCTTTGCCCCGGCGGTAGGCCCCCATGAGGAGGTTTTCCTCCACGCTCATATCCGGAAAGAGACGCCTTCCTTCGGGGACGTGAACAATTCCCAGACCGACAATCTCCTTGGAGGAGAGGTTCGTCAGGGGCTTCCCGTCGAAAAGAATCTCCCCGCCCATGGGCCGAATGAGGCCCGAGATGGTTTTCAAAAGCGTGGTCTTCCCGGCGCCGTTGGCCCCCACCAGAGACACGATCATCCCTTTATCGACGCTGAAGCTCACGTCCCAGAGAACCTGGACATCCCCGTATCCCACATTCAGGTTCTTGACTTCGAGAAACATCCCGCCCCCTACTGAACCAGTTCCTTGTATCGCCGGCCCAGGTAGGCCTTGATAACGGTTTCGTCGTTGAGGACCTCTTCAGGCGTTCCGTCGGCGATCTTCGCGCCGTGATGGAGGACAAAGATTCGGTCGCAAACCTTCTTAATGGCCCGCATCACGTGCTCGATCACGAGGATACTGATCCCCTCGTTCCGGATCTTTTGAATGAGGTCAACAGCCTTGTCGATCTCCGAAAAATTGAGACCGGCCATAACCTCGTCGAACAGAATCACCTCCGGCCCCATGGCCAGGGCCTTGGCCATCTCGAGACGTTTCCGGGAGGCCACGTTCAAATCGTCCGCCCGGTACTCGGCCATTTCCTGGAGCCCGACGAATTCCAGCACCGCTTCCGCCTTCTCGATGGCCTCCCTCGCGCTGAGTTCCTTGCCCCGGGCGCCGAACATGGCCCCGACCGAGACGTTTTCCTTCACCGTCATGCCTGGAAAAGGCTTAACGATCTGGTAGGTGCGGCTGATCCCCATGCGGCCGATCTGGTAGGGTTTCTTTCCGGTGATATCCATACCTTTGAAGACAACGCGTCCTTCCGTGGGGGCATAGGTCCCGGAGATCATGTTGATAATGGTGGTCTTGCCCGCGCCGTTGGGACCGATGAGCCCGAGAATCTCTCCCTGGTTCAAGACAAAGTCCACCTCGCTGACGGCCTTGAGCCCCCCGAACACCTTGGTTATGCCCTTTCCCTCTAAAATCACCATGGATGGAATCCCTTTATACCCTGTGGTCCCGGATGTTCTGGAGGAGATAGTTGAGCCCGAACTTCTTCCGGCCGCTGACGATATCCATAATCCCCTTCGGAGTGAAAACGATGGCCAGGATCACGATGGCCCCGAAGAAGAGGGTGTGGGCCACGAGAAAATAATTGGTCAAAACCTCCGAGATGATCTCGATGGAGAGGGCCCCCAACAGCGGTCCCAAGAGGCTCCCGATCCCGCCGAACACGGCCATGACGATCATCTTGACCGTCACCCCGACATCAAACACCGACTCGGGCTTGATGAACCCCTGCTGGTAGGCATAGAGGCTGCCCGCCAGGCCCGAGAAAAACCCGCTCAAGGCGAAGGAGGTGACCTTGAACAGGGTGGTGTTTACCCCGAGGGATCCGGCCGCCTCCTCATCCTCCCGGATGGCGATCAGCCCGTACCCCAGCTTCTTCTTGAGCATGACATAGGTTACGATCAGGGTCAGGGCCAGAACCCCCAGCATCATAAAGTAGAAGAAGATATACTGAGCCTTGACAGAGAGGTTCATAACGGGGAGATAGATTCCGGAATTTCCCTCCGTGATGTCCAGGTTGTCCACGAGGGCCTTCATGGCCTCCGCCACACCCAGGGTGGCGATGGCGAAGTAGTGTCCTTTCAATCTCAGGACCGGCAGGCCGATGAGAACGGCAAAGACGGCGGAGCCAAGTCCCGATGCGGGAAAGGCTATCCAGAAGGGAACCCCGCCCTTCTCCATCAAGACGGCGGAGACATAAGCCCCAATGCCCAAGAACACCACGTTTCCGAAAGAGGCGTAGCCCGTGTATCCCCCGATGATATTCCACGCGCTGGCCAGGATGGCGAACATGAGCGCGTTGGTGAAGAAACGGATGATGAAGTTTCCCGTGAAGAAGGGGATGGCGATCCCCGCGATGATGAGGATTCCCAGGATGACCTTCTTGGATGTATCGCCTCTTTGCGCCATTTCCCTACTCTCTTTTCCCCAGGATGCCCCTGGGAAGGAAGATCAACACGAGAACGAGGATGGTAAAGCTAATGAGGTTTTCGTAGGTCGCCCCGAACCAGTTGCTGCCCAGGGCCTCGGCCACACCCAAGGTCAAGCCGCCGATGATGGGGCCGAACATGGTACCCAGCCCCCCGATGATGACCACGACGAAGGATTTCAAGGTCAGGATTCCCCCCATCATGGGGTTGATGGGGAACAAAATCGCCCAAAGGGTCCCGGCCGCGCCGGCCGCGCCGACGCCCATGCCGAAGGTCAGCGCGTAGGTCTTGGCCACATCCACACCCACAAGCCTCGCCGCGTCCAGATCCTGAGCCGTGGCGCGGATGGAACGTCCCGTCCGGGTTTTGTTTAGGACGATATAAAAAATGCCGGCAATCACAAGCGCAATAATGAAGGCACTCAGGCGGACGTAAGGTATGGTAACGGTCCCGATGTTGAAATTGGCCGCGCCGTAGGGGACCTGCACCTTCCGGACATCCGCCGTCCACATAACCAGCGCGAGATTATTGAGGAAAATCTCGATGCCGAAGGCCAGGATGAGCGTAATGAAGATGGTGGCGCGAATGACCAGGTTTATGAGATATTTCTGGATGGCGTAGCCCACAAGGAACATGAAGAAAATGGAGAGGAAGAGGCTGATGAATGGGTCCACGCCCCAGAGGGTAAAAAGCCAATAAGAACAATAGGCGCCCAGCATGATGAAGGCGCCGTGGGCGATATTAATAATGTCCATGACACCCCAGATCAACGACATTCCAAGGGCCATCAAGGCGTAAAGTCCGCCTTTCAGGATGCCGTTGACGATGATCTGAAGTATCATATCAATATTTTTTTATCATAAACGACGAGGGGGGTAAAGGTTTGACTCTCCCCCCTCGCGCTCGTCGAAATTGTTATTTTCTCTCTTTCCACTTGGGCATGGGATAGATAGGCTTCTTCGTTCCCTTCGGGTAGACCTGGTAGACCTGGCCGCCCTGGATCTGGAGCACCACGCTGCTTCCCTTGATCTGACCATTGGGATTGAACTCAACGGGGCCATAGATGGTCTCGATCTTCGTCTTGGCGATGGCGTCCCTGACCTTCTTGGGATCCAGGGATCCCGCCCGTTCAATGGCGCTCTTGTAGACCGCCAGCTCCGCCACGGCGGAGGCGTTGTGATAGTCAGGATCGTAGTTATACTTCGCCTTGAATATCTTCACGAACTCCTTGGTGTTCTTGAAGATTATCCCTTTGAAGTTCATCTGGGGGGACCAGCTCGCCACGCCAAAGATGTACTCGGCGTCTTTCCCTAAAGATTTCCGGAAATCCGCCTCGGAGGGACCGACCGTCATGGAGATCATCTTCACATTGACGTTCAATTCCTTCGCCTGCTGCACCAGGTTGATCCCGCCTTCCGTGTGTCCCGCCATGAGGAGGGCGTCAGGCGCCAGCGACTTGACCTTGGTCAGGATCGTGTTGAAATCGGCGGATCCTTCGGAGATCTTCTCGAAGAGGACAACCTTCAACCCGAGTTTCTCGGCAATCTTCTTGGCGCCCTTGGCCACGCTGATATCGAACTTATCGTCCCCGTAGATGAGGGCGATGGACTTGGGCTTCGGCGTGAAACCGGCCAGCATCTGCAGGGTCGTCCGGAAGTATTGCCCCGCCGCGGGAAGGGTCCCGAAGATATAAGGGTTGTGACGGGCAAAGATCTTGCCGGAGGCTCCGCCGCCTTCCACCATGGGGATCTTGTAACGCTGGGCTACGATGCTGTCGGGAATGGTGATGCCGCTCGAATAGGGTCCCAGCAGAAAGTTGACCTTATCTTCCACGATGAGCTTTTCAATCAGTTTCGCGCTCTCGGAGGGGTTGCTCTTGTCGTCGTAGAATTTTATTTCTACATTGTAGGACTTGTTGCCCACCTTGATGCCGCCGGACTTGTTGATGGCGTCCATGGCCAGCTTCAGGGAATCGATGTAGAGTTTTCCCGTTCGGCTTTTTTTGCCGGTAAACGACATGGCACACCCGAATTTGATTACGTTCTTCGCGTAGGCCCCCGTGTTCATGCCGACGAGGAGCCCAAAGACGATTCCAAGGACCAGGAGGCCCTTGCTCCATTTACTCCATGCTTTCATGTTTCCACCTCCAAAGAGAAAAATGTTACATGCCGGTTTTTTTAAGCCGCCCTCACCCCCTTTCTCCCTGTTTTTTTATTTCTTGTGCCCCTTTATAACACAGACTTTCCGTTTTTTCAAAGAATTTTTGCGCTACGTTAAAATGTTATTTTGTAACAATAAACTTTCCCATAGGCAATCCCCTTCCTTGGGGAGCCTTATTGGGATACGGAGAGGAAACCTCAGGTCCCCTTGGTTTCGAGTCCCAGGGCCTGGATCTTTTTCCTTAAGGTGTTCCGACTGATTCCCAAGAGATCGGCCGAATGGCCCAGTTTGTGCCCTGTTTTTTCCAGGGCGAGTTGGATAAGGATGCGCTCCACCAGGGTAATGACTTCACCCATGAGGTTTCCCCTGGCGTCGGGATCGATTTTGTCCACGAGACGTTTAAACTTAAAGGTCAAGAGCGCCTCGAAGTTCATCCCATCCTCATTCCGTTCAAAGAGAACCTGTGAAACGAGATGGTGCATGTGGCACGCGAAGAGATAGCGTGACATCTCCATCCCCAACATCTTGAACAATCGGCTGTTGCGCATCACCACGGCCTTATCGTCAAAACTTCCGGCCGCGAAAACGCCCAGGTGCAGGGTGTGGCACCCGAGGGGAACCACGACAGGGCAATAGGGCCGCTCGGGAACCAAGGGACAGCGATCCAGGGGGATTTCCATCAATTCCGGATATCTTTTGCCGGCGCATCGGGCATGGGCCTGCTCGAGAAAGGGATTTGGAAAATCCATATGGCACGTGATTTCACCCTTCTTGTAAGAAAGGATTTTCAATCCGTTGGAATCGCCGTTGTTCGATGGGAAGGTCGCCACCAGGTCCCCGAAATGGATCCTCGCTCGGTCATCCAGCAGGCCCATGACCGTGGCGAACCATTCCTGAAGAGAGAGATTACGATGATCGACCTCGTGTATCTCCCCCAAAATCTCCAAAAGGACACTGTCAGGGACTTGGAAAGGAAAGGCCCTCTGTCTCAACAAAAAACCCCGGTCGTGTTAAAATGTCGTAAAATTACCGCCTATTTCTTCAAGGCTTTCGGCGCCTTGGAGAAATACTTCAAAAACCAGTTGTCTGGGACCAGAACCAGCGTGGTATCCCTGTCAAAGGCGGTCTCATACGCCTGGAGACTTCTCAAAAAGGCATAGAACTCCGGGTCTTTCATGTAGGCGTCCGCGTAGATCTTCAGGGCCTGCGCGTCCGCCTTTCCCCGGATCGTTTCGGATTTTTTGTAGGCCTCGGCGAGAATAATCGTGCGATCCTTGTCGGCCTCCGCTCGAATCCGCAGTTCAATCTCCTTCCCCTCGGAACGATAGCGCATAGCCTCCCGCTGGCGTTCGGCCTGCATCCGCTCGTAGACATGTTTTTCGTTCTGCGGGGGCAGGTCCGCCCGCTTGATCCGGACATCGATGACCTCGATGCCGTAGTCCTTCGCGATGGCGTTGGAGCGGGCCGTCACCTCCTTCATGATGACATCCCGTTTCAGGGAGACCACTTGGGTGAGGGTATTCTTGCCCAGGATTACCCGTAACTGCGAATAGATGATATCATCCAGGCGGGACTGGGCCCCCGTGATGTTCCGTACCGTCTGGTAAAAAACGAGAGGATCGGTGATGCGCCACTTGGAATAGTTGTCCACGACAAGGTTTTTCTTGTCGGAGGAGAGGATTTCCGCCGGCGCGGCGTCGTATTCCAGGAGACGTTTTTCGAAGGTCAAGACATTCTGCAGAAACGGGATCTTCATGTAGAGACCGGGCTCCCTCAAGACCCTCACAGGCTTGCCAAGTTGGAGCACGATGGCCTGCTCCGTCTGGTCCACAATAAAAAAGGCCTGATTGATCCCGAAAAGGGCGAGCAGGATGATGACAATGATGATTGGGAACTTATTCTTCAATCCCTTCCCCTTTCAAGACCTGGGCGGTTTCAACACGGGCGACCCTTGATCCAGGGGCAGGAGGGGCAACACCTTTCCGCCCAGCTTGGGGTCAACCACGATCTTTTTCGCCTTGGGCAACACCTTTTCCATCGTTTCGATATAGAGCCGTTTACGGGTGATATCCTTGGCCGATTTATACTGTTCATAGACCTGGAGGAACCGGTTGGCGTCCCCCTGTGCCTTCGCCACCTTCGATTTCAAATAGGCCTGGGCCTCGTTGAGGATTTTCTCCGCCTGCCCTTTCGCCTTGGGGATGATATCGTTCCGGTATCCCTGGGCTTCGTTGATATATTTTATCTTGTCTTCCTTGGCGCTCGCCACATCCTTGAAGGCCTGCATCACCTGCTCGGGGGGGTGAACGTCCTGCAACTGGACCGCCACCACCAGGATACCCGCTTTATATTTGTCGAGAATCGCCTGAAGCAGTTTCTTCGCGTCCTGCTGAACCTGGTATTTCCCTGTGGTCAGGATCTCGTCGATATTATTCTTCCCCACAATCTCGCGGATGGCCGCCTCCGTCGCGTCCTTGACCGTTTTCGGGATATTATAGACGTTGAAGAGATAATCGACAGGGTCCTTGACCTTGTACTGGACGATAAGATCCATGTCCACGATATTTTCGTCCCCCGTGAGCATCAGGGACTCTTTCGGAACGCTGCGGTAACGGGCCGGCGGTCCCGGATCAATGGTTCGAAACCCGATCTCGATGCGTTTAACCTCGGTGACCTTTGGTTTCAAAACCGTTTCCACGGGATACGGAATATGAAAATGAGGTCCCGGTTTGGTCGTGTAGATGTATTCCCCGAATCGTTTGACGACTCCGACCTCATCCGGCGCCACGATGTAGATGCCGCTAGCCATCCAGATGACAAGGAGGATGATAAGAATAATCCATCCCCCAGGAATACGGCCCTTCATTTTTTGCCGGACCTGGCGGATGGCGTCCTCTACCTGCTGAAAGCCTTCAGATTGCTGATGGTCGGTTCCCTTAAACTGATCCCAATCCAATGATTTAACCCCTTTCGCGATGGAAATGATAGACGTTTCCGCTCTCCCTTGTCAAGAGAAATTTCGGAACAAAACATTATCACAAACATAGAAATATCTTCTATATTGTTAATATAACAGTAGAATTATGAAATTAATCTTTAAGGGATATTTTTTCTTGACTTTTATGAATTATGTCTTAAAATGTGAATCATGATTCATAAAATGAACAATCATCCAAATACAACGGACGCGAACACCTCTGTGACGCGGCGTCGAAGAGAACGCGAACGAGCGCAGCGGGAGCGGCAGATCGTCCGGGCAGCGGAAAGAATCTTTGCGAAAAAGGGGTTTCAAGGCGCGACCATCCAGGAAATCGCCCAGGAGGCGGAACTCTCCGTGGGGACCATCTACAATTTCTTTGAAAGCAAGGAAAAGCTCTATTCCACGATCATCACCTCCCGGCTGGACGAAATGCGAGACGCGGTATTGAGCCGCATTCATACCGTCGAGAATGCCTGGGAACAATTGAAAATCATGTTGGATTATCAGGCTGAGTTTATTGAAAGGAACAGGGAGTTTTTCATCATCTTCCTACAGGCGCAAAACCGTTTCGCCTGGACCTTTGCCAAGGAACTGGACGAGGAAGTCGCTAAGCGATTCAAGCGTTACCTGGAAACCCTGGAATCCATCTTCACAGCGGGCATAAAGGAAGGAACCATGCGCCCTCTTTCGGCCGAGGACCTTGCCGAGGCTTGGGCGGGCATGACAAACGCATTTTTTCTCAAGTGGTTGGAAGAAAAACCGAGATGGTCTCTCAAGTCCAAGGCCGTCTTAATCTTCGAAATCTTCATGCATGGAGTGGCGCAATGATTCGCAGGAAAGGTATCGTTCTGGCGGTCATCCTCTTCGCCATTATTTTACTCCCTGGCCTCGGAGCGGCCAAAGAAACCCAAAAATCCAAGGTTGTCCCCCGGGTCTTGACCCTTCGGGAATGCATCGAGATGGGGTTGAAACAGAATTTGAATCTGAAGGCGTTTCGGTATAACATCGAAAGGGCGGAAAACCTGGCCAAGGCGGCCCATGCCGATTTTTTCCCGAAGCTGCGGATGCAGGGGACCTACCGTTGGATCGCCAATCCGGTAGAGATCACCATTCCGTCCATCACGATCCATACCCCTTTCGGCCCCCTCACCTCTCCGGAAAAGACGGTTTCCCAGTCCGCCCGGAATTCCGGCATCTGGACCACCAGCGTCGTCCAACCTTTGTTTACGGGGGGCGCCTTGACGGAACAGTATACCCTGGCAAAACTGGAGACGAAACGCGAAACCTCCGACTTCGAGAATACCCGCCAGGCCCTTGTCGAGGCCATCAAGGCTGCCTACTTCGAACTGGTCAAGGCACAGAAGGTCTATCACATCGCAGTGAAATACGCCGAGCAGCTTGAAGAACACCTGAGGACGGCCAAGGCCTTTTTGGACGAAAGCATTATCCCTCTCAACGACTATCTTCAATCCAAGGTTACCCTTTCCAACGCCCGACTGAATGTCATCAAGGCGAAGAACGGACGGAAGATCGCTCAGTCCTACCTCAACCTGCTGCTAAACCGGGATATCAACCTTTCCATCCGGCCGGAGACCGACTTTCCCATAACGCCCCTCTCCCATTCCCTCGAATTTTACCAGACACTGGCGCTCCGTTCCCGCCCGGATCTCGAAAGCGCAAAGACCCGCGTCGCGGAAGCTCGCGCCGCCGTCCGCCTGGCCAAGAGCCGTTACTATCCGCAGGTGGCCCTTAGCGTCAACTACCGCGACCTGAGCGACGAGTCGCTGGAGAACGATTCGGCCAGCGTCATGGTCACGGCCAACTGGTCCATCTTCGAATGGAACAAGCGGAAATGGGAGGTGGGCGCCCAAAGGGCGAGACTGGAGCAGGCCATCATCATGGAAAGCCAGCGAAAGCAAGAGATCCTAAACGAGGTCAAAACGGCCTGGCTCAACGTCCTGGAATCCTACCGGCGGATCCAGACCATCAAAGACTCCGTGGAGCAGGCCAGGGAAAACCTTCGCATCAACAAGCTGCGCTACCAGGAGCAAGTGGCAACCTCCACCGACGTGATCGACGCACAGACCCTGCAGCTGCGGACGGAAGTCAACCTGACCATCGCCAAGATCGACTATTTGAAGGCGCTGGCGGCCCTGGAAAAGGCCGTCGGGAAACCCCTGAAGGAGGATCGACCGTGAAAAGAGTGTTGGTGCCGTTTCTTGTTTTTTCCCTTCTCATCCCGATGGGCTGCAAGACGAAAAAGAAGTCTCAAGCCGGGGAAAAGGTGGAGAAACCCGTCCCCGTCAAGATAGCCACGGTCCGATCAAAGGAACTCTGGGTCACCACGGAGTCCGTTGGAACGGTAAAGCCGAACATGATGGTGATGCTGAAGTCCAAGATTCCCGGCAAGATCACCAGGATACACGTGAGAGAGGGAACAATGGTCCGCCGGGGTCAAGTTCTCGTGGAACTGGACCCGGTGGATTATGAACTGGCGGTAAAAAACGCGCGGGCCGCCCTGAAGGCCTCCCGTTTCGCCCTCCAGGAGGCGAAGATCAACCTTGAAGAGATCGCGGCGGACTGGCGACGGTACAAACGCCTCTACGAAAAGAAGGTTATCGCAAAACAGAAATGGGACCACATGAACGCCGGCTACCGCAAGGCGAAGATCCTGAAGGACCTGGCAGCGGCCCGGGTAGCGCGGGCGGAGGTCGCCCTGGACGTGGCCCTGACCAACCTGAAAAACACGAAACTCGTCGCGCCCTTTGACGGCGTCGTCGCCAAGCGCCTCGTGGACCCCGGAGACCGGGTCTATACCATGCCCCCCACGGTTCTCATGGTCTTGATGGACATCTCCCGGATCAAGGTGGTGACCGACATCTCCGAGAAGGAACTTTCCCATGTTCACTCGGGCGCCTCCGCCACGGTGCGATTCGACGCCTACCCCCGCGCGCTGTTTGCCGGCAAGATCACGCGCATCTACCCCGACGTGGATCCCGTCACCCGGAACTTTACCGTGGAGATAGGCCTGGATAACCGGGATGGAAAACTACGCGCGGGGATGTTCGCCCACGTTGGGATAAGGCTCCGGAAGGTGGAGGGAACCGTCATCCCCCGAAGCGCCATGCTCAAGATCCCGGGAACCGGGGTCTTCTACGCCTTCAAGGTCGAGGACGGCACGGTCAGGAAAATCAATCTTGAGGTGGGGATCACGGCGGGAAGTTCTGTTCAGGTCCTGAAGGGTCTGAAGGCGGGCGACAGGGTCGTAACCGTGGGAAACACCCGGCTCAAAACGGGAACGAAGATTGAAATCATCGGCGAGGAAATCACGAAATGAGGCTCCCGGAATTCTCGGTTCGCCGCCGGATCACCATCACGATGATCTTCGTTGCCATCCTCATCTTCGGGGTGCTCTGCCTCAAGCGGTTGAAGTTGGACATGCTGCCGAAGATCACGCCCCCCGTCATCAGCGTCATCACCTTCTACCCCGGCGCCAACGCCTCCGACGTTGAATCGAATGTCACCAAGTACCTGGAGGACGAACTCACCACCGTCAACAACCTGGACAAGATTACCTCCATCTCCAAGGACAACCTCTCCGTGGTCAACTGCACCTTCAAGTGGGGAACCAACCTGGACACCGCCTCCAACGACGTCCGGGACAAGGTGGACCTGGCCAAGCCGAAGCTCCCGGACGACGTGGAAAAGAGCCTCATCTTCAAGTTCAGCAGTTCCAGTTTCCCCATCGTCATCGCGGCCATCACCGCGACGGAGAGCTATCCTCAGCTCTACCAGATCACAGACAAGATGATCGCGGATCCCCTGAAACGGGTTCCGGGAGTGGGAACGGTTATCCTCCGGGCGGGCCTCGAGCGCCAGATCAACGTGTTCCTCCACAGGGATAAGCTGGAGGCCTACAAGATCTCCATGCAGAAGCTCAAGGCCATCCTGAAGGCGGAAAATATCAATCTCCCCGCGGGCGACATCAAGACCGGCCGTTTCGACTTCAACCTCCGCATCGTGGGGAGGTTCAAGAATCCCAAGGCCTTAAACAACCTGGTCATCGGCCAGCACAAGGGACACATCCTCTACCTTAAAGACGTGGCCACCATCCAGGACGGTTTCAAGGAACAGATAGAAAAGGCCTGGGGCGACGGGCGCCCCGGCATGGTCTTGATGATTCAGAAACAATCGGAAGCCAACACGGTTGAGGTGGTCGACGCCGTCATGGCCAAGTTCAAGGAGATCAAGAAGCGGATTCCCCAGGACGTGCGCATCAAGATTATCATCGATTCGGCGCGGGACATCAAGAATTCCATCCGGGATCTCTCCAAGACTGTCTATTTCGGGGGGCTACTCGTTATCCTCATCACCCTCCTTTTTCTGCGTAAGTTCCGCTCAAGCCTCATCATCGCCCTGACCATTCCCTTCTCTCTTATTATCGCCTTCATCTTCCTCTACATCTTTGGCTACACCATCAACATCATCTCCATCATGAGCCTCTCCATCGCCATCGGGATGGTGGTGGACAATGCCATCGTCGTGCTCGAGAACATCATGCGCCATATCGAGGAGGGTGAGGCCCCCCGCGCGGCCTCGGTTTTCGGCGCCTCCGAGGTGGGTTTGGCCATCTCCGCCTCCACCTTGACGACCGTTGTCGTCTTCATTCCCCTCATCTTCGTGAAGGGAATCAGCGGTATCATCTTTCACCAGCTGGCCGCCGTGGTAACCATCACCCTCCTGGGCTCGCTCTTCACCTCCCTTACCCTCACCCCCATGTTGGGGGCCTCTTGGCTCAACAAGGGAGAAAGGAAACAAACGAAGTTCTTTTCCTTTCTCTACGTCGCCGGCGAGAAGGTTCTCACCTTTTTCGAGAACACCTACAAGGCCCTCTTGACTTTCTCCCTCGCTCACCGTTGGCTTATCATTCTGGTTGGCATCGTCATTTTCGGCGTTTCCATGAACCTGTTGCGTTCCACCGGCTCCGAGTTCATCCCGAGCATGGATTCCGGCGACATGGAGGTCAACTTCCGGCTCAAGGAGGGAACGCGCCTGGAGGAGACGGAGAAGGTGGCCAAACAAATCATGGCCATTTTCGAAAAGGAGATCCCCGAAATGGACAACTTCTACGCCCTCGTGGGCCAGAGCCGGGAGGGGGTTGCCACGGCGCTGGGATTCGAGGAAGGAAGTTACGTGGGGCGCGTGGGCGCCAAGCTCGTTCCCAAGAGTCAGCGCAAGCGTTCCGTGAAGGAGGTGGCCAACGCGGTCCGCAAGGATATCGAGAAAATCCCCGGCATCAAGTACCTGGCCATCCAGGTAGTCAGTCCTGTGGAGAAACTCTTCTTCGGGGGCGGCCGCAAACCCATCTCCCTGGAGGTTTTGGGCAGCGATTCCAAGACCATCACGAAGATTGCTCACAGACTCAAGGCCCTGGTGGAGAAGATTCCCGGCGCGGTCGACGTGACGACCTCCGAACGGGGCTACCGGCCGGAGATCTGGATACACCTTGACCGCCAGAAAGCCGCCGTTCTCGGGCTGAACGTGGCCCTCGTGGCGGACACGGTCCGGACAGCCTTCTACGGAAACGACCCCACAAAATTCCGGGACGCGGGAGACGACTACGACATCTTTGTGCGCCTTGCCAAGGACGATCGTCGTTCCCTGAAGGATATCGGCGACCTGACGGTCTACGCCGCCACGGGAAAGCCGGTCAAGCTCAAAAACGTGGCCGTTATCACGCAGAAATACGGGCCCATCCAGATCGACCGGAAAAACCGACAGCGTATCGTCACGGTGGACGCCGACACCTACGGGCGATCCATGGGCGAGGTCATGAACGACATCCGGGAGAGACTCAAATCCTTGGCGATCCCGCCCGGAATCGAGATACGGGAGGGCTCTGACGTGGAGGAACAGCAGAAATCGTTCCGGGACCTGCGGCTCCTCTTCCTCCTGGGCCTGGTCCTCGTCTTCATGGTCATGGCGGCGCAGTTCGAATCCTTCCGGGATCCCTTCGTCATCATGTTCGCCGTCCCCTTCGCCCTCGTGGGGGTTGTCTGGGCCTTCACCCTCACCCATACCACCCTGAACCTCATGTCGTTCATCGGGGTCATCATGCTGATAGGCATTGTCGTCAACAACGCCATCGTCCTGGTGGATTACACCAACATCCTGCGAAAGCGCGGGGCCGCCCTCTTCGAGGCGGTCAGGGAGGCGGGAACACGGAGACTCCGGCCCGTTTTGATGACCACGTTCACCACCATCTTCGGGATGCTTCCCATGGCGCTGAGCCGGGGCGAAGGGTCCGAGGCCTGGAATCCCATGGGCATTACCGTTATCGGGGGGCTCATGGTCTCCACCTTTGTCACGCTTTTGATCGTCCCGGTCCTTTATACCTTTTTCACCCGGAAAGACATGGGAAAGGCGCTGAAATGAAGCTCATTATGATTATTTTCGACGCGGACAAGGAAGAAGACATTCACCGCATCTTATCTGACGCCGGCGTGGAAGGATTTACCACTTGGGGCCCCGTCCACGGGAAAGGTGCCCACTCCGACCCCCGCATGGGAACCCAGATCTGGCCGGGAGACAACATACTACTCATGGCGGCGGTCACGGAGGAGACGGCGCAACGCCTGCGTGAAACCCTTTCGGCCAGTAACGAAACGAAAACGGGGGTCAAGGTCCTGGCGCTTTCGGCCCGGGAATGGCTCTGAACCTGGAGGATAAACCGATGGATCGTCTCTTCTACCCGCAAAGGGTCGCCGTCATCGGCGTCTCGGAACGTGAAAGCAACCTGGGCCGGCTCATCGCCGAAAACCTCTTCGACTTCGGCTTTCACGGAGAGATATATCTCGTGGGTCGCCACGGCGGCGTGCTTTTGGGACACCGGATCCTGTCCTCGGTATCGGATCTTCCTGAGGGCATCGACGTGGCCATCGTTCTGACCCCCGCCCGGACCGTTCCGGACATCGTGGACCAGTGCGGAGAAAAGGGGATTCGGTGGATGGTCATCGAAACCGGGGGATTCCGGGAATTCTCCAAGGAAGGCGAGGCACTGGAGGCGCGCCTTCTGGAGAACGCTCGGAAGTGGAAAATCCGCTTCGTGGGTCCCAACGGGATCGGCATCATCAACCTGGAAAATGGTTTTTGCTGTCCCTTCGTGAGTCTGAAGGGGTTCGTGAGTCCCCCCGGGAAGATCTCCATCCTCTCCCAGAGCGGCGGCGTGGCCCTCACCTATCTCCACCAGCTCTCCAGCTTGAACGTCCGCCCCAACAAGATCGTCAGCATGGGAAACAAACTCGATCTCACGGAGATAGACTACCTGGACTACCTGGAGAACGACGCGAACACCCAGATTATCGGCCTCTACCTGGAAAGCATCCAGCATGGCCGGGAGTTGATGGACTTCGCGCGCCGCTCGAAGAAGAGCATCCTCCTGCACAAGTCCAACGTGGGAACGGCCAGCCAACAGATCGCCAAGTTTCACACGGCGGCATTGGCCACCGACGACCGGGTCGTGGACGCCGCGGCCCGGCAATGCGGCATCGTGCGCGTGCGGAACTTCCGCCAGTTCGTTCACAGCGCCATGATCTTTTCGCTGCCGCCCATGCGGGGAAACAACCTGGTTGTTATCTCCCGTTCCGGGGGAATCGCCATCGTCGCGGCGGACCTGGCGGAGGAACATGGCTTCAACCTGGTTCCCTTCCCCGAGATCTTCCTGAAAAAGGTGCGCGAGGTCTTCCGCGCCAAGGTCATCAATCCCACGAACCCCCTCGACCTGGGGGACCTCTTTGACTTCGAGCTCTACACGAAAATCCTCGAATACACCATCCAGAGACGGGACGTGGACGGCATCATGTTCCTGCACGGGGCCATCAGCGACAAGGAAAAGGCCGCGTCGAGGCGGCTCATCGAGGCGGTGGGCCAACTGGTTAACCGGTATCAAAAGCCGATCGCGTTTCGCTACCACACGGACGACGCCGAACTGGCCGCCGTTCGGCAGGCCTACGCCCTCCCCGTCTTCACCGAGCCGGAAGACGCCATGGAGGCCCTGGCCACCTCCCGGGATCACCATCGGAAGAAAACAAAGGAGGGGGCTCCCCCCCTCGATCTTTCCATAGACAAGAAAACAATACGCGCACTTCTCGGAACCATCAATTCCCCCTTTCTCTCCATGGACGCGGGATTCACATTGCTGGCGGCCTGTGGGATACCCGCCGCCCCTTACCGACGCGCGGCGAACGCCCGTGAGGCGGTTGCCGCCGCGGAGGAAATCGGCTTTCCCGTGGCAGCCAAGGTTCTAAGCGCCCAACCCATTCACAAAACGGAACACAATGCCGTCGTCTTGAATCTCAAGACCCCGAAAGCCCTTTCCAACGCCGTGGACCAATTTGAGAATTCGAATGAATTATCCGGGGTATCCAATGGAATCCTCATCCAGAAAATGGTTGACGAGGGGCTGGAAATGATCCTCGGGGCAAAACACGACCCGGCCTTTGGTCCCGTCATCCTGGTGGGACTGGGCGGGATCTTTGCCGAGATATTTGACGATATCGCCATTCGGATCGCGCCGTTAACCCAAACGGACGCCCTTGAGATGGCAGAGGAGCTCCAAGGCCACAAACTCATTGAAGGCTTCAGGGGACGCCCCCCCTTGGACAAGGAGGCCCTTCTCCAAGCGATATTGCGGCTTTCACGGCTGCTGACGGAGGTTCCGGAGATTCGTCAAGTGGATATCAATCCCTTGAAGCTCCTTCCCGAGGGAAAAGGATGTGTGGCCCTGGATATTCGAGTTGAAATTCAAAGAGGAAACGATTCGAAAAATTAGCTCACGATAGGTCAGGGCCTCTCGCCCATCAGCGCCTTGACGGCCCTGGAGATGTCATCGATCTTAAAGGGTTTCTGGATAAATCCCATGACCCCTTCCTCCATCAATGCCTGAACCTTGTCATCGAGCGCAAACCCTGTCGACAACAGCGCCTTTACCTTGGGATTGATCTTCTTTATTTCCCTGAACATCTCTTGCCCATCCATCATGGGCATGTTCATATCGAGGATAACCAAGTCAATCTCTTCTTGGCGCCCTTTATAAACCTCGACGCCCTCCCGGCCGTCCCTGGCTATCAGGATTTCGTACCCAAGAAACTCGAGGACATCTCTTAACATCTCGCGAAACATGGCCTCGTCATCGACGATAAGGATTTTCCCCTCCCCTCCGACAACCTTTTCAGACGGCCCACTCACCGAAGTTCCTCGCGAGATTGCGGGCGTGGTTTTCACCGGAAGATAGAATTTGAACGTTGTCCCTTTCCCAATCTCGCTTTCGACCATAATTTCCCCCTCATGGTTTCGAATGATACCGTAAACCGTCGCGAGGCCGAGTCCCGTGCCTCTTCCCACCTCCTTGGTGGTAAAAAAGGGTTCGAAGATATGCTCACACACCTTCTCATCCATCCCTATGCCCGTGTCGGAAACCGTCACGGTCACATAGTTTTCAACCGCCGGGTTTTCCAACACAGTGGGGGATAAACTGTCGGATGAAGCCGTAAAGGTTTCAATTTCCAACCTTCCTCCATCAGGCATGGCCTGAATCGCGTTCAGGCATAGATTCATAACGACCTGATTCAATTGTGAAGGGTCCCCTTCCACAAAGGGAAGATTTTCCTGAAGATTCGTTCTGATTTCAATCTTTTTTGGAATGGACCGTTTCAAGAGCAGCAAGACATCGCTAATGATTTTATTAAGTTCAATAGGTTTCAATTCAAATTTTCCCTTGCGGGAAAAGGCGAGGAGCTGCTTAACGAGTTCCGCGGCCTGCGCCCCCGCCGCCTCGATCTTTTCCAAAACCGCGTAATGCGGGTCTCCCGGGGCGTGTTGCTGCTTAAGAAGCGAAAAATAGCCCATCATCCCGCCGAGGATATTGTTGAAGTCGTGCGCGATTCCCCCCGCGAGGGTGCCGATCGCCTCGAGTTTCTTCGCCTGGAGAAGCGCGTCTTCAAGCTCGTGAACTTGGGTCATGTCCACGCCGAAGCTGAGGATTTCCAACAGGTTTCCGTCTTTGTCCCTAATCGGTTGATTTCGCCAGGCGACAAACACCTCGCGGCCATCCTTGGTGATGTTCATATTCTCATTTTCGTAATAGCGTTCAGGGTTTCGACAGAGTTCACGGCACATTGCCCTTAATTCTCCACTCTTCGCTCCCGTTTCCGGGATGATGGTTCCGACGATGTTTCTGCCCACAATCTCTTCCCTGGGAAAACCAAAAAATTCCTCCGCGAAGCGGTTGATAAAGGTAAAATTCCCATCCGGCGTAAAGCGCAGGATAATGACATTCGCGTTTTCCACCACCTCCCGGTAGTGGCGTTCGCTCTTCTCCAACGCCCTGACAAAGGCCTTTTGCGGTGAAATATCATGAACCATCGCCACGATAATCTCGCGCCTTGAGACATTTATCTTATATAAACTTACAATTGTCTCAAAAGGGGTTCCGTCCAAACGAGAATGCATCCATTCAAAACGTTGCGGAATCCCGCTCTTGACCAAATCCAATTTTTCAAGCGCCTTTGCTTTCGAAAGGATTCCGTCCGGTTGGAATTTGGGAGAGAAAAAAACGGGAGATCTTCCCATTATCTCTTCTTTGCCGCAACCAAACATGACCAGCGCCTTGGGATTGCAATCGATAAACACGCCCTTGTCCAGAAGAAAGATGGCATCTTCCGCGTTTTCGAACAGAGTGCGGTAAAGAAGTTCTCTCTCTCGTAGCGCGCGTTCCATGCGCTTTTGCTCTGAGACATCCCTGGCGACCCCCCTGATCCCTACCGGTTCCCCTTCGTGAATCACGAGTCGGCTATGATACTCAAGGAGATGTGTCCTCTCCTGGGCATCGCGGACAACAAAAATTCCTTCTTTTTCACCTGTTGCAAGGACATTCTCTAAGTAATCATCGAATTGTTCACGATAGGAGGGATGAATATAACGGCGGACATTTTCCTTAATCAAGGATTCCCTATCATACCCTAATATGGCTTTCACTACCGAGTTTACTTCGATAATTCGCCCTTCAAGATCATGCAAGTAGATAAAATCAGGAATTTCGTCCAGGAGTTCTCTATAAAATTTATTTTCCATTTACCGCAACCACAACAAATTTCCAGCGCGGATCCGCTTCGCGCTTTCCTTATTTGTCCTTCCAACGCAAGAAATTCTGGGCAAGGAATCTTATCTTATTCGTTATTATATCTAACATAAAAAAAATGCAATGTCAAAAAATTTTACACAAGTAACAAAAGGGTCAAGCAGGTATCATTTTACGGGCGTCCCCGCCCTGCCTATAGCACAAATTTCATCAACGATCCTGTAATAAGGTTGATGATGGGAAAAATCACGTAATCTACTACACGCGTGAAAATGAGGATGACCAGGATGATAATTCCGTATCGTTCAAGTTTCGCGTATTTCATGGCCGCCTCCGCGGGAAGCAGGCCCTCCAGGATCTTGCTCCCGTCCAGGGGGGGTACGGGAATGATATTGAAAACGGCGAATCCCACGTTGATGACAATGCCGATCTTGCACATCAGCGCCACGGGCGTCAAGACGGCGATCAAAAACGAGGAATCCCGGGAGACGGGAATCATGAAAAGAATCTTGAGCAACAGGGTGAAAAAGAGGGCCAGGAAGATGTTCATGGCGGGGCCCGCCACGGCCACCCAGGCCATCCCCGTCTTGGGATTCCGGAAGTTAAAGGGGTTCACGGGAACCGGCTTGGCCCACCCGATCATCCGCGTCACCAGGAAGACAACGGTTCCCAGAAGATCAAGGTGCTTGATGGGATTCAACGTCAGACGGCCGGCGTCTTTCGCCGTGGGATCCCCCAGTTTATAGGCGACCCACCCGTGGGCCACCTCGTGGAACGTGACCGCCATGAGTATCGGCACCGCCATGATACTGATCTGCTGGATGATATGGTTCAACGTCTCTTTTCCTATATTTTCACTTCCGTGTTCATGGTGTTATGACATCCATCCTGGAGAATATCAACCGTCGTCCCGGAGCCTTCCATTCTTCACGTGCTTGACGATCCAGGCGATCTCCCCTTCCCGGCTGGAGATCTTTCCGTCCAGGCGAAGTTTCAGCAGGGTCTGGAAGATCTCCTGGTAAACGGGTCCCTGCGGGATTCCGAGCTGTTTCAAGTCGTTGCCTTTCAGGGAAATTTTCACCTTGCTGTAATTGGTAACAAAGGCGGAGATCTCGCGTTTGACGGTTTGAGTATCCGCCTTCGCCAGCATGAAAAGGATCGTGTTCAGGTGAAGTGGGCGTAACGTTTCATAGACGCCACTGGGAGGGCATCGCCCGGCCTTGAGGCGTTTCTTCAACTGCGCGAGCCGGATCATTCCCTCCTTCCTTTCATCGAGCCATTTCAAACGATACTTGGCGGGTATCTTGAGACGCTCCATGACCCGCGCGAGCACATCCGGGTGGGTGTAATCGGTGAGTGCGAAGAGATAGACGACCCAGGGATCGATCTTCTGCCTTTGAAAGAGGAGGTGATACCAGGCGAGGGTTTCGCCCACCAGCCTGAGCACGTTAATGATGCGGTCATTTATCTTCAGCTTTGGATGGATCGCCTTGAGAACCCCCAGTTCGTCCATCCGTTTCAAAACAGTGACAGGGTCTTCTTCCTCGAAGATGAGGACCAACTCGTTGAAAAGGCGTTTCCCGGACAAAAGGTCGAGAAACCCGCTCCTGACGGCGTGCTTCATCAGGTTCAGGGTATGTTTGCCAAGCCTGAACCCGAAGCGTTGCTCGAAGCGGATGGCACGGAGGATGCGGGTTGGGTCCTCCACGAAGCTCAGGTTGTTCAGGACGCGGATCCGCTTCTCTCTTAGATCCTCCTGGGCGCCGAAGAAATCGATGAGCTGTCCGAAGGAACCTGGGTTCAAGTGAACCGCCAGAGTGTTGATGGTGAAATCCCTCCGGAAAAGGTCCAGTTTGAGGGAGCTGTGCGTCACGGTGGGAAGGGCGGCGGGCCGGTCGTAGTATTCGAGCCGGGCCGAGGCGATATCAACGTGAAATCCCTCCGGCAGGGAGAGGTTCGCCGTCTTGAACTTCCGGTGTTTCCGGCTCACCCCGTTTGTTAAAACGGCAAGCCGTTCCGCGAAGGCGACCGCGTCCCCTTCAACCACCATGTCGATATCGAAGGTGTCCCGGCGCAGGAGAAGATCCCGGACGAAACCGCCAACCCCGTAGACCTGGATACCCATCTCGTCCCCGATCTCCCCCGCTTTCTTGAGGAAGGCGTAGACATGGGACGGGAGACGCTCCGCCATGAGTTTTCGGATCTGCTTCTGGCGGGCGGGATGGGACAGGGTAGGCAAAACACCCTCCTTAACCTTTTCCCCCACCCGTTCCCGAAAGATGCGCATCACGTCCGTCCGCGTGATGACCCCCAGGACTCGCCCCTTCTCCACCACGGGAAGGAGGCGCTGGTTTTCCCCGATGACAAAACGCTGCACCTTCTCGAAGGAATCGTCAGGTGCGACGGTGTGAAACTCCGTGGTCATCAACTGCTGGACCTCGCTGCGTTCCAGACCGTGATAGGCGGCCTTCTCCACCGTTTGCCGGGTGAGAATCCCGGAAATCCTTTCTGATTCATCCACAACAACAAGGCCGTTGATATTGTAACGCGTCATGAGGGTCTGCGCGTCCTTGATGAGGGCCTTTTCGTGGACGAGGATGGAAGGCGACGACATGACGGTCCGGGCGACCAGTTCCGGGGGGATCGCCTCGTGGAGGATCTTGAGCAGGGCCTCCTTGGCCTCTGTCAGGGTCATCCCCTTCAGGGTCGCGGAGGCGGCCGAGGGGTGCCCGCCGCCCCCGAACCGCCGCGCGATCTCCCCCGCGTTGACATTCTCAAGACGGCTGCGCGCCACCAGGTAGACGCGATCCTCCATGGAAATCAGGACAAAGAGGACATTGTAATTTTCCAGGTCCCTGAGCTTGTGGACCACAACGGCCATGTCCCCCACGTAGGTATCCGAGGAGGCCGTGGCAACGTGGACGTCGGTTCCGTTGATCCGGTGATGCGTGGTGGAACGGATGAGGTCGTGCAAGAGAAGGACCTGCTCTGTGGTCATCTCCTTGATGAGAAGGTCCGACACAACGCCGAGGCTGGCTCCCTGCTCCAGGAGCCAGGCCGCCGCCACGAGATCCCGCGGCGTGGTGGAGACAAACTTCAGCGATCCCGTGTCCTCGTAGATCCCGAGCATCAATATC
>JALSPC010000187.1 GCA_026986155.1 bacterium
CATCCGCCTCAAAAACGGCATCCGCACCGGCGAAGTCACCGCCACCGGCTCCAAGATCATCAGCTGCGGCCTGCAAGACGCCATCAAGGCGGCGGCGAAAAAGAGCGGCTGGAAGAAAAAGCGGGGCAAGCTGCCCCCCTACCGCGGCATCGGTATGGGGTGTCTCGCCATTATGTGCGGCTTTCCCATGGGCTTCCGGTCCGGCTCCTCCGCCTACGTCCGGGTCAACGAGGACGGCGCCGCCACCATCGTCAGCGGCGTCGTGGACAACGGGCAGGGCAACGAGAGCATGATGGTCCAGATCGCGGCGCACACCCTGGGCATCCCCATGAGCGCCGTCAACCTCGTCTGTTCCGACACCGAGGTCACCACCCATGACCCCGGCGCCTACTCCCAGGCGGCCGCCTTCGTCTCCGGCAACGCCGTTCGCCTCGCCGCCGAGGACGCGCGGGACAAGATCCTCGCCGCCGCGGCTGAATACATGAAGGTGGACAAAGACAAGCTGGTCCTGAAAGATCGGATGGTCTTCGTGAAAGACGACCCGGACAAGGCCATTAAGCTCACCCGTGCCGTCCGCTACGCCATGTCCAAGGGGCGCCACATCCAGGGCTACGGCACCTACATCCCCAAGATCAGCTTCGACCGGGAATGGGTCAAGAATCCCTACGGCCAGATGGCGGGCACCTTCTCCTACGGCACCAGCGTCGCCGAGATCGAAGTCGATCCGGAGACCGGCATCGTGAAACTGCTTCGCATGGTCGTGGCGCACGACTGCGGCAACCCCATCAATCCCATGGCGGTGGAGGGCCAGTTGGAAGGCTCCGTGGCCATGGGGGGCACTGCCACCATCCTGGAGGAACACGTCTGGGACGGCGGGCTCCAGCTCAACAGCGACTTCCTCGAATACAAGATGCCCCTGTCCGTGGACATGCCCGATATCGACCCCATCCTCATCCGGAGCATGGATCCCGAGGGTCCCTTCGGGGCCAAGGAAGGGGGCCTGACCATCTCCATGAGCGCCTACAAGGCCATCGCCAACGCCTTCTTTGACGCCACGGGGGTCTGGCTCAAGGAATTCCCCTACACACCCGACCGGGTCTTGAAGGCCCTCGAAACCAAGAAGGCCCAATCATAAAGGCGGAGAGAATGATGAAATTACCCGAATTTGAATATTTCAGCCCGAGAGACATCCCCTCCACGCTGGAACTCCTCGCGATCCACGGGGCCCAGGCGTCCCTGTTGGCGGGAGGCACCGACCTCCTGGTGCGCATGAGGCAGCGGCTTGCCGCCCCCGGCGTCGTCATCAACCTCAAGGACGTGGAGGAGTTGAAAGGAATCGAGAAACAAAAAGACGGCTCTATCCTCATCGGGGCCTTAACCACGCTCACCGAGCTGCTGGAATCCTCCCTCATCCGGAAGAAATACCCCGGACTCCACCAGGCCGCCGAGGCAGTGGCCGCCCCGCCGCTTCAGAACATGGGCACCGTGGGGGGAAACCTTCTCCAGGAAACCCGGTGTCTCTACTACAACCAGACCGCCGCGTGGCGGCGCGCCAAGCCGGTCTGCTTCAAGGCGGGGGGCGAGACCTGCAACACCGTCAAGGGGGGCAAACACTGCTTCGCCACCTACCAGGGGGACCTGGCGCCCATGCTCATCGCCCTGTCGGCCCGGGTAGTCCTGTCCCGCAAAGGCGAAAGCCGCGCCCTGCCTCTCGAAGCGCTCTACAGCGGCAAGGGCAAACGGCCCCACAACAAGGACGCGGACGAGCTTCTGCAAGGCGTCCTCCTGCCGCCGGCCGAAAAGAACACCGTCTGTCGCTATGAGAAACTCCGCCTGCGCCAGGCCCTGGACTACCCCCTCGTGGGGGCCGCCGTCTGCCTGACTCTTTCCGACGACGGCAAACTGTGCAAATCGGGCTGCCTCGTTCTCACAGCGGCGGGAAGCGGGCCGGTCATCGTGGATGACAACGCCATGATGAAAGACGCCGAGATCACCGACGCGTGGATCGACGCCCTCGCCGAGGCTGCCTACAAGGCGGCGAAACCGGTCCCCAACGTGCTGACGCCGCCGGCCTACCGGAAGCGGATGGCCCGGGTCCTGACACGGCGGGCCCTGAACAAAGCGCTTGCAAGATAACGAGGAGAAAGACCATGACCTTGATACCCATCACCCTGCTGGTCAACGGCGAACCCTACAACCTCACCGTCCCGCCCAACAAGACCCTTTTGGAAGTCCTTCGTGAAGACCTGGAACTCATGGGGACGCGAGAAGGCTGCGGCGTGGGGGCCTGCGGCGCCTGCACGGTGCTCATCGACAACGTCCCTGTCCGTTCCTGCCTGACTCTGGCGGCGGACGTCCAGGGACTTTCCATCACCACCATTGAGGGGCTCGCGGAAGGCCAAAAACTCCATCCCGTCCAGGAGGCCTTCGTGGAGCGGCACGCCATCCAGTGCGGCTACTGCTCCTCGGGGATGATTCTCACCGCCAAGGCCTTCCTGGACAAGAAGAAACGGCCCAAAAAGGACGAGATAAAAAAGGCCATTTCCGGCAACATCTGCCGCTGCACCGGCTACACAAAGATCGAAGACGCCATCGCGACTGCCGCGAAGAAGATGACGAAAAAGTCGGGCTGATTCTTCATGAAGATCGAGAAGATCGACCACCTCTGCTTCGCCGTCAAGGACCTGGAACAGGCGGTGAAGGCCTACGAGGACACCCTGGGGCTGAGACCGGACTTCTACTACGAAGCGGAAAGCGAGAAGATCCGGGTGGCGCGTTACGACGTGGGCGGGGTGGCCGTCGAGCTGATGGAATCCACGTCTCCGGACGGGGAGGTGGCCAAGTTCATCCGAAAACACGGGGAGGGGTTCTACCTCATCTCCTACAAGGTGGACGACGTGGAAAAGGGTCTGGAGGAACTTGCGGCCAAGGGAAAAAAGCTGATAGACAAAGAGCCGCGCCGTCTGCCGGGTATCCGCTACGCCTTCCTGGAACCGCCCCAGCGATTAATGGGCGCCTTGGTGGAGATCCTCGACGGCGATCTGGATTCCGGCGTGAAGGAATGAGCGCCACCGGTTTTCCAGGCCGCTATTTTGCTTTATTTGGATTGCTTTTCACCGTTTTGCCGCCGCGCGATAGGCGGATGTGACAAGGAATTTAATAAGGGGGAGAACATGGAGTTAGAAGAAGCCATCAAGGGGCGGCGCAGTTGCCGGGATTTCCTTCCGGACCCGATACCGGAAGAGACCATCGAGAAAATCCTCGAAGCGGCCATCTGGGCGCCTTCGCCCTTGAACAGCCAGCCGTGGTCGTTCTACGTGATTACCAACGACGAGATAAAGCGCAAGATCTTCGACGAGACCGTCCGCTGCAAGGAATGGGCCCGCGAGGTGAGCGGCTGGAAGTGGCTTGGGGGATACGACCCCGGCTTCCTGAAACAGGCACCTGTCATGATCGCCGTGGTGGCCAACCCGAAGGGAACCGGTGTCGACATGTTCCAGGAGGAGGGCAACATGGGCTATATCCAGGCCTGCGCGGCGGCCATCCAGAACATGCACCTGGCCATCCATGCCCTCGGCCTGGGCAGCGTCTGGGTTACCTTTTTCGACAAGCAGCCCATGCGGGAAATCCTCGGCGTGGACAAGAACCGTGTTCCCCTCGCCATCGTCTGCCTGGGGAAAAAGGCCAGCGAACCCGCGGCCGTGCCGCGCAAGGGGCTGGACAAAAAGGTCACCTATCTCCGATAGAACGGATTCACGCCGGAGCGAACCGGAAAGGAAGGTTGAACGGAAAGGATCAGCTGTCCGCCAACATATCTTGACAGTCAGGCGGCCCTTTGGATATAGAAAGGTCTGACTTATCCAGGACTTTTTTGGAAACCGTCAAAAAACGAATCAAGGAGGAATGTCAATGCAGGTAATTGTTGTAGGTGGAGCGGGAACCATGGGCCAGGGTGTGGCCCGGGATCTTATCAAGCAGGACAAAATCACGAAGGTCACCCTCGGAGACATCGTCACCGATCCCAACCGGCTGCAGGAAAAACTGCGTGCCAGTGACAAGATAGAACTCATCAAGATAGACGTGAATGACCACGACGGTTTGGTCGCGGCCATCAAGGGCAACGACGTGGTGGTCAATACGGCGGGCCCGTTCTACAAAACTGCCGTGGCCGTGGCCCGCGCGGCCGTGGAGGCGGGGGTTAACTACATCGACATCTGCGACGACTACGAGGCCGTGCCCATCCTCTTTTCTTCCGATATCGACGAGGCCGCCAAGAAGGCGGGCGTCACCGTCCTGACGGGCATGGGCTC
>JALSPC010000188.1 GCA_026986155.1 bacterium
CGATCCGGGGACGAACAACGTCCTGGTCCGCTGGTACGCCAACAAGCTGGATCAGGTGGAAGAGATCAAGCTCTTCTGGGTGGTCAGCATCGCCGAGCTTCACGGCGCGGCGTGGGATCACAGCCTCCACATGGTGACAGGGGAGCTTCCCCAGTATATCGACGGGAAGCTGGTCCACGTGGAGGGAGGAACGGGCGAGGAGACGGCCCAGTTCCTGGAACCCCTCGGCACCTGCGTGATGCGCTACGTGGGGCATCCCCAGCCCATCACCATCCCGAAATACATCGAGGGCGTCAAGAACGTGATCATCAAGGGGGCCCTCATCCCCTCGTGGGTGGATGAGCTCATCAAGGAACAGCGGGACACGGGTTTTCTCAGCTCGGAACCGGTGGAGGTGAAGGGAACCAAGGTAGTTCCCTACGACCTGACCCTGAAACTCTGGGAGAAGATCCCCGAGGGACGGGACAACGGGCCCCAGGCCTCCGGCCTGAAGGTCATCGTGAAGGGCGTGAAGGGTGACAATCGCATTACCTATACCGCCGACATGGTGGGGAGGATGGCCCCCGGAACGGGCTTGCCCGCCTCCATCGCGGCGTTGATGATGGACGACGGCTATGTGACGGTGAAGGGCGTCGTCGCCCCGGAGGGATGCATCGACCCGGAGAAATTTCTTTCCGAGTTCATCAAACGGGGCGCTCGTATCCATCAGACGGAAACGGTTGAATCCCTCCTTAAGGTTTGAAAGGGGTGCAAGACATGGAAGAGACGAAAAAACTCAATCTCGCGAAGAGCCTGGAACTCTACGAGGAGGCAAAAACCCTCATCCCCGGGGGCGTTCTGGGCGCCAGAAAGCCCACCGACTTTATCATGGGCGAATATCCCATCTTTATCACGGAGGGGAAAGGGGCCCACTTCAAAGACGTGGACGGCAACGAATACATCGATTTCTTGTGCGGCTACGGCCCCATCATCCTGGGTTACCGGGAGGAAGAGGTGGACAACGCCGTTATCGCGCAGATAAAGAACAAGGGGTTCTGCTTCAACCTCTCCCAGCCCTTTCAGAACGAACTGGCCAGCAAGGTGAAGGAACTGGTTCCCTGCGCGGAGATGAGCATTTTTCTGAAGACCGGTTCGGACGCCACCACGGCGAGCATCCGCATCGCCCGCGCCCACACGGGCCGTTTGAAGGTCATGCGCTGCGGCTACCACGGGTGGCACGACTGGTGCGTGGAGATGAAGGGGGGCATCCCGGAGAAATTCTACGAGGATGTCTACGGCTTCCGCTACAACGACCTGGACCAGTTGGAAGACCTCATGAAGAAACACGGCGACCAGACGGCCGCCATCATCCTAACGCCCTTCGGGCATCCCCTCCACCAGAAGATGCAAGAACCGAAACCTGGATTCCTCGAGGGCGTGCGGACGCTCGCCGATAAGTACGGCGCCGTCCTCATCTACGACGAGATCCGGACCTGCTTCCGGCTCAGCCTGGGCGGGGCGCAGGGATACTACGGGGTGACCCCCGACCTGACCATCCTCGGAAAAGGGATGGCCAACGGTTACGCCATCAGTGTCGTGACGGGGAAAAAGGAGATCATGATGGCGGCGGCCTCCGAGCTCTTCATCTCCTCCACCTTCTTCCCCAACAGCCTGCCCTACATCGCCGCGCTGAAGACCATCGAGATACTGGAACGCGACAAGGTCTTAGACGGCATCTGGGAGAAGGGCAAACACTTTCTTGCCAAGATCCAGGCAATTCTCGACAAGTACGACGTCGGCGCGGAGCTGAGCGGCGTGGCCCCCATGTTCTTCATCACCTTCAAGGTGGGCGAGGACGGCAACAAGCAGCTTCGCAGGGAGAGGCGGACCGCCTTCTACACGGAGCTCATCCGGAAGGGATTCTTCTTCACCCCTCACCACCACGCCTACCTCTGCCACCGGCATACCGAGGAAGACCTGGAAAAGACTCTCCGGGCCATCGATGAATCGCTCGCCTTCATCCAGGAGAAATACCCGGGGTAAGGATTTTCAAGGGGGGGCGGCGCGCCCTCCTCTTTTTTTCCGTGGGACCCGAAGGGATTGACTTGAAGAAACGCAAAATTATTGTCGCGGCGCTCGTGGCGGGTCTTTTCCTGTTTCACGGCGGCGGGACCATCTCGCAAGGCGGAAGAATCAGCGAAACTTCGAAAACGATGCCTGAATCATCGGGACAAATGAAAACGGCACTCTTCGCGGGGGGATGTTTCTGGTGCCTGGAGGCGGTGTTCGAGGAACAGCCGGGTGTCGTGAAGGCGATCTCCGGCTACACCGGCGGGCACGTGAAGAATCCCACCTACAAGGAGGTCTGCTCCGGCAAGACGGGCCACTACGAGTCCGTCCAGGTAACATACGACAGCGCAAAGATCGCCTACGAGCGGCTGTTGGAAGTCTTCTGGAAGAACATCGATCCCACCGACCCAGGCGGGCAGTTCTACGATCGAGGCACCCAGTACGAGACCGCCATCTTCACCCAGAACGAGCGGCAAAAATTCCTCGCGGAGGAATCGAAGCGGAGGCTGAACGCGGCGAAGATCTTCAAAAAGGAGATCGCCACGCGGATCCTCCCCGCCGGGGCGTTCTATCCCGCGGAGGCCTACCACCAGGACTATTACAAGACCTGTCCCCTGAAGTTCGATGCCTACCACCGGGGATCGGGACGCGTCGGCTTCAAGGAAAAGGTCTGGGGCGCCCATCCTCGTTTTCGGCTCTTCCCGGAAAGGCAGCGCTACTGGCTGGGATACGAAAAGCCGCCCCGGAAGGTCCTCAAAAAGGTATTGGCGGCATTACAGTTTCAGGTGACCCAGGAGGAAGGCACCGAGCCTCCCTTCAAGAATACCTTCTGGGACAATCACCGGCCGGGAATCTACGTGGACGTAGTCTCCGGGGAGCCCCTGTTTGCCTCACGGGACAAGTTCGACTCCGGAACCGGCTGGCCCAGCTTCACCCGCCCCCTCGAGGCGGAAAATGTCGTTGAGCGGCCGGACAACTCCTACGGGATGCGCCGCGTCGAGGTAAGAAGCCGTCACGCGGACTCGCACCTGGGACACCGCTTCGACGATGGACCCCCGCCCACCGGCAAGCGCTACTGCATCAACTCCGCGGCCCTGTTTTTCATCCCGGAAGAACGCCTCGTCGCGGAAGGCTACGGGGCCTACACTTCCCTTTTCAAAAAATAACCGCAGGGAAGCTTTCTCTTTGTTTCCGCCGCGCCATGACACTTATGACCTGAAACGAAGGGTTTTGCCACCGGCAAGTCCGGTTTTTCGGGGAGCTTGTATCCGGATCGGATTGGTGGTATGGTTCATATATAAGTTTGTATCCTGTTTAGAGAGTCTTATCTCATGCCATCTCGGTTTTTACAGCTCGGATACGTTTGGGAAAGGGCACGAAAGTCCCTTGCCCCTGGAAGGAAAGGTTTATGAAGGTTTTGCTGGTTTATCCCGAGTTCCCCGACACGTTCTGGAGTTTCAAACACGCCCTAAAATTCATCCACAAAAAGGCGGCACAACCTCCCCTGGGCCTGCTCACCGTCGGAGCCATGCTCCCGCAGGCATGGGAAACCCGTCTCGTGGACATGAACGTCACACGTCTCACGGAGAAGGATCTCCGGTGGGCGGACTACGTGTTCATCAGCGCCATGATCGTGCAGAAGCCCTCTGTCATGCACGTGATAGAACGGTGCCGGAAAACGGGGACGAAGGTCGTTGCGGGCGGTCCCCTCTTTACCAGCGAGTACGAAACCTTCGGGGAGATCGATCACCTGATTCTCAACGAGGCGGAGATCACCTTGCCACCGTTCCTGGAAGATCTGGCCAAGGGGTCACCGAAGCGGATCTACCGAACCGGTGATTTCGCGGACATCAAGAAAACCCCGACACCCGCGTGGCACCTCCTCGATTTGAAACGTTACGCCGCCTTGAGTCTCCAGTTTTCCCGGGGATGCCCGTTCAACTGCGACTTCTGCAACGTCACGGCCCTGTTTGGCCATCGGCCCCGGATCAAGGACGCGGGACAGATTATCGAGGAGCTCGACGCCATCTACAACCAGGGATGGCGGGGCCGGGTATTCTTCGTGGACGACAACTTCATCGGGAACAAGCGGTATCTCAAGACCCAACTGCTCCCCGCCCTGATTCAGTGGCGGAAGGGAAAGAAGGGGATTCCCCTCAACACGGAGGCCTCCGTGAACCTCGCCGACGATGCCGAGTTGATGGCAATGATGGTCCAGGCGGGGTTCGACACCGTATTTATCGGGCTCGAAACGCCGGACGAGGAGAGCCTCGCCGAGTGCAACAAGAAGCAGAACCGGAACCGGGACCTGGCCGAAAGCGTGCGGACCATCCAGCGCGCCGGCCTGGAGGTCCAGGCGGGTTTCATCGTCGGTTTCGACCATGATACCCCTTCCATCTTTCAGAGGCAGGTTGAATTCATCCAGAAAACGGGTATCGTCACGGCCATGGTGGGAATCCTCCAGGCCCCCTTCGGCACGCCCCTCTACGAGCGCCTCAAGCGGGAGGGACGGGTGTTGGGCGATATGTCGGGGGACACGGACGGAACGACTAACATCATTCCCAAGATGGACCCTGCCCTCTTGAAGGAAGGCTACCGTTACATCCTGTCCTGCCTCTATTCCCCCGGCAACTACTACCGGCGGGTGCGCGTGTTTTTAAAGGAGTACCGGAAACCGCGGGTTGGGGTTCCCATCGACCTCCAGTATATCTTTGCCTTCTTCAGGGCGAACATCCGCTTGGGCATCCTCGGGAAGGAACGCTTTCACTACTGGAAGATGTTGTTCTGGACCCTCTTTCGCAAGCCGAGGTTCTTCCCCGAGGCCGTGACCTTCGCCATCTACGGTTACCACTTCCGGAAGGTCGCAAAGTTGTAAAGACCATCCTAAGGAAAACGAGACGCCTCACGTTCTTTCATCGTAAGGATTTCTTGGAAAGGATTTAATAGTTCGTTGCGATTGGTTCGAGGTTGTCTTTGACGGATTCAAACGGCCTGTTGCTCAGGGATTGGAATTCCTTTACGATCGAATGCTCCGTGGAATAGGTTTCATCCCCCAAGACCACCTGAACACCGAGCCGTTTCTTTGTGTTGATGACGAGGGGGCCAGCGAGATTGGCCGTCATCTCGGCAGGATCTTCCGGGATGGTAACGATGACGAGAACAGCAATCTCTTCCGGCGAACCGCACTCAATGACCGACAACTGGGCGGTCGGAATTTTCATGTCATATCTGGGATGAAACACCAAGGGGTTGACAACAACGAAGGCGAGGCCGGGGTTCTCGATGGATTGTAGCCAACGAAAAGGAACCGTGGGATTTGGTGATAACAACACGTATCTTCTCATGTCCTCAAATCCCAAGAGGCCATAGGGAAAGGTGATGATCTTCTCGTCATCCACCTCAATATCTCCCAGCCTTGTTTTCCTAATCAGCAATTGCTTTCCTCCCTGCTTTTTTATCGACTGTATCCGACGATTTCTTTAATGTTTCCACCAGAATTCCGAAGGCATTAGGATCGGGAGACGCGGCCCGTATGTTGGCATCCTGAATCTTCAAGAAGACTTCTTCGCGGTGAACAGCCATCTCTCTGGGCGCCTCGATTCCGATCTTTACCTGCCTGCCGTGAATCTCCAGGATTGTGACGACAATCTCTTCCCCAATGGTGATTCGCTCCCCTAACTTCCGTGTCAAGATGAGCACAGCCGCTCCTTATCTAAGAAAATCGAGGAGCGTGGGTTGGACGAGGCGGGCCGCCGATTCAAGAGAGACTTGTAACGCAAGCTGCTGAAGGCTGAAGTCGGAGAGAGTTTTGAACATATCGACGTCTTCCGTGTCGGAAAGGGCCTTCTGGGTGTTGACCCTCAAATCCTTCTGAACAACCTCGGATTTCTTCAAGATTTGGGCGGAAGATCCGACACTGGCGTGTTCTACGTTAAGCTTATCGCTTCCCTCATCCAGGTGCTCTAAAAGCCCCTGAATGGCGTGACCATCGTTCTTCTCAAGTGCCTCCTGGAGGAGTTTAAGTGTCTTGAGAATGTCTTGATCCCCTTGAATCCCAAGTCGGGAGCTGCTTTTACGCTCATCCCCATCGAAAACCAGCGCCACCGTGTCTCCAAGGGTTGAACGAACATCCAGTCCCTTCTTCGACGGCATAATGGAAGCGGTTATGTTGAGCGCGCTGTTTGAATCGGCGTTGATGCGGGAAAGGACGTCACCAATGGAACCGGATTCGGTAAGATCCACCGTTCCATGAACCCCGTTGTTGACAACGTTAAGGGTCCCCAAGGTCAGGCCGTTGCCCCCGTAAAGAGCCGATATCCGCGTTTGCGACGTAACGGCTGGATTTAAATCTTTTCCTGTTATGTTTCCGGGGACGTCTTGCATGATACCAAGATCCTGAGCTGAGGTTCCCGTGACATCCTCTATGCGGAGGTTTTGAAGCTGGGCTGGAGGGGCATTGTTGTCCGTTATGACAAGGGCCTTCCCCGATGTGTCCAATGAAGCCGTAACCTGAACACTCCCCGCTGAATTGATGGTGTCGATAATGTCCTTCAAGGTAACCGCGGAGGTCAGATCAACCGTTGCCGTGTTGCCCGCCCGATCGGTAATTCGTATGGTCCCAAGGGTCACCCCCTCCCCAAGGTTCAGGTCCGAGACGCGCGTGGCCTCCGTTCCATTGACGGAAAGATCGGGTTCAAGCGCCGCCATCCTCAAGAAATCGTTTGTTCCCGGATCCAAAACGACGGAGGAATTCACTCCCGTCGTCGAAGAGGTCAACGTAAAACGGTTGGGATGACTCGCATTGTAATCGACCGTGACCACTCCGGCCCCCAAGGCGCTGTTCAATTGTGACTGCATTTCGGTGACCAGCGTGGCGGTGGTATACGTTCCGGGGGAAATGGTTATGGTTTGCGGGGCGCCTCCATCCACTTGGATACTGAAGGTGTCGTTGACACCGGTCATGATGTTGAAGGCCACCGCCGTGTCCGACTCCACGTCGGAGTCCCCGTTGCCGGTGATATTGGATGAAAAACCGAGGGTTTCCAAGGCATGTCCCCCGGAGATGTCCTGAATCGTATCGAAATTTGTAGCAGGATCGCCGCTGTCGAAAACAAAATGATTTGTCGTTTCATCATAGGTCACCGTGATTTTACTGTAATCGACACCGCCGCTGTCTCCCGTGCTTCGCAAGGCGTCCTGGAGAAGTTGAGCAAGCTCCTCTCCCGAATAGAGCCCGTTATTGAGATGGATATCATGGACTCCACCCGTGTCTCCGCCGAGCATGGCCTGGAAAACATCGTTGGACCCGTCAATGAGAAACCGGCTGGAGGCGTCCTCCGAGGAAAAGGTATATCCAGCCGTCGCAGGATCGAGGGAAACGGCGGGATCCAAATCGGTCACGAGAAAATCAGAAGCGGCGGAATTGATTTCCGATGTGATTCCCTTCGCGATCTCAATGGAGATTTTCTGGGCATTCCCGTGATAGGTGCCGCTCCGGTCGAGGGGCGCCTGATCTGTAATGGTGCCCCCAAAAATATATGATTCTCCCATCTGGGTGTTTGCCAAATCGATGATCCGATTATAGAGGCTTTCAATCTCAACGGCGGTTCCCCGTCTTGTGGTCGCATCCGCCGTATCCGCCGCCTGCGAAAGGGCGAGGGACTTGGCACGCGTAACCATGGTTCCCATGTCACTCAATGTGGAATCAATCATGTTCAGCCAGGAAGTCCCATTTGTGATGTTGGACAAATAGTGTTCCACGTTGGATAGGATGGTCCGATAATCCAGCACCTTGACTTCACCCAGGGGGTCATCGGATGGTTTGTTGATCCGTTTTCCGGAAGAAGCCTGTTCCTGAATCGACTGGAGCCGGATGGTGTTGTTCATGATATTCCGATTCAGGCTCGCGTAAAGCATTTTATTCGAAACTCTGTTTATCATGGCACGCTTCCTTTTTATATAAGATCCATCAATTCTTTCATCATATCATTAATGGCGGAAATCATTTTTCCGTTCGCGCTGAACGCCTGTTGATATTTGATGAGATTGATCATCTCTTCGTCCAGGGAGACGCCGGAAACCGCCTCCCTCCGGGTTTCAAGTTGCTCTTTCATGGCCTGATAATGGTTAACGGTATTCTCGGCGGCATGGGTGTTGATCCCCACCGAACCCACAAAGCCGTTGTAATAGGCATCAATCGTGGACTTCCCCTCGTTCATGACATTCTCATGCTGGAGGGCGACCAGATCGAGGGCGACTTGATTATCACCAGGAAGATTTTCGGGAGACCCCGCCGCCGCGACCTTGTTGCTGTCCTGAAGAACTTCACTGTTGACCGACATCGTTTTCGACGCGTCCATGGTCACGGAAACGGTGAATGTATCACCCGCCGCCGGGCCACCTCCCGATCCATCGGTGATGGTGTATTGAACCCCTTGAAAATAGACGTCATCCCCAGAGACGTATTGAAAGGTATGGTCCGCGGCGTTATCGCTCGTGGCGGTCTGACCAGCATTGAGCGTATCGTCGGAAGTGACGGAGAATCCAAGAGTTGCCGCCGCCGTCGAGCCGGCTGCCGTCTATCTCAACACCAAGGGATTGGCATTTCCCGAATCGTTGGTAATCAGAAAATGTTGATTCTGGTCGTCCCATTTGACAGTGTATTCCTGTCCCGAACTGGAATTGGCTTCCAGCTGGGCTTCAATTTCGCTGGCAAGCTGATCAGCGCTGTAGGCACCAGCCGTCAAGGTCAACGTGGTATCTCCCCCGCCATCGTTGAATACGATTTGATCGTTGGCCCCCGAACGGATCTGAAACCCGACAACTTCACCGGTTGCGTCGTTCGTAATCTTATAGGTAGATCCGGTTATAAAATCGATCTTGTAGTCGTCTCTGCTTAAGATCGTCGGGTCGTAGATCCTTCCCGTGATGCCTGCGTCTCCGTCGTTCTCATAGGCGGCCGTTGCTGTTGCCTCGATCGGATCAAAGAAGTTGACGTTCGTCGTGCCGTTTAAGCCATACCCAAAATAGTGTCGTTTGTTAACCTCATTGACGATTCCCGCCGCGACGCGGTCGAGCTCATGCATAGCGTCCGGAATATCCGTATCCCGCATATCCAGGTAACCTTTGAGCTTCCCCTGGCTCAGGGAGTCAGTGACATCGGTTGGCACGCTGCCTTCACTGTTCCAGGTCACCCGATAGAATCCATGATTGGTGGCGTCTTCCGTTACGCCAAGATGCGTGGAATAGACGGATTGAACGAGGGTCCGCCCTCCCGACGTAAAGACATTGACCTCCCCGATATCGTTCTCAAAATACTGTATGTCCACCCATTGTGCGAGTTCGTTCAGGCGAAGATCCCTCTGGTCCCGAAAATCGTTGGCGTCCTGACTGGCAAGCTCCGCCTGGGCGATTTGTTTGTTTAGGCCGGCGATTTCATCCGAAAGCCGGTTGATCTCGGAAACGGCGTATTTGACCTGGTCATTCGAATCCTTGCGGAGTTGGAACAAGTTTTCATACGTATGGTTGAACATGGCCGCCATGTCCTGGGCGTTGGTTAAAAGCGTTATCCGCGCAGTGGTATTTGAAGGATCATCGGCAACCTGCTGCCAGGCGTCCCAAAAATCGTTCATCGCCCCGTTGAGACGATTCCCTTCCGCTTCATTGAAAACGACCTCCATCTGTTTATAAAAGTCGCTCTTGGCCTCCCAGTAACCGAGAGGCTGAAGTTCGTTATTAATTTGAACCCCCAGAAAACGATCGTAGGAACGCTTAACCGCGTTCGCCTTGACGCCCCCGCCGATTTGTCCGGGGTAATAGTTTTCAGGAACAGTAGCTTCCAGTTGCAGATTCTGCCGCGAATAACCCGGCGTATTGACGTTTGCGATATTATGGCCAACAACATTAATGGCCAGCTGGTTGGTAAAGAGGGCCCATTTTGAAATATCCAGGGCGTGCGCCAAGCCTATCATCTTATTTTCCCCCCGTCATATCTTAGCGGAAAAGGTCGTCGGTTTCTTTGCGGTCGAAGCCTCATGCAGGACGCCCTTTCTTTCATATGTGGCGGTCCCCGTAGCTTCCCTTACCAGGCTCAAACAACTTTCAATGAGCCGAAGAGAATCACGGATAAGCGTTCCATTTTGACAATTAACCAGAACAATCTCTTCCGCGACCTTCAATAGACGGTTCCTCGCCTGTGAAAGCGCTGGACGGAGATGCTCGGGGATGCGATCAATAATCTCTGAATAGTTGATGCTTGGGATGGCAGACATTTGAAGTTCCTGTTTCAACTTTTCGAGAAGATGTTGCCGCGTTTCCTCGCACATTCGACCTTTGAGCGCGAGGGTTTCCTTCTTCTTTGCCAGACGGTGTAAAGTCTCCACGTTTATGTGGATGAGCGCCTGGTTTTCCTTTTTGAGAATTTCAAGAAGTGTCTCAAAGATGTCCGCTTCTTCATGCAGTAAAGCGACCAGGCCGCTGACGGTCTTCTCCATACCTTTTCTCCCTGTTGAGCCGCCTGGAAGCCTTGAGCCACCTACAGAAAAGTATCGACGAGAGATTCCTGGACTATCTTTTCAGCTACACGCTCGCCCTTGATATTGTAGGTCCCCGTATCGATCCGTTCTTTTATGCCTTCCACCTTCTCTTTTCGGATCTCTGGAGCTTCCAGCGCGGCTTTCTTAATTTTTTGGTAGAAACGTGCCTTGGAAGAAAGTTTGACGTCGTCAGTCGCAGTCTGGCCGTTGTTCTGGTTGACCTCTTTTATTCCCTGTTGGGCGCGCTGTGCCTGAGGCCCCTGGACGACCTGTTTGAAACCTTCGATCAACTGGCTGTCATTGATCTTCATGCTCTCACCTCACTCCTCCTATTCCTTATTTCTTCCTATCGGCATGTCCTAACAATAACTTTAATCAATCCTTTTTTAATGGCACCTTAATTTTTTCCGCCGGGACGATTCGCCCCATTTTTTTGTCCACAATGTTTTTTGAAAGCTGTTTATATAGCATGTCCCCCAAGCCGATCCCCCCCGACTCCGCCATTCGCGTGGCGTATTCCTGATCCAGCATGGATTTATAAATGCGGTCACTGTTTTGCTCCTTGATAAGGCCTTGCTGGGGAATTGTTTTCCTCATTTCCTTGAACAATTCGTTCAGAAACAGGGACTCGAAGAGCTGACAGGCCTTTTTAAGAGACTTCAAGTCGTTCTTTTCGGTTTTCCCGTTGAAGGCCGCCTGGATGTCTTGTATTGAATTGAATTCGATCGGCATCTTAGACCTCACATGATTTCGAGTTTCGCGTGGAGGGCGCCCGCGGCCTTGATCGCCTGCAAGATTGCCATCAGGTCTCTGGGCGTAACCCCGATTTTGTTCAGGGAATCAACCAACTCTCCTATCGTGGCGCCGTTTTTCAACAGGATAAGTTTTCTCTTTTCCTCCTTCACCGTAATCTCTGGTTGTTTTGTCACCACCGTTTGGCCTCCCGGCGCCATTGTAATCCCGCCAGGCACCTGTGTGGGCGGGGCCCCTTCTTTTACCTTTGACGCAAATGGGGCGGGCTGGGAAACCTTTACCTTTTCCTTGATGGTAACCGTGAGGTTGCCGTGGGAGACTGCAACCGTGGAGATCCGGACATCCTGGCCAATAACGACGGTGCCCGTGCGTTCGTTGAAAACGACGCGAGCGGGACTGGAAGGCGTGACTTCCAGATTTTCGAGGTCGGCCATGAAATTTACGAGATGACTGCGAAGCGCCACGGGTACCGCCACGCGAATGGTATCGGCGTCGAGGGGATAGGCCGCGTTCTGGCCCATATAGGTATTGATGGCCTTGGCGACCCGGTGGGCTGTCGTAAAATCGGGTGAATAGAGATTGAAAACCACAAAAGGATGGTTCTGGAAAGAGAACGGAACCGGACGTTCCACGATGGCCCCGCTGGGAACGCGGCCGACCGTCGGGAAATTCTTCTGTGATTTTCCGCCTCCCTTACTGGCCGAAAATCCTCCAATGGAAACGGGCCCCTGTGCGACGGCATAGACCTTGCCGTCCGCCGCCCAAAGAGGTGTCTGCAGAAGCGTGCCGCCCTGGATGCTTTTGGCGTCTCCAATGGAAGAGACCACAACATCGATATGATTTCCCGGTTTTGAAAAGGGCGGCAGGGTAGCCGTGACGATTACGGCCGCCACGTTCTTGACCTTTACGTCTTTTCGATTAACCCTGACCCCCATGCGGGTCAGCATATTGACGATGGATCTCACGGGAAATTCTGCCTGGTCCTTGTCTCCCGTTCCGTTGAGGCCAGCCACGATACCGTATCCCATCAGTTGATTGTCACGCATCCCCTCTATCTCCGCGATGTCTTTGATGCGAACGGCGTAAGCGAGATTTGCCGACATCGAGAGGAAGGCAGTGATAATGCCGAAGATAATGCATGCTGCACGCAACGGTTTCATGACAATCTCCATTAAAAAGGCCAGATCCAGTCTAAAATTTTCGTTCCCCAGCCTCCGATCTGCTTGTCGCTCACGATGCCACGGCCGGAGTAAACGATTCGCGCGTCGGCAATCTTATCGGAACTGATGGAGTTGTCCTGCTCGATGTCCTGGGGGCGAATAATCCCATAAAGACGGACAAACTGCGTTTCGTTATTGACCTGCACGTCTTTGTCTCCCTGAATAACAAGATTGCCGTTCGGAAGAACCCGAATGACCATGCAGGTGATGGTGGCTTTGAGTTCTCCCGCGCGCGTTGTTTCGCCGCTTCCATCAAACTTGTTCGACATCGAGGCCTTATACAACTGTGACATGGAGAGATCCTTGTTCTTGGCCTCGAGACCCTTTTCAATGCCCATGATCGTGGGAATCCCCGCGTCAATGGAAGATCCTCGGGAAGTCTTGGTCGTGGCCTTTTTGGTCGCGGTTGATTTATCCGCGATCTTGACAGTCACGAGATCCCCGATGCCCCGAGCCCGGTTGTCCGCGAAATAGAGGTTGTTGCTCGTAACCCCTATCCAGAGCGATCCCGGAGTCCGCGCTTCCTGTGGGATAACCTTGGGCGCGATGCTCGCGTAGTTGACGCTCGAATGGATCTTAGCGGGATGTGAGGCGTAACACCCCGAGAAGAAAAAGGATACTCCCAGAAGAAAGGCCGAAAGAATACACGTTTTCATGAATCCCACGGTATTTTTTCTCTTTTTCATCTCAAAACTCCACCGTGACCAGGTGCCTTGACGCGACCTTGGCGTAAATTGTTTTCTTCGACTGTATATTCTCTACGCGGATGATATCCCCGAGCCTGCCCGCCTGTCTGGCAATGGCAAGGGTGGTTATTAAAATATTGGGAGTTTGAACCTTAACGGTCACAACCTCCCCCCTGCGGATGAGGACGGGCTCGGTAATATTCTCGCGGGTGATGACCCGCCCCATTGGAATGGTCCGTCTCGCGACCCTGTGAAGGCCTTGAGCGAGACAAGTGAGATAGGAACCCCGGAGCCGGGTAGTGTCTTTTCCCACCAAGGTAGTGTTACCGGCGTCAATAAACTCCCCTTTTCGGATGGTTTTTCTCGCCACGAGGACACGGTTTTCGATCTCTATCTTCCCCCGGACGAAGATTGTTCGTTCCCAAGAATCGCCACGAATTTTCATCGTTATCCGCATCGTTTTTTGGAGCCTTGAAGGTGGAAGCGCGCTGATATGATAGGAAGATGAGGGAACAAGGGTATTCCCCAGGATTTTAAGCTCATGGATGCGAACATTCCCAAGGGATCCAAACTGTGCGCGGATGGTTTCTTTGAACTTTTGAGCGACACGAACCGGATCAACCCGGTGAATCCTCTTGATATCGATGCCGCCTCTCGGGATGCGGACACGTAGAGAGCTAACGGGCAAGCGCAAGGTTCTAAATCGACGTTCGATTTCATTGCGCGTGAAATGTTGCTTCTCCCGGTTGTTCAGAAGAAGAACCGGAAGGTCCTGGATCGCGGCGTCCAAGGGGGCCAGGACATTTTGATTGATGACAAGCTCCTTCAACGTAATGTAAGGGCGGGAGGTTTCGACATAAGACCTTAAAAGCAACTGGGGACGTTCAGCTTCGGCCTTCCCAACGGCCATGAAAAGGCCTATGAAAAGAAAAAAGATAAGGACACGCCCAGCATATCGTCTCATGGCGTTCTACCTCTTAAGGTTATTGGCGATTTGAAGCATCTCATCCGAGGTCTGAACGGCCTTCGAGTTGATTTCGTAGGCCCGCTGACTCACAATCATGTTAACCATCTCATCCACCACGCTCACGTTCGACATCTCCACGAAACCCTGCGCGATGGTCCCGAAACCATCCAATCCCGGAGTCCCCGTCGTTTCGTCCCCGGAAGCCTGTGTTTTTACAAAAAGATTCCGGCCAATACTTTTAAGGCCAGCCTGGTTGGGAAACGCGGCAAGCTCAATGCTGCCGACTTCACTCGGGACCGTGGATCCCGGGGTCTTGACCGAGACGGTTCCGTCATCCGTGATGGTAATGGAGATGGCATCCTCCGGAATTGCTATCTCAGGCTCAAGTTTATAGCCGTCGGATGTAACGATAGTCCCTTCACTGTCCAGCTTGAATGCGCCGCAACGGGTATAGGCAATGGTCCCGTCCGGAAGCGTAATCTGGAAAAATCCTCTTCCCTCTATGGCAAGATCGAGCTCATTGTCCGTCTTCTGATAATCTCCCTGAAGAAATATCTTCGTGATGGCGGCGGGACGCACCCCCAGTCCTAACTGCATCCCCGTCGGTATCTGGTTGCCGCTTGCCGACTCCACTCCGGGTTCGCGTAACGTTTGATATAACAAATCCTGAAAATCGACGCGGCTACGTTTGAATCCAACGGTGCTGACATTTGCGAGGTTGTTGGAAATATTGTCCATCTTGAGTTGCTGGGCCTCCATGCCTGAGGCCGCGGACCATAGGGAACGGATCATTTTATCTTCCTCCTATCCGACGCGTCCCAAATCGTTAACAGCTCTTCCCGCGAGATCATCTAAACTGGTGATGACCTTTTGGTAGGCCTCGTATCCCCTCAACGCCGAAATCATCTGTGTCATTTCCCTGATGGGGTTCACATTCGATTTTTCCACCATTCCCTGGTGCACCAGCGTATTTTTCACTTCCAGGGGACGTGCCTGTCCCAATAGACGATACTGATCGTATCCTATCTTTTCAAAAGGATAAGGTTTTTGAAAATCGACGATTCGTAGTTGACCCACGACACCCCCGTCCTGCGAGAGGGTTCCATCGGATCCTACGGTCAGTTTCCCTTCACCCAGATTCTCGATGGGACGGTTTTTCTCCCCATAGATTCCAATCACCTTGTCACCGTTCTTGGTGAGCAGCTTCCCCTCTTCCGTAATAACGAGGGAGAGCCGGCGCGTGTAACGGAATTCGTTCCCGGATTGGATGGTGAAAAACCCGGGGCCTTCCAGGGCGACATCCATAGAATTCCCCGTATTGATCAAGGGGCCCTGTGTAAAATCGGTGACATTTTTGGAAACAAGCGTGAAGGTCAGGGGATTGGGGAGAGACGTATCAGACCGAATCCCGTTTCCCTCTTTGGGAGCAACAGACTGGAAAACAGGGAAATCTCGCTTGAATCCATCCGTATCGATATTCGCGAGGTTGTTCGAGATGTTTGCCATCTGACGTTCGATAGCCAAGGAACCGGAAGCCGCGGTAAAAATGCCTTTCATCATTTTTTTCTTCCTCCCGCGAGAAAGGAAGCAAATGCCATGCCACAAATAAAGAAACTTTCAAGCGACAGAATTAATTGAAATATAAGGAAAAATTTTTCTTTTAGGTGAAAACCCTCGGTGGAAATATCATCCCTTTTGGCAGTTTTTTCCTACCTGTGCGGGATTTTTGACGACTGATTGACCCGATAGATAAAAGCGAAAATCTCGGCGATAGCTTTGTAGAGTTCCGGGGGGATTTCCCGGTCGATATCGAGGGTGGCCAGAACCGCCACGAGATCCGGGTCGTCTTTGATTGGAATGCCATGATCCTTGGCGATGGCGATAATCTTTTCCGCAACGACACCTTTGCCTTTGGCGGCAATTTTGGGGGCGGCATCGCTGTCCGGCTTATAAGTCAACGCGACCGCCGTTTTTCTGCTTGCGGGAGGATTTTTTTCAGGCGACAATACTGATCACCCCGTTGGAGATGAAAGGTAAATCGGAAATTGGATTAGGGCGTTGGACCTTACCCCCGGAGGCTTTCTCTACCTTCAAACCCGCTACGCTGTAACCCACATTTTTAAGGGCCCTTTCGAGTCCGCTCAGAAAGGGGGAAATCCGTCGTTGTGCGGCATCCGTTTCCGTCTGTATCGACAGGGTCAGGCTTTTCTCGCGGGTTCTGAGGTCAATCCGAAGGGGTCCAAGGATGCTTAAGGTCAGGAAAAAAACCACCCAGTATCCCCCTTTTTCCTCATAAGGCTCTGAACGCTTAGGTTGTTTTTTCTGTTTCTGTTTGTAGATAAAAAGATCGAGAGGCTTCACCCCATCGGAAAGGGCAAGGGGTATCTGAAAATAAAACTGCTGGCCTGAATCCTGTCTAATGGCATTTATCCACTGGTGTGCCTGGATTGTCTGGGCCAGCTGCTCAAGGTGCTGAGACAACTCGGGCAACAGGGAAGGAGAAAGCGAAGAGATCGTTGAGGGGGAAGACGTGGAAGGGGGAGAAAAAGATTTCGGAAGAGACGGGGTTTGCCTTAATTTCCGCCCCTGTATCGTGGACGTTTCACTCAAACCATTATGATTTAAATTTTGAGGCACCGTTCGCCCCGTTTCTTTTTGACCGGCCTCTTCAAGATTCGACAACATGTTCATGACCTTCAGGGTCAGCCCTTTCAGGTCGTTCTGCAAAAGTGATTTCACTGTGGAGGCAACGTCTTTTGGAGAGGATTCAACGAGCGCTCGAAGTTTACTCTCCCACTCGATACCCGAGCCTTTTATCCATTCCATCAGGGAATCGGCCTTCATAACGGAGAAACCTTCCTCTGGAAACGATTCCGCAGCGGATACTTCTATGGAAGAACGAACATTTGGAGTCACAGGAAAGTCATGAGAACCCCCTTCAGATTCGTTGTCGGATACTAAAGGAGTCAGATTGAAACGATCCAAAAGAGCCGATAGTCTTGTCAATAAGGGGAAGATCTCCTCATCCTCCGGAACCGCCTGAGAGGCAAGAAACGCCTGAATCGTCGTCTTCAAGTTAAGAACCGTTTTGTCGATGGAACGCTGCAAAGACCCCATGAGGGGTTTCATTTCTTGCCTGAGCAAGGTTTCCAGAGAAGGTTTTCTGTCGAGAACTTTTAAAACAATTTCCCCTTTGGTGCTTTGAACTTCAACGCGTATTTGGTCGCCAGGATTTAAAGTCAGATTTGTCTTAGCGGTGAGCGTCTGATCGCGGAACGAAACCATCACCTTGTTTTCAGGGAGGCTCCGGACGACTTCCCCCTCAAAAACATCCCCTTCCTTTAAAGAGAGGGTATCCCCCGAGCTCAAGAGAGGCTTGACATCGTCCCCCGTCTTCAACAGCCGGCTGCTCTGGATAAAATTAAGTATGCCAGCGATATTCATGGCTATGGTTTAAAGCGCTGATCGGATTCCATCTTGCTCACCAATTCCACTTCACCAATCGGAAGATGGAGTTCGCGACTTATTTCGAGAGGTTTCATCCCCTTCTTTAAAAGGTAGCGGATCGCCTCTCGCTCGACGGGGGGACGATCGGAAGGATTGTGTGTAGATGAACTCTCCTTTTCCTCTGAGACCCTTTCCAAGGTTTCAAGGACCGTTTGCGCCGCCGCGATTTCACGGCTAAGGCGGTGGATCAAGGATTCAACAGACCGGGAAAGGGTTTCGGCCTTTTCATCAGAGGTCTGCACAAGATCCCTGAATACCCGTGTCTGTTTCAATATCCATTGTTTTAGGAGCAGACGTTGTTTTCTTTCTTTATAAAGAACAACAAGAAGAAAAAGGATAAGAAATATCAGAAGACAATCGATAAGAATTTGAAGAAGTGTCCACATGGAAGGTTCGAGGAGCATTAAATTTTGATATCTATCAGTTGACCTTCGTCGATGCCCAGACGGCGGTGAGAAGAAGGAGGTTTATTTTCCTCTTCTTTATCATCTTTTTTGGAACGATTTCTCTCCCGCCCTTCTTGTTTTCGATCCGGATTGATCTTCGTCTCTTCCGATCCTTTTGTGTCCTGCACATGGGAACGCAACTGTTTACGTTCCTCCTGGAAACGGGCGGCAAACTGCTGCTGCTGGGTGTCCGGGTTAGGATTCTGAATCTGCTGAACCTTTTCAATCGCAGATGTTTGACTCAAGACAACCGACAGGTCAAATCCGCCCGGCATACCCAACCCCCCTAATAAACCAGATTCTCATTATTATTCATCGGCCTTTCCTGAACTTACTTAAATTACGCCAAATTTTGGAATGCATGTCAACCTCGACCCACCTGAATTCAACATTCTATTCCACGTTAATTGTGTCTATTTGGAACCGGTACTTTTCCTTCTCAGTGCCGTGTAGCGGTGGCCTGAAAAAAGACGGGACAACGGGACGGAATAGACCACCTCAAATCCCATATCCTCCGCAATCTCCGCGACTTCCGTTGCCTTAAGGGTCCACTTGGGACGCTTACCGAAGAACCTTCTCCGCGCCTCTCTCAGCTGGTTTTTTATGGAATGATAATCAAAATATGTAAAAATCACCCATTTGCCGCTGATGCGAAGCAGTTCCCTGACGTAATTGAGACGCTCGGAGCGCTCCCGGATATGGTGGCATAGCCTCACGGACAATACCACGTCGAACGCCTGATCGTCAAACGGCATGGCAAGAGCCGTGG
>JALSPC010000189.1 GCA_026986155.1 bacterium
CGTTGACCACGGGCCTCATGGTGGGGGGCATCTACGCCCTCGTGGCCCTGGGGTGGGTCATCATCTACAAGTGTTCCGGGGTTCTCAACCTGGCCATGGGCGAGTTGACCATCATCGGGGCCTACGTAACCCTCACCTTCTACCAGATGGGGGTGCCGTTCGTCCTGGCCGTGGTTATCTCCCTCATCATCGGGCTGATCTTGGGTATTCTCACGGAGCGGGTCTTCCTCGACCGCCTCATCGGGGAACCGATCCTGACGGTCATCATGGTGACGGTGGGATTGTCCTTCTTCTTCCGGGGCCTGGTGGAATTCATCTGGGGAACCGACACCCGGGTCTTTCAGCCTCCCGTCTTTCCTTTGAAGCCCATCAAGATAGGTTTTCTCGTCATTGGGAGCGTTTACCTATGGAGCTTTATCACCGCCATCGTTCTCCTCCTCGTCCTGGTCGCCTTCTTCCAGTATACCCGCTGGGGGCTGGCCATGCAGGCCACGGCTGACGACGAGATGGCGGCCATCTCCCTGGGCGTGAGCGCGCGCTTCGTCTACGCGGCGGCCTGGGCCATCGCCTTCATGGCGGCGGGCGTGGGAGGCAGCCTCTTGGGGAACATCAACGGCCTGAACATCTCGGTGAGCTACCTGGGGTTGCTCGTCTTGCCGGCCGTGGTTCTGGGGGGGCTCAACTCCATCCCCGGGGCGATCGTGGGGGGGCTGGCCATCGGGGTCTTGCAGAACTTCGCCGGGGCATATCTCGACCAATATTTCCCGGGAGGCGTGAAACAGATCTTTCCCTTCGTTTTCATGGTGGTTTTCCTCCTCTTCAAACCCTACGGGCTTTGGGGCTGGGAACGGATTGAGCGCGTCTAATAACACATTGAACGCATTGAGGAGCTGAAACATGGCAAAAGGTTTTCTTCCCTGCGGGACCTATCATCAAGACTACAAGCACGATCATGCCTGGTGGCAGACGAAGTTTGTCAAGGGGAAGATGATTCTGCTCGCGATCGTCCTCTTTTTTGTCATCCCCCATCTCGACCCCTACTGGGTGGGGATCGCGAACATGATTGGCTACACGATACTGGGCGCCCTCGGCGTGGACCTGCTCATCGGTTTCACCGGCCAGATCACGCTGGGCCACGCGGCGTTCATCGCGGTGGGGGCCTACACGAGCACCCTGCTCGTCCTCGAGTTTCCCTGGCCAGCGGTTTTTCATCACCTGGGCATCGCGTATCCCATAAGCATCATCATCGGGGCCGTCGTCGCGGGGATCTGGAGCGTCCTTTTCGGCCTGCCCTCCGCCAAGGTCAAGGGATTCTATCTCATCCTGACCACCATGGCGGCCCAGTTCGTGACGGTCGATTTCATCATCACCCAGTACGTGGCCAAGATCGGCGGCCGGGGTCAGGCCTTTTCCCTGCCTCCCGGAACCATCAAAATCGGCCCCTGGGTCATCGACAATCCCGTCAAGGTCTATTACCTGATGATTGTTTTGGTGCTGCTGTGCATCGGGATAGTGGCGAACCTCCTGCGCACCAAGCCGGGACGGGCCTGGATGGCCATCCGCGACAACGACATCGCGGCGGAAACGCTGGGGATCAACATCATCCTCTACAAGCTACTCTCCTTCTTCGTGGCGGGATTTATCGCGGGGATAGCGGGGGCCTTCTGGATCAGCAACCTGGCGGCCATCAGCCCGGAGCATTTTCCCTGGTCCTGGTCCCTCTGGCTGGTGGGGGTCATCCTCATCGGCGGCACCGGTTCCATCCACGGCACCATCTTCGGGTCCATGTTCATGGTGCTCGTTATGGAATTTCTTCAGATGGGGATCCTGCCCCTGGCGGATGTCTATCCCCAGCTTCTGGAGAAGTTCCTTTTTATCAAGGAATCGACGTTTGGACTTGCGATTTGCGCCTTCTTGATCTTTGAACCCAACGGATTGTCCTACCGCTGGTGGCAGATCAAGAACTATTTTAACCTTTGGCCATTTTCTTATTAGAAAGGAGGTGATGGTTCAAAACGTTCGTTTCTTCGTTGGAAGGGGCTTCCCTTTCCAGTGGCATGAAAGCGTGTCGTAAAACCTTCTAAAAAGGGGGAAAAAAGGATGAAAGTGCGTGAGATTTTATTGAAATTGGGAATAATTATACTCGTGATGGGGCTGATCGCAAGCTTCCCCGGCGCGGTGTTTGCCAAGTCCATTCGAGTCGGCGGCATCATGGACATGACGGGCGCCACCTCGGACGTGGGCAAGGACTATGCCCTGGGGATGGCCGAGGCCTTCAATTATTTTAACGAGAAGGGCGGCATCAACGGAAAGACAATCAAGTACACCTACTTCGACTATGGCTATCGTATCCCCGAGGCCCTCACAAAGTACACCCTGTTGAAGCGGCTGAAATGCGTCGCCATCGAGGGATGGGGCACGGGAGACACGGAAGCCCTGTCACCGACGATTACCAAGGATAAGATCCCTTACGTCTCCGCTTCCTACTCCGCGCATCTGACCAACCCCAAGAAAACGCCCTACAATCTCTTCTTCTCCTCGGACTACTCCACCAACGCGCGGGCCTGCCTGACGGCCTGGTATGACAAGATCTGGAAGCCCAAAAACCTGAAGCGCAAACCGCGGTTCGCCTGCTGCTACATGTTCGCGTCTCCTTACTGCAGCGCGCCCATCAAGGCCATCAAGGACCAGGCGAAACTGCTGGGATTCGAAATCGGCCCCGACCAGAACGTCTCCCTGTTCGCCCTGGATACCAAGAGCCAGATTCTCGCCCTCAAAAAGTTCAAGCCCGATGTCGTGTGGCACGGAAACACCACCATGTCGGTGGCGGCGACCCTGCGTGACGCCTACTCCCTGGGCCTGGGCGCGGATTGGATCATCAACAACTGGGGCTTCGACGAGAACCTGCCGCGGCTCGCCGGCAAGGCGGCGGAAGGCGCCATCGGCGCTACGCCCTGCGCTTTTTTCGGCCAGAAGTCCGATGGAATGGATATCGTCGTTGCGTCTGCCAAGAAGTATAATCCCGGCGTTCCCTTGAAAAAACGCCTCATTCGGACGGTTCAGGCCTGGGGCGACGCCCTGATCCTCTGGGAAGCCATGAAACGCGCAGACAAGGCGGGCGACCTCACGGGCCAGGGAATCCTCAAGAAGGGCTTTGAGACCTTCCGTAACTTCCATATCGGCCTGGGCGCCAGCGACGTGACCTACACGCCGACCGATCACCGCCCCGCGCCGGGTTGCATGGTCCAGCAGTACAAGAATGGGAAATTCGTCCGGCTCGAGTACGTCAACCTGAAGAAACGCTGGCCGCAGAAGTGGGAAAAAGAGTGGCTGGGATGGTAATCACCTGAGAAACCTGTAATTCAATCAGACCCATGGAGGAATAGGTCTTGGAAAACAAGCCGGAACCCATTCTGAAGCTGAACAACATCGAGGTCAAGTACCACGAGGTCATTCTCGTGCTCAAAGGCGTGTCCATCGAGGTGCCCAAGGGGGGAATCGTCGCCCTCCTTGGGGCCAACGGCGCGGGGAAGAGCACGACCCTGAAGGCGATCTCCGGGCTGCTCAAGCACGAAGACGGCGAGGTGACCGACGGTTCCATCGAGTTTCTCGGGGAACAGATCCACAAGAAGCGCGCCGTGGAAATCGCCAAGATGGGCATCGTCCAGGTGATCGAGGGCCGGCGGGTCTTCGAGCATCTCACGGTTGAACAGAATCTCCTCGTGGGCGGTCACATGCGCAAAGACGGCAGCAAGTCCGTCAAGGACCGCCTCGAGATGGTTTACCATTATTTCCCCAGGCTTAAACAGAAGCGAAAGGAAATCGCCGGATTCGTGAGCGGCGGGGAACAACAGATGACCGTGGTGGGCCGCGCCTTGATGACCAACCCGAAGTTGATGCTCCTGGACGAACCCTCCATGGGATTGGCGCCACTTTTGATTCATGAAATCTTCGAGATTATAACCCGTCTCCATGAGGAAGAAGGGATTTCCATCCTCCTCGTGGAGCAGAACGTCAAATTGGCCCTGAACGTCGCGCCCTACGCCTACGTCTTGGAAAACGGCCGGATCGTTCTCGACGACACGTCCGAGAGGCTCAAGGAGAACGAGGACATCAAGGATTTCTACCTGGGTTTGACCGACGTGGGAGGGAGAAAGAGCTTCAGGGATGTCAAACACTACAAGCGGCGGAAACGCTGGCTAACCTAAAAAAGAGGGGTGAAAGATGAAAAGGAAATGGAGCCCAATCAAGACCTTAGTGGCTGTGTTTGTTGGAATCGTGTTCCTGGCCGGGATGGTGGGGTGCGCCACCACCCAAGGCGCGGGAACCGCGAGCGTGTCAAGCATCAAACCCCCAACCGTCAAACTTGTGGATGTCCAGCTGGCCCACTACTGGGGCTGGTGGTACTTTTCCAAAAAGGTCAAGCCGACCAAGGGAAAGGCGGGCAACTACGGAGCACCCATGGACCTGTCTTTCGTGTTCGAGATTACGAACCCGAATTCCTTTCCCGTTCAGTTGGATGGCTTCAAGTTCACCGTGGCCTTCGAGGAGTTTGACGTGAACACCATCAACGCCTTCGAGACCATGTGGATTCCCGCCGGGAAGACCAACCAGCTGGCGGTCCACGGGATGTTCGACGCCCGGACCTCCCTGTTGAGCCTGCTCGTAACCGGCGGCTTCAAGCTGAAGGCGAAACACTTGAACGTCTGGCAGCAGCTGGAAAAGTGGTGGACGGGAATCACCACCTTTTCCTTCCCCATCACGGTCAAGGAAGGGGCGGCCACGTTCCACGCCGGCGGCAAGACCATCGTGACGAGCTTCAACGGAAAGTTTCCGCAGTAAGATTGTTCACGCAAAACCGAGGAGGGGAAGATGTTTCTCTCCCCTCCTCGTGACACCCGGAAGAGTCGCCCGGTGGTGGGGGCTGAAAGCGTGCGTGAAGCGGACGCGGGAAAGTTTGCGCTTGATTGATGTTATTTTTTATTTTACAAATATTGCCAGTTAACGTAAAGTGTTATGGGTGAAGAGAGACAATACCAGATAGGAGAGTTGGCGAGCATCCTCGACATGAGCCCCCGGACGATTCGTTACTATGAGGAGGTGGGGCTCCTCAACTCCATAAAGAGGGTCGAGGGGGCCAAGCGGGTTTACACGGACCAGGACCTGCGCCGGTTGCGATTCATCAAGCGCCTGAAGCTCCTCGGGTTGACCCTCGTGGAGATGAAGGAACTGGAGGATATATACCGGATTCATAAGACGAACAAGAAGGTTTTGCCGAAGCTCTTGGAGCTTCTCGACCGGCGCATGCGGGAGATCGACGAACGGGTCAACAACCTGAAGAAACTGAAGACCGAGATCATGAGCTACCGGGAGAAGATCGAGGAGAAACTGAACGAGGGGACATAGGTCCCGTCTCGGGAGGAGAGAATGGAAGAAGTCGTTATCGTCAGCGCGGTTCGAACCCCCATCGGGAATTTCCTCGGGGGGTTGTCGTCCTTTACCGCGACCCAGTTGGGGGCCATGGTGATTACGGAGGCCGTGAAGCGGGCGGGGATCGAGAAAACGGATGTGGACGAGGTCATCATGGGAAACGTCCTTCCCTGCGGCCTGGGACAGAACCCAGGTAGGCAGGCCATGCTCCAGGCGGGGATCCCCGTGGAGGCGGGCGCCATCACGGTCAACAAGGTCTGCGGCTCGGGTCTCAAGGCGGTGATGCTGGCGGCACAGGCCATCCAGGTGGGGGACGCCGAGGTGGTCGTGGCGGGGGGGATGGAAAGCATGTCCAACGCTCCCTACTACCTGGACAAGGCCCGGCACGGGTACCGCCTCTGGGATGGGAAACTGGTGGACGGCATGGTTCACGACGGCCTCTGGGACGTCATCAACGATTACCACATGGGATACACGGCCGAGCTGGTTTCCGAGAAGTTCAACATCACTAAGGAGGACCAGGACGCCTTTTCCCTGAAGTCCAACGAGAAGGCGCTTGAGGCCATGGGAAAAGGATTGTTTGGGGAAGAGATCATGCCGGTGGAGGTGAAGACCCGGAAAGGGGTGACCGTTATCGAGGCGGATGAGGGCCCCCGGAAACCGGACCCGGAAAAGATCAAGAAACTGGCCCCCGTCTTCAAGGAGGGGGGACTGGTGACGGCGGGGAACTCCTCCAAGCTGAGCGACGGGGCGTCGGCCCTGGTGGTCATGGCCGCCTCGAAGGCGAAGGCGATGGGGCTTGCGCCCATGGCGCGGGTGATCTCCCAGGCCTCGGCGGGCGTGCCCCTGGAGGACGTCCTGGTGGCCCCGATCCAGTGTATCCCAAAGGTTCTGAAGAAGGCGGGATGGTCACTGGACGAGGTAGACCTCTTCGAGATCAACGAGGCCTTTGCCGCCTCGACCGTGGCCATCTTCCGGACCCTGGGAATCCCCGAGGAAAAGGTCAACGTTCACGGAGGGGCCGTGGCGCTGGGACATCCCATCGGGTGCAGCGGCGCGCGGGTCTTGACGACACTCCTTTACGCCATGAAGAATAGAAACGCGAAGAAGGGCCTGGCCACGCTCTGCCTTGGCGGGGGCGAGGCCGTGGGCCTGACGGTGGAAAGGGTCTAAAAACCATCATACCCCCTCCACGGGAGGGACGGAGGATTTAGTTATGGAGATCAAGACGTTTGGCGTGGTCGGCGCGGGCCAGATGGGCGGGGGTATCGCCCAGGTGGCGGCCGTTTCGGGATTTGATGTCATCATGTCCGATATCAAGGACGAGTTCGTTCAACGCGGGCTGAACAACATTTCAAAGAGCCTGGACCGTTTCGTCAAGAAGGGGAAGATGACCCAGGAGGAAAAGGACGCGGCCCTGGGGCGGATCAAGGGCACCACGGAGCTTACCGACATGAAGGACGCTGATTTCGTGGTGGAGGCCGCCACGGAGAACGAGGGGCTGAAGCTGGGCATCTTCCGCGACCTGGACGGCATCTGCCGGGAGGGGGTGATTCTTTCCTCAAACACCAGTTCCATCTCCATCACCCGGATCGCCGCGGCGACGAAGCGCCCCGCCGAGGTCATCGGGATGCATTTCATGAACCCCGTGCCCATGATGGTCCTTGTTGAGGTAATCCGGGGGCTGGAGACCAGCGACGAGACGTATGAAACGGTGGAGGCCCTGGCGAAGAAACTGGGCAAGACCCCGGTGCCGGCCAACGACTTCCCCGGCTTCATCTCGAATCGCATTCTCATGCCCATGATCAACGAAGCCGTCTACGCCCTGTTCGAAGGGGTCGGCACGCCGGAATCCATCGACGCCATCATGAAGCTGGGAATGAACCATCCCATGGGCCCCCTGACCCTGGCGGACCTCATCGGCCTGGATACCTGCCTCGCCATCATGAACGTGCTCTACGAGGGATTCGGGGATCCCAAGTACCGTCCCTGCCCCCTGCTGAAGAAATACGTGGACGCGGGATTCTTGGGCAGAAAGACCGGACGGGGATTCTATACCTACGAATCGTGAGGGGGATACCATGATCTTTGACCTGACCGGCGAACAGGAGATGATCCAGCATATGACGCGGGACTTCGCCGAGAGACACCTCAAACCTGCCGCGGAGGAGTTGGACCGCACCAAGGCCTTCCCGTTCGAGAATCTCAAAAGGCTGGCGCAGCTTGGCCTGATGGGGATGAATATTTCAACGGACTATGGCGGCTCCGAGGTGGGCGTCGTCGCCTACAGCATCGTGATAACGGAAATTGGCAAAGCGTGCGCCGCCACCGGCGTTACCACCTCCGTGACCAACATGGTGGCGGAGGTGATCCAGGAGTTTGCCACGGATGCCATCAAGAAGGAGCACCTGCCGAAGATCTGCGACGGCACCTACCCGGCGGGCTCCTTCGCCCTGACGGAACCCTCGGCGGGCTCCGACGCCGCCAGTATCCGTGCCACCGCGGTGAGAGACGGCAACGGGTACCGTATCAACGGAACCAAGACCATGATTACCAGCGGAGAGCACTCGGGGGTTACCGTGGTTTGGGCCGTGACCGACAAGTCCGCGAGAAAGGGGAAGGGGATCAGCGCCTTCGTGGTGGAAAGGGGCCGCGAGGGCTTCAAGGTGGGCAAGAACGAGGAGAAACTGGGACAGCGGGCCTCCACCACCAACGAGTTGATCTTCGAGGACTGCTGGGTTCCGGACGAAAATCTCCTGGGCAAGGAGGGGGATGGCTTTAAGATCGCCATGATGGAACTGGACGGCGGACGCATCGGTATCGGGTCCCTCGCCCTGGGGATCGGGCTGGCGGCCATCGATTACGCCACGGATTACGCGAAAAACCGGGAGCAGTTCGGGCGGTCCATCTCCAATTTCCAGGCCATTCAGTGGATGATTGCGGATACCTATACAGAGCTGGAGGCGGCGCGTTTCCTGGTGCTCCGGGCGGCTTACCTGAAGGAGAACGGCCGGAAATTCACCAAGGAGGCCTCCATGGCCAAGGTCTTCGCCAGCGAGGCGGCCCGCCGGGCGACGATACGTTCCGTCCAGATGCTGGGAGGATACGGCTACACGAAGGACTATCCCGTGGAACGGTTCCTGAGGGATGTGATTGTAACGACCTTGTATGAGGGGACCTCGGAGGTGCAGCGGATGGTGATTGCGCGCGAGATCCTGCGGGGAGGGTAATCGTGGAAGAGCTACAGCAGCCGTTGCCGGAGCGGCTGGACCTGTTTACGTGTATCCAGTGCGGCAAGTGCACGGGGGGGTGTCCCGTGTCCATCAAGTCGCCGCTGAACATCCGGCGAGTGATCCGGGAAACGGTGGTCCGGGAGGACCTGCATGGTTTCTTCAGCCGGCTGGAGATCTGGGACTGCACCACCTGTTCCACTTGCGCGATCCGGTGTCCTCGGGGGCTCAAGCCGGTGGACGCCATCATCGGGCTGCGGGAGATGATGGTGGAAGAGGGACGGATTGAGAAGACGATCATCGACGCCCTGGACGGGGCTTACAAGTATGGCAACCCCTGGGGACGCGCCAAGAACAAGCGGGCCGAGTGGGCGCAGGACCTGGACATTCAAAACGCCCTGGAGATGGACCCGGGACAGATCCTCTACTTCGTCTGCTGCGCCGCATCCTACGACCCGCGTGTGCAGGTGGTGGCCAAGACCCTCGTCACCGTCCTCAAGGCGGCGGGGGTCTCCTTCGGGATCCTGGGCAACAAGGAAGTCTGCTGCGGCAGCGAGATCCGCCGGATGGGGGAAGTGGGGCTTTTTGAGATGCTGATGGAAGAGAACATGAAGAACTTCGGCAAGATCGAGCCGGCCACCATCGTAACCACCTCGCCCCACTGCATGAACGCCCTGAAGAACGAGTACGAGGGACTGGGCAGCGAGGTCCTTCACTACAGCCAGTTCGTCCGGCGCCTGATGGATGAGGGGAAACTGGCTTTTGAGACAGAGGTACCCATGAAGGTCACCTACCACGACCCCTGCTACCTGGGAAAGCAGAACGGGGTCTTCGACGAGCCCCGGGAGATCTTAACGAGCATCCCCGGCATCGAATTTATTGAATTCGGCCGCTGCCGGGAGAACAGCCTCTGCTGCGAGGGGGGCGGGGGCCGCATGTGGATGGAAGGCACCAACCAAGGCAAGCGCCTCTCGGAGGTTCGGGTGGAAGACGCCCTCGAGATGGGGGTGGAGGCGATTATCACCGCCTGCCCCTTTTGCCTCTTGACCCTGGAAGACGCCGTTAAGACCACGGGCAACGAGGAAAAGATCAAGATCATCGACCTCATGGAGCTAGCGGTCATGGGGTTGGGGAAGACACTGGAAACGGAAGGATAGGTAGAAGGTAGAAGGTAGAAAGTGTGTCGCCTTCGGCGACCGTGACGCGTGATCGGCAAGACACCAAAAACGGGGTGGAGAAATAAAAACAGATCACAGACTACGCATCACAGATCACGGCGGGCGAAGCCCCGACCTTCACCCTGAAAAGCTAAGCAAAGGTAAAAGGCTGAAGGGTGAAAAAACACTTTGACCTTCGGACCTCAAGGTCGCAAAGCGACCGACCTTCAGACGAACAATAGGAGGAAAATAGATATGGATATCATCGTATGCATCAAGCGGGTCCCTGAGACAGCGGAGGCGGACCTGGTCATCGACGCGAGCAAGAAGGCCATAGACACGGACGGCCTCGTTTTCTCCATCAACGAATGGGACAACTACGCCGTGGAAGCGGCGATCCAGCTCAAGGAATCGGTGGGAGGCACCATCACCGTCATCTCCGTGGGACCAGAAGAGAACAACGAGGTCTTGCGACGGGCCCTCGCCATGGGAGCGGACGAGGCCCTGCGCCTCACTGACCCCGCCTTCGAGGGGTCCGACGCCTACGCCATGGCGAAGATCCTGGCGGCGGCCGTCAAGGATATTCCGCATGACTTGATTCTCACGGGGGTCCAGGCGGACGACGACGGTTTCGGCGCCGTGGGCGTGGCCCTCGCGCAGATGCTGGGACTGCCCTACGCGGCCCTGGTCACCGACATCCAGCTGGACGGGGAGACCCTCACCGTGCACCGGGAACTGGAAGGGGGCCTGGAGGAGGTAGACACCCTCAAGCTGCCGGCCCTGCTCACCATCCAGACCGGCATCAACGAGCCCCGCTACGTCTCCATCATGGGGATCCGGCGGGTGGCCAGGAAGGAGATCGGCGTCAAGGGCGCCGGAGACCTCGGCCTCTCGGAGGAAGCGGTGGGAGCAAAAGGCTCCCTGAGCCGGATCGAAGAACTCTTCTTCCCGCCCGTTGGGGAAGGGGCGGAGATCATCGAGGGAACCATGGACGAAAAAACCGAAGCGCTCGTCAAAATACTCAAGGAGCGGGGAGGGATCGCATAAATGGAAAAGATAGCGGTATGGGTGGAACATCGGCAGAATGAAATCAGGGACATCACCTTCGAGATGCTGGGCAAGGCCCACCAGCTCGTGGGGGACGGGGGCCAGGTCATCGCCCTCTTTTTGGGGGACCCCTCCCAGAAGGGGCTTTTGGACAAGATCACCCCGCACGCCCACCGGACGGTGGCCTACCTGGACAGCAACCTAAAAGACTTCGAGCCCCTGCGCTACCAGGCGGCCTTCGCGGACATCTTCGAAAAGGTGGACTGCCAGCTCATTCTGATGGGACAGACCGCCTTTGGGATGGACTTTGCCCCCGCCGTGGCGGCCCGGTGGGAGATTCCCTTCACCACCGACATCGTGGACGTGGAGGTGGACGGGGGCCTCATCGCCGTTCGGCAGATGTACAGCGGCAAGGTCAGCGCGAAGGTTTCCCTGAAAGAGGCGGACAAGATGCTCTGCACCGTCCGGGCGGGGGCCTTCCCGGCGGAAGACCTCCCCACCGTCTCGGGCGAGGTCCAGGAGATCACGGGGGCCGTGGAAGGGGACTTCTCTGCCCGCGCCTTCGTGGAATACCTGGAGGCGGCAGTGGGGGACGTGGACATCACCCAGGCGGATGTTATCGTCTCGGTGGGCCGCGGGATCAAGGACGCGGACAACATCCCCGTCGCGCAGGAACTGGCGGACGCCCTTGGGGGCGTGGTGGCCTGTTCCCGGCCGGTGGCGGACAAAAAGTGGCTGCCGAAGGAACGGCAGGTGGGGACCTCGGGCAAGACGGTCAAGCCGAAGGTCTACATCGCGCTGGGGATCAGCGGGGCGTTCCAGCACCAGGCGGGGATGAAGAACGCGGGCACCATCATCGCGGTGAACAAGGACCCGAAGGCGCCCATCTTCGGCATCGCCCACTACGGCATCGTGGACGACCTGTTCAAGGTGGTTCCCGCCCTCACGGAGAAGGTGAAGGAACTCAGGGGGTGGGGGAATAGTGACAAGTAAATAGTGACAAGTGACGAGTGACGAGTGACGAGTGAAAGGAAGGCCGAAAAGGAGAACGTTCAATGTTCAACGTTCAAAGTTCGATGTTAAAGAGGTGCTTTCGGGCTTGCGACGTTGGCCAAGCAATGGGTTTTACAATGTTGCCGGGGTGGGGAAGAAAAAGGGCGGAACGTTGGGACATACGCGATAAACGAAAGTAACGGGAGGAGAAATGGATTTTGAACTGAACATGGAACAGAGGGAGATCGTCAAGGCGGCCCGCGAGTTCGCGGAGGGGGAGTTCGATCCCCAGCTCGCCATGGAATTGGAAAAGGCGCACCAGTTTCCCTTCGACATCCGGAAGAAGGCCTGCCAGCTGGGATTCATTGGGATCCACTTTCCGGAGGAATACGGCGGACAGGGCTACGGCATCTTCGAGAACGCCTTGATCGTGGAGGAGTTCTGCCGGCGGGATTCGGGGATCGGCAGCGCGGTCGTCCTCTCGGATTTCTCCTCGGAGATCATCATGCGTTTCGGCTCGGACGCGCAGAAGAAGGCATATCTTCCCAAGGTGGCCTCGGGGGAATACATCTCCGGCGGGGGTTACACGGAGCCGGATCACGGCAGTGACATCACCTTCATGAACACCACGGCGGTGAAGGACGGCGACACCTACGTCATCAACGGTTCCAAGACCTTTATCACCAACGGCGGCATCGCCCGGTTTCTCATCGTCCTGTGCCAGACGGATGAGAACGCCTCTCCCACCTATCGGGGGCAGAGCACCTTCATCGTCCCCACGGACAGCGAGGGATTCGAGGCGGTGGAGATAGAAGACAAGATGGGCCTGAGAATGACCTCCACCTCGGAGATCTACCTGAACAACGTGCGCGTTCCCGCGGAGAACCTCATCGGGAAGTACGGGCGCGGCTTCTACCAGGTTCTGGAGTTCTTTGACGAGAGCCGCGTGGAGATCGCGGCGCAGGCCCTGGGCATCGCCCAGGGGGCCCTGGACCGCGCCGTTGCCTACATCAAGGAACGGTCCCAGTTCGGGCGCAAGATCGCCGCCTTCCAGGTCAATCAGCACAAGGCGGCGGACATGGCCACGCGGGTGGAGCTGGCCAGGCTCATCGTCTACAAGGCGGCATGGAACTACGACAAGGGGCGCATCGACCCGGTGCTTACCTCCATGGCGAAGATGACGGCGGGACGCACGGCGGTGGAGGTCTGCGACGAGGCGATCCAGATGCACGGCGGCTACGGCTACATCATGGAGAACGAGGTGGAACGATTCTACCGGGACGCCAAGATCACGGAGATCTACGAGGGCACCCGGGAGATCCAGAAGAACACCATCGCCTCCACCCTGGTGGGACGGTTCAAGTAGGAGGACTGGGCGTCGGGTATGAAGTGGCTGCGCGACAAGATCCTTTGGCCTTCCAGGGGGGGCAACAGGCCAAACGTTCAAGGTTCAACGTTCAAGGTTGGGCACAGGGGCCAGCCATGAGAGACGTGCTTGTCATCGGCGGGGGGATCGCGGGGATCCAGGCCTCCTTGGACATGGCGGACGCGGGATTCACCGTTCACCTGGTGGAGAAGGAGCCCACCATCGGCGGGCACATGGCGCAGACGGACAAGGTTTTTCCCACCCTGGACTGCTCTTCCTGCATCCTGACGCCCAAGATGGTGGGAGTCGGGCAGCATCCCAACATCCGTCTTTACACCCTAAGCGAGGTGACGCGGATAGACGGGCAGGCGGGAGACTTCACGGTGGAGGTCGTGCGGCATCCCCGCTACGTGGACGAATCGGCCTGCACGGGCTGCGGGGCCTGCGCGGAGGCCTGCGTCATGAAAGGGCGCATCCCCAACGCCTTCGACATGGGACTGGGCAAGCGCGGCGCCGTTTACATCGCCTTTCCCCAGGCGGTTCCCCTGAAGTATGCCATCGACCCGGCCACCTGCCTCACACTAAGCCGGGGCAAGTGCAAGAAGGGCCCCCCCTGCAAGCTGGCCTGTGCCGCCGACGCCATCCACTTCGAGGACACGGAAAAACGCCTCACCCTCCACGTGGGAGCCATCGTTGTGGCCACGGGATACGACCCCTTCGACCCGAGACTCAAACCGGAATACGGCTACGGCGCCTACCCGGAGGTCCTCACGGCCCTGGAGGTGGAGCGCCTCTGCAGCGCCTCCGGTCCCACCCTGGGGGAGATCGTTGTCAACGGCAAGAAACCGACCAAGGTCTTCTTCATCCACTGCGTTGGCTCCCGGGACCACACGGTGGACAACCCCTACTGCAGCCGGGTTTGCTGCATGTTCACGGCCAAGCAGGCGCATCTGGTCAAGGACAAGGTGCCGGACGCCAAGGTGACGGTAACCTACATCGACATCCGGGCCTTTGGCAAGGGCTACGAGGAATTCTACGAGCGGGTCCAGGACGAAGGCATCATCTACCGCCGGGGCGTCATCTCCGAGGTCTTCAAGAAGGGGGACAAACTCTACGTGCGGGGGGAGGACGCCTTTTTGGGCGAGGTTTACGAGGAAGAGGCGGACATGGTGGTCCTGGCGGCGGGGCTCACCCAGCGCAAGGGATTGGACGTTATCGAGGCCCTGGGCATCCAGAAGGGAGACGACCGGTTTTTCAAGGGGCCGTCCCCCCTTGATCCCGTGGAGACGGGGATCGACGGCGTCTACCTGGCGGGATGCTGCGCCGGCCCCAAGGACATCCCGGACACCGTCGTCCAGGCCAGCGGGGCGGCCGCCCGGGCCATGGCCGTCCTGGCGAGGGGGAAAGCGGCATGAGGATCGGGGTTTACGTCTGTCACTGCGGCATCAACATCGCCTCCGTCGTGGACGTGGCCGCCGTGCGGGACTACGCCCTCACGCTTCCCGGCGTGGTATTGGCCAAGGACTACCAGTACATGTGCTCCGACCCGGGGCAGGAGATGGTCCGGGAAGACATCGGAAAGCACCACCTGGACCGGGTGGTCATCGCGGCCTGTTCCCCCCGCATGCATGAAGGCACCTTCCGCAAGGTCATGGAAAAGGGAGGCATCAACGCCTACTACTTCGAGGAGGCCAACATACGGGAGCAGTGCTCCTGGGTCCACTCGGACCGTCAGGTCGCCACGGAAAAGGCCAAGGAACTGGTGGCCGCGGCCGTCTCCCGGGTTCACCTCCAGGAGGCCCTGCGGGAAAAGGAGGCCGCCGTCATCCCCGCCGCCCTCGTCATCGGCGGGGGCATCGCGGGCCTGACCGCCGCCAAGGACATGGCCGACGCTGGGTTCGAGGTAACCCTGGTGGAACGGCAACCCTACCTGGGCGGCCACGTGGCCAAGTGGACCGCCACCTTCCCCCACATGGCCAAGGCGGAGGAGTTCCTGACTCCCCTCATCCAGGAGATCCAGGCCCGCGACAACGTGACGGTCCTCACCTCCTCGGAACTCACCGACCTTCAAGGCTTCGTGGGCAACTACCAGGCGAAAGTGGCCGTGACGCCCCGCTACGTGGATGCGTCGGCCTGCACCCGGTGCGGCCAATGTCTCGAGGTATGTCCCGTGGAAGTGCCCGACGAGGCAACCTGGGGCCTGACCCCCCGGAAGGCCGTCCTCCTGCCCTCGCCCCCGCACGTCCCGGACGCCGCCGTCATCGACCCGGCCACCTGTCGGCACTTCACGGAGGGAAACTGTGACGCCTGCGCGGCCGCCTGCCCGGAGGGGGCCATCCACCTCGAGGAAGCGATCCGGGAAGAGACCATAGACATCGGCGTCATCATCGTGGCCACCGGCTACCAGCTCTTCGACCCGGCCCGCAAGCCGGAACTGAACTACGGGAAGCTCCCCACCGTCATCACCGGCCCGCAGTTGGAGCGGCTGCTCAATGAAAACGGACCCACGGGCGGCGAACTCATCATCGGTGGCAAAAAACCAACACGCATCACCTTCATCCACTGCGTCGGCTCCCGGGACCACACGGTGGACCACCCCTACTGCAGCCGGGTCTGCTGCATGTACACGGCCAAGCAGGCGCGCCTGGTCAAGGAACGCTATCCCGACGTCCGGATCCGGGTCTGTTACATGGACATGCGCACCTTCTGCCGGGGGTGCGAGGAGTTCTACAACGACGTCCAGCGGATGCGGATTATCTACACCCGGGGCATGGTCTCGGAGATCTTCCCGAAGGGGGAGACCCCCGTGGTGCGTTTCGAGGACACCTTCCTGGAAGAGATGATGGAAGAAGAGACGGACTGGGTGGTGTTGGCCGTGGGGATGGAGCCCGCGGAGGGGGTGGAGGAACTCCAGAACCTCCTCAAGCTCTCCCGGTCCGCGGATGGCTTCTTCCTGGAGGCGCACCCCAAGCTGCGGCCGGTGGACACCGACACGGACGGCATCTTCCTGGCCGGCTGCTGCCAGGGGCCCCGGGACATCGCGGACACGGTCTCCTCCGCCCACGCGGCGGCTGCCCGGGCGGCCATTCCGCTCTTTGCCGGCAAGGTGGCCATCGCCCCCATCGTGGCGGAGGTGGACGAAGAGGTCTGCGCGGGCTGCGCCCTCTGCGAGCAGGTCTGCGTCTACGGCGCCCTGAAACTGGACGAGCGGAGCAAGAAGATGACCGTGAACGAGGCGGTCTGCAAGGGGTGCGGGGCGTGCAGCGCCACCTGCCCCTCCAGCGCCATCAAGTTGAGGAACTTCAAGAACAACCAGCTCCTGGCGCAGATAGACGCCTTGTGCGTCACGTCGGCGGAGGCCGGGGCATGAGACGAATGGTGCAGGTCTACACGGGAAACGGGAAGGGGAAGACGACGGCCGCCCTGGGATTGGCCATGCGCGCCGTCGGCCAGGGACTCACCGTCCACATGATCCAGTTCATGAAGGGAAACATCGAATACGGGGAGCTGAAGACCGCGCGGCGCCTGGCGCCCGACCTGACCATCACGCAGATGGGGCGGGAGACCTTCGTGGACCGGGACAACCCGGACGAGGAGGACCGGCAGTGGGCCGTCAAGGGGATGAAACTGGCGGAGGAACTGCTTGCCAAGGAGGGACTGGACGTCCTCATCCTGGACGAGATCAACGTGGCCGTCGATTTCAAGCTCGTCTCCACGGAGGAGGTCCTGTCGCTCATTCGGCGGAAACCGGACCGGCTCGAGCTGGTCCTCACGGGGAGATACGCCCCCGTGGAGGTGGTCAAGGCGGCGGACCTGGTCACGGAGATGCTGGAGATCAAGCATTACTACCATCGCGGGATCGAATCCCGACGAGGGTTCGAGCTGTAAGAGGGGTAAAGGATATGTGGGACAAAAAGAAACTCGAGGCATTGAGAAAAGAGGCAGCGGCCTGGCGGGAGGACTACCGGGCCGCCACGGCGAAGCACCCGGAGCGGATGGCGCGGTTTTCCACCGTTTCGGACCAGGAGGTCGACGCCCTCTACACGCTGGATGACATCGCAGACTTCGATTACGAAGAGAAATTAGGTTTCCCGGGGAAGTATCCCTACACCCGGGGGGTGCACAGCTCCATGTATCGCGGCCGTCTGTGGACCATGCGGATGTTCTCGGGGCTGGGCAGCGCCCGGGACACCAACCGGCGGTTTCACTATCTCCTCAAGCACGGAGAGACGGGCCTGAGCATCGCCTTCGACATGCCCACCCTCATGGGCTACGACTCGGACCATCCCATGTCCCGGGGCGAGGTGGGCAAGTGCGGGGTGGCCATCGATTCGCTGGCGGACATGGAGGTCCTCTTCGACGGAATCCCCCTGGACAAGGTGACCACCTCCATGACCATCAATCCCCCCGCCTCCATCATGCTGGCCATGTATATCGCGGTGGCGGAGAAGCAGGGGGTCCGCCGGGACCAGATCGGCGGGACCATCCAGAACGATATGCTCAAGGAGTTCATCGCCCAGAAGACCTTCATGCTGCCGCCCAAGCCGTCGCTGCGGCTCATCGTGGACACCATCGAGTTCTGCACGAAGGAGGTGCCCCGCTGGAACACCATCAGCATCAGCGGCTACCATATCCGGGAGGCCGGCTCCACGGCGGTCCAGGAACTGGCCTTCACCCTGGCCGACGGCATTGCCTACGTGCAGGCGGCCATCGACCGGGGACTGAACGTGGACGACTTTGCCCCCCGGCTCTCCTTCTTCTTCAACGCGCACATCGACTTTTTCGAGGAGATCGCCAAGTACCGGGCGGCGCGGCGCATCTGGTCGCGGGTCATGCGGGAGCGGTTCAAGGCCAAGAATCCCCGGTCGTGGATGCTCCGGTTCCACACCCAGACGGCGGGGTGTTCCCTCACGGCCCAGCAGCCCTACAACAACGTGGTCCGCACCGCCTACGAGGCCCTTTCGGCGGTCCTGGGCGGAACCCAGTCCCTGCACACCAACTCCCTGGACGAGGTCCTGGCCCTGCCCAGCGAGCACGCGGTGACCATCGCCCTGCGCACCCAGCAGATCCTGGCGGAGGAAACGGGGGTGCCCAACACCATCGATCCCTTGGCCGGGTCCTACTTCGTGGAGGCCCTCACGGACAGGATGGAGGCCCAGGCCATGGAATACATCAACAAGATCGACGAGATGGGCGGGATCCTCGAGGCCATTGAGCGTGGCTATCCCCAGGGGGAGATCGCCAACGCCGCCTACGACTACCAGAAGCAGGTGGACGAGGGATTGAAGACCATCGTGGGGGTCAACAAGTATGTCAGCGACGTGGAGACGCCCATCGAGATTTTGAAGATAGACGAGACAGTGGAGGCGGAGCAGATTGAGCGCCTCAAGGCCCTGAAGCAGTCGCGGGACAACGACGCGGTGAAGAAGGCCCTGGACGGACTCCGCGGGGCGGCGGAAGGGGACGAAAACATGATGCCGCACATCATCAACGTGGTCAAGGCCTACGGGACGGAGCAGGAGATCTGCGACGTCTTCCGGGAGGTCTTCGGGACCTACCGTGACCCGGGGATGTTTTAGGAGGGAAATGTATGGCGGGAAAGCGAAAGATCAGGATCCTCGTGGCCAAGCCCGGCCTGGACGGCCATGACCGGGGGGCGAAGATCATCGCCCGGGGATTCCGGGACGCCGGCTTCGAGGTCATCTACACGGGGCTGCACCAGAGCCCCGAACAGATCGTGGAGGCGGCTATTCAGGAGGACGTGGACGTCATCGGCCTAAGCAGCCTGGCGGGCGCGCACAACCACCTCTTCCGGGAGGTCTTGCGCCTCCTTAAGGAACGGGGGGCGGAGGACATCCCCGTGTTCGGCGGCGGGATCATCCCGGACGAGGATATCCCCAAGCTGAAGGCCGACGGTATCCGCGAGATCTTCACGCCGGGGACGAAGGTGGAAGACGTGGTCAAGTGGGTCGAGGAAAACATCCATCCAAGGGGATGAGTCAAAGACAAGAAGGGGGAAGCAATGGGACTTAATTTCGATCTGACCGAAGAACAGGACATGATGCGCCGGATGGTGCGCCAGTTTGCCGAAAAGGAAATCCTTCCCGTCTGCGTGGAACTGGACGAGAAGGAGGAGTTTTCCGTCCATCTCACCCGCCGCATGGCCGAACTGGGGCTGTTCGGCTCCATCGTGGCGGAGGAATACGGCGGCACGGACGTGGGATACCTCTCTTACATCATCTCCGTGGAGGAGATCGCCCGGGTTGACGGCTCCCAGGCCGCGACCCTCGCCGCGGGAGTTTCCCTGGGAATTTCTCCTATCTACTACTACGGAAGCGAGGATCAGAAGAAGAAATGGCTTCCCCGGCTCTGCAGCGGGGAGATCCTGGCCTCGTTCGGCCTGACGGAACCCAACGCGGGCTCCGACGCGGGGGCCTCCAAGACCAGCGCGGTCCTGGAAAACGGCTATTGGGTCATCAACGGCAGCAAGATATTCATCACCAACTCGGCCTCGGAGATCAGCGGCATCTGCACCGTCCAGGCGGTCACGGGAAAGCGCTCGGACGGGCGAAACGAGTTGAGCTGCATCCTGGTGCCCAACGGGACGGAGGGGTTCGAGGCGCGTCCCATGCATGGCAAGATGTGCTGGCGGGCCTCCAACACGGGGGAGCTCTACTTTACCGACTGCATGGTGCCCGAGGAGAACCTCCTGGGACGGCGCGGAGAGGGGTTCCACCAAATGCTGGCCACCCTGGACGGCGGACGTCTCAGCATCGGGGCCATGGGCCTGGGCGGGGCCCAGGGGGCCTTCGAGACGGCATTGAATTATTCCAGAGACCGGGAGCAGTTCGGCCGGCCCATCGGCTCCTTCCAGGTGAACGCCTTCAAGCTGGCCGACATGGCCACGCAGATAGAGATGGCGCGCTTGCTCCTCTACAAGGCCTGCTGGCTGCGCGACAACGGCCGGGAGTTTTCCAAGGAAGCGGCCATGGCCAAGCTGGTCTGCTCGGAGGTCTTTCGGATGGCGGCGAACCACGCGGTGCAGCTCCACGGCGGTTACGGCCTGATGAACGAATACAAGGTGGAGAAGTTTTACCGGAACCAGAAGCTCCTGGAGATAGGGGAGGGCACCTCCGAGGTCCAGCGGATCGTCATCGCCCGCCATATCGGGGTCCCTGGACGGGCCCTGTAACCCATAAAAACGGAGTCGGCCTTGAACCCGAAAGAATGGGCGGAAAAAATTGTAAACGGTGACATCCGGGCGGCCTCACGGCTCATGCGGGACATCGATGACCGGATGCCGTGGGTCTCCGATGTCCTGAAGGAGCTTTATCCCCACACGGGCCGGGCCTACATCATCGGCGTCACGGGATCCCCCGGCGTGGGGAAGAGCACCCTGGTGGACTGCCTTATCGAGGATTTCCGGAAGAAGGACCAGGACGTTGGCGTGGTGGTTATCGATCCCACCAGCCCCTTCACCGGCGGGGCCATCCTGGGTGACCGCATCCGCATGCAGCGGCACAGCACGGACAGCGGCGTCTTTATCCGGAGCCTCGCCACCCGCGGCAGCATGGGCGGCCTTTCCCGCTCCACCTCGGACATCCTCCGCGTCATGGACGCCATGGGGAAGGATGTCATCCTCCTGGAGACGGTGGGCGTGGGACAGGACGAAGTGGACGTGGTCAACACGGCCCATACATCCATGATCGTGCTCATCCCCGGCCTCGGAGACGACATCCAGGCCATCAAGGCGGGGATCCTGGAGATCGGCGACATCTTCGTCATCAACAAGTGCGAACGGGAGGGCGCCGAGCGGATGGAGCGCGAGATCATGATGATGCTCGAACTGGGCGCCCGGCGGAAGGACGGCTGGGAGCCGAAGATCGTCAAGACCGAGGCCATCAAACGAAAGGGGATCAAGGATCTCATGGAGGCCATCGAGGAACACCGCGCGTTTCGCGAGGACCCGGAACACAAGCGGCGCTTCCTCCGCAAGGCCCTCCGCATCGAATTGTTGAGCAATCTCAAGGACCAGGTCTCCGGGCGCATCATGGAGGCCCTCGGGGACGAGGAGGGATTGGATACGGTGGTCGACGAAATCATCGACGGCAAGGTGGATCTTTATTCCAAGTCCGAGGAAATCCTCAAGCGGGTATTGTGTTGAAACCAATCGGGAGGAAATCGTGACCTACGAAAAACGTCGCAAGGAAATCATGGAGATGTCCCGCCAGGCGGAACTGGGCGGCGGGGAGAAATATGTCGCGTCCCAGCACAAGAAGGGAAAATTGACGGCGCGGGAACGGCTGGATATCCTGCTGGATCCCGGATCGTTCGTGGAAATCGATAAGCTGGTCGTCCACCGGTGCACCAACTTCGGGATGGAGAAGAAGAAATACTACGGTGACGGCGTCGTCACGGGATACGGAAAGATTCACGGGCGTCCCGTCTACGTCTTTTCCCAGGATTTCACCGTCTTCGGCGGCGCGCTGAGCATGACCTTCGCCGAGAAGATCTGCAAGGTCATGGACCTGGCCATGAAAAACGGCGCGCCGGTCATCGGCCTGAACGATTCGGGCGGCGCCCGGATCCAGGAGGGGGTGGAGAGCCTGGCGGGATACGCCTATGTCTTCCTTCGCAACACCCTGGCCTCGGGCGTTATCCCCCAGATCTCCGTCATCCTGGGGCCCTGCGCGGGGGGCGCAGTCTATTCCCCCGCTATCACCGACTTCATCCTCATGAGCAAAAAGACCAGTTACATGTTCATCACGGGGCCCAACGTCATCAAGTCCGTGACCCACGAGGAGGTGACGAAGGAGGCTTTGGGCGGGGCCGTCACGCACAGCACAAAAAGCGGGGTGGCCCACTTCATGCGGGAAGACGACGAGGAGACCCTGAGGCTGGTGCGGGAACTGCTCCCCTACCTGCCCCAGAACAACGAGGAGAAGCCGCCGCGGCTTCCCTGCGAGGATCCCATCGAGCGGAAGAATGAAATCCTGAAGGACCTCATCCCGGAAAACTCCCGGAAGCCCTATGACATGCACGTCCTCATCAAGGAGGTCCTGGATAACCACGAATTTCTCGAGGTGCACGCCCACTACGCCCGGAACATGATCGTGGGATTCGGACGTCTGAACGGGCATTCCGTGGGGATCGTGGCGAACCAGCCCAACTTTCTCGCGGGGTGTCTCGATATCAACGCCTCGAAGAAGGGGGCCCGTTTCGTCCGGTTCTGCGACGCCTTCAACATTCCTATCATCACCTTCGTGGACGTGCCGGGATTTCTCCCCGGCACGGCGCAGGAATACGGCGGCATCATCAAGCACGGGGCGCAGCTCCTCTACGCCTTTTGCGAGGCGACGGTTCCGAAGATTACCCTGATTACCCGAAAGGCCTACGGGGGCGCCTACGACGTCATGTCGTCCAAGCATATCCGCGCCGACATCAATTTCATCTATCCCTCTGGCGAGGTGGCAGTCATGGGGCCGGAGGGGGCGGTCAACATCATCTTCCGGAAGGAGATCGCCGCGGCCGACGACCCGGAAAAAAGGAAGAAGGAACTGGTTGAAGACTACGAGAGCCGTTTTGCCAGTCCCTACCGGGTGGCGCAGCTGGGCTTCGTGGACGGCATCATCTTTCCCGAGGACACGCGGACGAAACTGGTCACCGCCCTGGAGATGGTGAAGGACAAAAAGGACACGAATCCCAAGAAGAAGCATGGGAACATCCCGATATGATTGATGGGCAGAAGGACGGGGCGTTCGCCCCTTGAAGGCTGAAGTCCGAAGGGTTTTTACTTCAGACTTCGGACTTCAAGGCCGCGCGGCGGCCGCCCTTCCGCCTTAAGGGAAATGGATGAAATTTAACGAACG
>JALSPC010000190.1 GCA_026986155.1 bacterium
TCTGAACATGGGGGGCGGGACAAAAAGAGCGATTGCGGCGCCGGCCAGGACGAAGGGGCCCGCGGAACGGGTGAAAATCCCAAGATTGTGGGGCATGGATTTAAGACTGTAAAATAGAAAAGAAATGATGCCTCCATGCGCCTTCAGCCCGGGGGGCGTGGCGGTAAATGCGGCCGTGTGGAGGTACTGTCGAATGAAATGAAACCCCTTGGAAAGGCCAAGCCACAGGATGGGTTCGAATGCGTAAAAGGCAAAAAGGCTTGCAATTGCCGCCAGAATGATTCTGAGCCCGAAGAGCCTGCGGAGCATGCCAATGAGCCCGCGAGGATGTTCTTTCCTGGCAACCCGGTATGCGTGCATGAGGAAGAGATAGAGCAATACGATGGCCCCGTTGTACTTGACGGCGGCCGCAATACCTCCCGAAATTCCCGCGATGAGATAGAGAGCGATGCTATCCTTTTCAGAAATGTGGAAGGCGAAAATCGCGGTGAGCGTGACGAAGAAAGCAAGGGGGATTTCCGGCTTGATGATGTGGTTGATGCTGACGGATAGGGGGGAAAGGGCCCAGAAGACGGCGGCCAGCAGGCCGATAGCGGGAGAACCAAGGATGTCCGTGGCGAAAAAGTAGAGGATAACGGCCATCAGGAGGCACAGGGCAAGGTAGAATAGCCGGCTGACCAGGGAAAGGTTCAACTTGTTCAAGGGGATATGCCCGTGCCCGGTCCACAGGGAGAGCTTGTCCAGTCCCTTCCAGAGGTAGCTGAGCATGAGGATGTTGGCGTAGGGGTTTCCCGTGTACCACGGGGTTTTTCCGATGGGCTTGAAATTCCCCCGGATGTATTGCTCGCATTGGACAAGGTAACGGGCGGAGTCCGGGTGCCAATCAGGGATTCCTCGTTGGATGTCGGATGTCAACGCCCCCAGGTGAAGGAACATGGCCAGTAAAAGGATGCATGCGAGAAAGAAAAGGGCCGTTTTCCCGTGAGGTTTATCCGTGAGCCTTAACATTGTGTCGTTTCTGATTCGTATGTGAAGGTCATGTTCGTGTTTCTGTATCTATCAGGATTTCCGGACATCTTAAAGTTTGATGAACCGGGAGCATCCAGTCGCATAAGTTTTTAATGTATATCTCAACAGAAATGTAATGTCAAACAAGACTTTACTTTTTTCCAACAAAGTCCTTTACCCATATCTCGACATGTGTTAAAGGGTTAATTTATGAAAAAGGAGAAAACAACAGGAAACGATGCGCCGGAAGGATTAACCATTATCATCCCTGTTTTCAACGAGGAGGGGACGATCCGACCGACCTTGGCGAGGATGACGGAGATGATGGCGGACGGGATTGACCCGGTGGAAATTATCGTGGTGGATGACGGGTCGACCGACGACACGAGCCGGGTTTTAAAAGGCTTCGACTTTCCCATGGTTAGGGTCATCAGGCATCCTCAGAACAGAGGGTACGGCGCCGCCCTGAAAACTGGGCTCAGCCACGCGGCATTCCCTGTTGTCGCCATCACGGACGCGGACGGGACGTATCCCAATGAGCGAATTGCTGACTTGTACCGCGAACTGCGGGAAGGAAACCATGACATGGTCGTGGGTGCCAGGACGGGTGAGCATGTGGAGATCCCCCTTGCCCGGAGGCCGGCCAAGTGGGTGTTGAACAGGATCGCGAATTACCTGGCGGGGTTCAAGATCCCGGACCTGAATTCCGGCTTGCGGGTCTTCAGGAAAGATATTGCGGAAAAATTCCGGAATATATATCCCGATGGTTTTTCCTTCACGACGACGATCACGCTGGCGATGCTCACCAACGGCTACAGCGTCAAGTATGTCCCGATCGACTACATGCGGCGGGGAGGGAAATCGAAGATTCGGCCGGTTTACGACTCCCTCAACTTCCTGCAGCTGATTATACGAACGATTCTCTATTTTAACCCCCTGAAGATCTTCCTGCCCATCAGCGGGCTTTTCATTTCTCTGAGCCTCCTGCTCATGTTGTACCGCCTCTTCATCGCGAGGGCCTTCGGGGTGACCTCGGTGGTCCTTTTCGTATGCGGGATTCAGTTCCTGGGGCTGGGCATGATTGCCGACCTGATCGACAGGAGATTGTGAGGTTGCGGGTGTCAAGAGGCTTGAGAGATGTGTATGCGCAAAAGGCGTTGAACCAGATCCCCAGGTTGCTGGGAAACCAGGACAGGAACCCCTTTTCTCCCGCATACGGGTGTTTCCACAGGGACTACTGGCTGGACAAAACCTCCGATTTTCCCGATGCCGTACGGCAATTTGGGGTTCACAGCCTCGCCCTGGTTTACGCTTACGACTTTCCCGGGAACATCTACAAGGGCAAGGCGAAGATAAGGGACTGGGCCGTGGCCGGCATGATGTTCTGGACGAAGATCCAGCACAAGGAAGGGTCCTTCGACGAGTTTTATCCCTACGAGCGCGGCTGGGTGGGACCAACCGCCTTTACAATGTTCGCGGTCGCCGAGGCCTACGGGGTATTGAAGGATGAAATGACCCCTGCGGAAAGGGAAAAAGTCCTCCGCGCCATCAAGAAGGCCGCGGATTTCATCGCCGCAGGGGAAGCCGAGGAGGATCACCTCGCCAACCACCACGCAATGGCGAGCCTCGCCGTCTGGAAGGCCTCCCGTCTCTTGAACGACGACACCCTATTACGCGGTTACGAGAGGCTCCTGGAAGGCTACCTGGCTTACCACGACAAGGCGGAGGGCTGGTCCCGGGAATACGACGGCATCGATCCGGGTTACCTGTCGGCCTCCGTGTCTTTCCTGGGAAAGATCTACCAGGACAACCGCTCGCCCGCCATCCTGGATATCATGCGAAGGACCATCGAATGCTGCAGTTACTTCGTTTACCCGAACGGCTACTACGCGGGGAGCATGGGAAGCAGGAACACCCTCCACTTCTATCCCCACGGCTTCGAGGTCTTTTCGAATGAAATTCCCCTTGCTGGGGCCGTGGCGGAAAAGATGCTAAAGGCCCTTTCGGAGAACAAGCTCGTCCCGCCGGAGATCATCTCCGACCGGTACGTGTTCTACCGGGTTCCCGAGTATCTCCAGGCCTACCTGGATTACGGTGAGCGACCCTTGCCCCTGCCCGAACTTCCCTGTGAACAGGCCTCCTTCGAGAGGTATTTCAACAACGCGAAGATCTGGATAAAAAAAACCCCCCGGCATTACTGTATCGCCAACCTGGCGAAGGGAGGCGTGATCAAGGTTTTCGACTCGGAAAACGGGAAATTAATTCTCAACGATTGCGGAATGATTGGGGAGTTGTCCACGGGGGAGATTGTTACCTCGCAATGGGTAGATCCTTCTTACACCATCGCATCTTCCGGGGAAGGCTGGGAGGTTTCTGGAAACATGAACAGGGTGCCCAGCCACAAGCACTTTACGCTGTTCAAGAATATCGTTTTCCGAACGGTCCTGCTGCTGATCGGATGGCACCCGGGACTCGCCCATCTCCTCAAGGGGAAGATCCGGAGGATGTTGATCCTTGGGAACCGGCCTGTCCCGGTGAGATTCAAGAGGATTTTTCGGGTTGTCGGCGAGGAATTTCACCTGACGAACGAAATCCATGTTCAAACGGGGGCACGTTTTTCGAGGCTTTCCTTTGGGGATGAATTCTTCGTAAGGTACGTTCCCCAGTCCAGGTATTTCCAGGCCCAGGAATTGGAAATCACGGGATATTCCTGCGATGGGGCCGAGCTGAAGACCCTGAATGAGAATGGTTTACTGACCAAAACGTTTACGGTAAAAGGATGAGCCACGCGAACAAGACCGGTTCCCTGACCATCGACTACGCGAAGGGAAGGGGGCAAAAAAAATCCCTGAAGTACCGCCTTTGGCGTCGAACGCGCGAGGTCCTCGACGCCATTGAAATGTTTGCGGAAACGCCCGTAAGGCGTATCGTGGACCTGGGATGCGCCGAGGGGAGGATGCTCCGGGATATTCAGAAAAGACATCCCGGTGCCGCGTGCGTCGGCGTCGAGTATGATAAGGCTCTCATCGTTTACGGGAAAGGCCTCTTCGGGAATATCGCCATGGTGAGGGGGGATATCCAGTCCCTCGCATTCAAGGACGGCCTTTTCGACGTGGCGGTGGCTACGGCGGTTATCGAACACGTGCCCGATCCCCGGAAAGCGGTGAAAGAGATAAAGAGGGTTTTAGCTCCCGGGGGATTGCTGATTCTCACGGCCCCGGACCCTTTCTGGGAGCATCTCGCCACGAAGGTGGGCCATCTCCCCGAGGAGCAACATCATCGTGTCATGAATCTTAATGAACTGACTCGCCTGGTTACGGGGGAGGGGTTCACGGTGCTCAAGTCCCGGAAATTCATGGTTTCCCCAGTGGGGATGCCTTTTGAATTCGCGTTCGAGTCCCTGCTTCGCAAG
>JALSPC010000191.1 GCA_026986155.1 bacterium
CTTGAGAAGATTGATCCTGTGTTCCTGGCTCCGCCTGAGTAAGGCCCGGATCCGTGCCAAAAGCTCAGCAAAGGCAAAGGGCTTTGTGAGATAATCGTCACAGCCTCCCTCCAGGCCCGCCACGATATCTTCCACAGAATCCCGCGCGGTGAGAATCAAGACCGGAACATCTTTCTGAGCCGTCCGGATTTTCTTCAGGATCTCCATGCCATTCAGTTTCGGGAGCATCAGGTCCAGGATAATCAGATCGTAGTCGTTTTCGAGGGCCATAAAAGACCCTTCCTCTCCGTCATAAGCCACATCCACCGCGTAGCTCTCTTCCATCAGGCCCTTCGCGATAAAGGAAGCAACCTTCTTTTCGTCCTCCACAACAAGGATTCTCATAAACATATTATAAAATTTCCGGGTCGAAAACACAAGTTCGGCAAAATATGATTGACAAGTCCTCAGCATATATGTATAAATTCCATAAAAGCTTTTGGAGCGAAAAAATAGAAAAGAAGCGTATTTCAAACGGCCTGTTTCTCTCGGTTTTCACAACGATCATGCTTGCGGTGAGTCTTATGGCCACGCCTCGTGCGGCGGCCAAGGTCTACCTTGACATCTATTCCCCCAATATTCGGAAAATCAATCTCGCGGTGCTGCCACCCCGGTGGCAGGGCAACGTGATCCCCAACAAGATCACCCCGCCCCTCTTTGAAAACCGGGTGACCCGAGATCTGTGGATTACCGGGTTCTTCAATATCATCTCCGGCAAGGAAATCCCGGCTGCCATGGCGGCGGCCTATCGGTACCACAACCACATTGATCTCAAGAAATACAAGACCCTGGGTGCCGAGTTCGTGCTGGCCACAGCGGCGGGAGTCAATCAAGGCATCCTCACCATCGAATATCACCTCTTTGACGTGGCCCTTTCCAAGGAAATCGCCGGGGCGCGCCTGAAAGGACCCGCGAAGTATCAGGATCGGGTCTACCACGCCTTCGAAAACAAGATTATCTATTACATCACGGGTAGCGACGGGCTCTTCGACACAAAAATCGCCTACGTTTCAACCAAAACCGGGAACAAAGAGATCTATACCATCGACTTCGACGCCCGACACGTCAGGCGGGTCACCCACAACGGCTCCATCAATCTGTCCCCCCGCTGGTCGCCGGACGGCAACCGTATCGCCTTCACCTGCTACCTGAGGCGGAACCCTGATCTCTACATCATTGATTTCAAGATGGGGAAAATATTCCTCTTTTCACACCAGAGGGGATTGAATACGGCCCCCGCTTGGTCCCCCGACGGACGCTATCTGGCAGTCACCATGCGAACCTCGTCCGGCGCGGAGATCTTCCTCCTCGACAGAAAAGGGAGAAAAGTCAAACAGCTCACCAAGGGCTGGGGAGATAACCTCTCCGCCGCCTGGTCTCCCGACGGGAAAAAGATCGCCTTCGTTTCTAACAGGACGGGAAGGCCACAAATCTATACCATGAACGCGGACGGCACCAACGTCAAACGGCTCACCTTTCGAGGAACCTACAATGTTTCTCCCGCTTGGTCACCGCGGGGCGATCGTATCGCCTACAGCGGGATCATTGATGGCAAGTTCCAAATCTGTACGATAACCCTTGACGGAAGCACGATCCATGTGCTAACCTCCCTAGGCAATAATCAATCACCAAACTGGTCGCCGGATGGAAGATATATCGCTTACAGTCAAGCAACGAGGCGGGGGGTCGATATTTTCGTCATGAATTTCGACGGGAACTTTAAACGGAGACTCACGCATGGTGGCGGGAAGAACACTATGCCGTCTTGGTCCCCGCATCTGGAAAAACCCTAACTGAAAGGAGGTGAACCAATGAAAAGGAAATCTTTAGCAATTCTCATCGCCCTCTTAGTCCTTCCCTTGTTTATCACGGTCAGCTGTTGCAGCAAGAAGGCCGTAAAACCGACAAAGGCAGGGGCTGAAGGCGGAAAGCAACAGGTTGCCGCGGAAAAACAGGGTGTCCAGGAAGAAGGCCTGGAAAAGAAGAAATATCCGGGCATTCAGGGTGAGTTCATGGAAAGCAAATACCTGAAGGACATTCATTTTGATTTCGATAAATACAACATCCGGCCCGATGCTGCCGCAGTTCTGAAAAAGAATGCCAAGTTCCTGCTGGCGCATCCCAACTATAAAATTCAAATTGAGGGACATTGCGACGAACGGGGATCCGTCGAATACAACCTCGTCCTGGGAGAAAGAAGGGCTGAAAGCGCCAAAAAATATCTCGTGAACCTGGGGGTGGACGCGAACCGTCTCTCCACCATCAGTTACGGGGAAGAGATGCCTTTGGATCCTCGTCACAACGAGGAGGCCTGGGCCAAGAACCGGCGCTGCCATTTCATCATCCTCGAAAAGTAACCTCTTCCATCCAGCGGGTGTTGGGACCTACTTCCCAACACCCGTTTGCGTTTTTCAAAGTGAAGCCGAAAGCCAGACAGACATATTTGCATAACTTATTTCTCGTCCTTATCACTTTTTTCATTGCCGCACTATTTTTCGGATGCGCCCCCAGCGATCAAACGATCCAGATGAGGCGTGACATCGACCTCATGAGATCTGAAATCAATCGGCTGAAAACCCAGGTCAACCAGACAAAGGAACAATCGGAAAGCCTTACCGAACAAAAATACGCCGATTTCCAGTCCCAGCTCGACACGGTTTCCACCGAGTTTAAAGGGCTGGACGCCAAGACCGACGACATTCTTCAGCGTTTGAACGCATCAGATCAGGAAATCGCCCGTCTCAAGAAAAGGGTACAAATCCTTGAGGGAAAAATCGCCGGCGTTGAACAAAAGGTCACGATTCCCGCCAAGCCTAAGAAAGTGATCCCTATCCCCAGCGACATCACGGGCGCGGCGTCACCCGTAGAATCCATGTATGACGACGCTTATCTCAGTTTCACGCGAGGGAATTTCCCCGAGGCCAGGGAAAAATTCCAGGCCTTTCTTAAAAAATACCCAAAAACCGCCTATTCCGATAACGCGCGGTTCTGGATCGGGGAAACCTATTACTCTGAAGGGGATTTTGAAAGCGCCATTCTGGAATACGAAAAGGTCATCCGGTCCTACCCAAGGGGAGACAAGGTTCCCTCCGCCCTTTTGAAAGAGGGACTCGCCTTCATCAAACTGGGTGATAAAACGGATGGAAGACTTGTCTTGAAAAAACTTATCAAGAAGTTCCCACGGACAGACCAGGCGAAAATTGCCAAACGCATCCTTCGACGGCTGCGCTAACCGCTCCCTCTTCCCCATGAAAGGGGGCCTCCTTACAAGGCCCCCTTTTTCACGTAATTTAATTCTTTCCTGAAGTTACCGAAACTCGATGGGCGTGATGCTGTCCGTGCTGTCCCCGCCGCTGGAAACAGGCGTGGGAGGCGTCGCCACGAAGGCGTCGAAGGCCTCCAGTTCCTTCGTTCCGTCAAACCTGGGGCCGAATTCACGCTCCCCAGTCTCCGTGACCACCTCCAGGTCCTTGTATTTCCGGAAACCCGTGCCCGCCGGGATCAGGCGGCCAACGACAACATTCTCCTTTAAACCCCGGAGATAATCTATCTTACCAGCGATGCTCGCGCCGGTCAGAACCTTCGTGGTCTCTTGGAACGAGGCAGCGGAGATGAAGCTGTCGGTAATCAGCGCGGCTTTCGTGATACCCATTAGGAGCGGTTCCGCCACGGCCGGCTGGCCGCCTTCCTGAAGCACCCTTTCGTTCTCTTCCTCGAAGACACTCTTTTCCACGATGTCGTCCATGAGGAACTTCGTGTCTCCCGACTCCTTTATCTTCACGCGCTTCAGCATCTGGCGGACAATGACCTCGATATGCTTGTCGTTAATCTCGACGCCCTGGAGGCGGTAAACCTCCTGAACCTCATCCACCAGGTACTTGGCAAGTTCCTTCTCTCCCTTGACCCGAAGGATATCGTGGGGATTGATAGGCCCATCCATCAGGGCCTCGCCGGCCTTGACGAAGTCACCGGAATGAACGCTGATGTGCTTACCCTTGGGAATTACGTATTCCTTTGGTTCCCCCACCTCCGGAGTGACGATGACCGATCGCTTTCCCTTCACATCCTTCCCAATTGAAACGATCCCGTCGATCTCGCTAATGACGGCGCTCTCTTTGGGTTTCCTTGCCTCGAAGAGCTCGACGACCCTGGGCAGACCACCGGTGATGTCCTTGGTCTTGGTGGTCTCCCTGGGAATCTTGACAATGACGTCCCCTGCCTGTACCTCGTCTCCCTCGGTGACCTGGATGATGGCCCCGACGGGCAGGAGATAACGAGCCTGGCTGGCGCTTCCAGGGAGCTTCAGAGTACGTCCCCTTTCGTCCTTGATGGAAATCCTCGGACGTAGGGAGGGATCCCGGGACTCCACGATGACCTTGGTGGAAAGACCTGTGATCTCATCAACCTGCTCCTGCATGGTAAAACCCTCGATGACATCGCCGAATTTCACTTTTCCGGAAACCTCCGAGACTACCGGGGTATTATAGGGATCCCACTCGGCAATCAACTGCTTCTCCTTGACCTTCTCCCCGTCCGCGAGTTTCACGCGGGTCCCGTAGATGAAAGGATACTTTTTCCGCTCACGCCCCTCCTCGTCCATAATGGCAAGCTCACCGTTCCGGTTAAGAACAACGTATTCCCCATCGCGGTTCTTAACCGTCTTCAGGTTGACATACTTGATGGTGCCGTCGATGGGGGATTCGAGGGTATTCTGCTCCACGCGCCGGCTCGCGGTCCCGCCGATATGGAACGTCCGCATGGTCAACTGAGTCCCCGGTTCCCCAATGGACTGCGCGGCGATGATACCAATGGCCTCGCCTATGTTCGCCAGGCGGCCTCGCGCCAGGTCACGCCCGTAACAAAGGACGCAACACCCCCGCTTCGACTTGCAGGTCAGGACGGAACGAATCTTGACCGAATTTATGCCGCACTCGTTGATGCGCGACACGGCGTCCTCGTCGATTTCGTGGTTGGCCTCGACAATAACCTCCCCGCTAAAGGGATCCACGATATCCTCCAAAGCCACGCGCCCAAGGATCCTGGCGCCCACCGGCTCGATGATCTTGCCGCCCTCAATGAGCGAGGTCATCTCGATGCCATCCAGGGTTCCGCAATCGTATTCCGTCACCACGGTGTCTTGTGAAACGTCCACGAGACGCCGGGTAAGATACCCAGAGTTCGCTGTCTTGAGGGCCGTGTCCGCGAGTCCCTTACGAGCGCCGTGGGTGGAGATGAAGTACTGCAACACGGTCAATCCCTCGCGAAAATTTGCCGTGATGGGAGTTTCGATGATCTCGCCGGTCGGTTTCGCCATGAGCCCGCGCATCCCTGCTAACTGGCGAATCTGCTGGGCGCTGCCCCGCGCCCCTGAGTCGGCCATGATGAAGACGGGATTCAGGCTCTTGGTCTGTGTCTTTCGCTCTCCCTTATCGTCCTCCACGACCTCGTAACGGAGTTCCCGCATCATCTCTTCCGCCACCTTTTCCGTCGTCTCCGCCCAAATGTCGATAACCTTGTTGTAGCGCTCACTCTCCGTAATGACACCTTCACGGTAGTGACGGTAGACCTCGGCCACCGCCTCGTTCGCCTTGGTGAGAAGTTCGTCCTTGCGCTCGGGAATGACCAGGTCGTCGATACAGATGGAGATCCCCGCCTTGGTGGCGTAGTAGTATCCCAGGTTCTTCAGCTTGTCGGAGAGGATGACGGTCTTTTTGTCGCCCGCCTTCCTGAAGGAGAGGTCCACGAGTTTGGCGACCTCCTTCTTCGTCATAGGCTTATTGATGATCTCGAAAGGTATTTCCTCCGGCATCACCTCGTTGAGCAAAATCCGGCCCACGCTGGTCTCGACGATCTCGCCGTCCATGCGGACCTTAATGGCGGCGTGAAGATCCGCTTCTCCCTGGTCATAGGCAATCCGAACCTCTTCAGGACTGGCAAAAGCCTTACCTTCCCCTTTTACGAACGGCCGCGTAACCGTCATGTAGTAGAGGCCGAGGATGATATCCTGCGTCGGGACAATAATCGGTTTTCCGTTGGCGGGAGAGAGGATGTTGTTGGTGGACATCATCAGGACCCGCGCCTCCGTCATGGCCTCGATGGACAACGGAACGTGCACGGCCATCTGGTCGCCGTCAAAGTCCGCGTTGTATGCGGTGCACACAAGG
>JALSPC010000192.1 GCA_026986155.1 bacterium
TGAGATCCTCGCCCAGATATTTCAGATAGGGTTTTTCGCGGCGTTGATCCGTATCGCCACGCCCCTCATCTTCGGGACGATCGGGGAGCTGTTCACGGAGCGGGCGGGGGTGCTGAACCTGGGGATCGAGGGGATCATGATGCTGGCCGCCATGACGGGGTTTTCCACTACCTTTTTCACGCACAGCCTCTGGCTGGGGGTCCTGGCCGCCATGGCCACGGGGATCCTGGCGGGGCTTCTCATGGGCCTGCTCACGGTGAGCCTGGGGCTCAGCCAGCACGTTTCTGGCATCGGCATCACCCTTTTGTGCTCCGGGCTGTCGTTTTTCTTCTACCGCCTCATCTTCGGGCAGCCCTCCTCGCTTCCCAAGATAAAACCGTTCGACGTGGTCTCCGTCCCCCTATTGTCCAGGATCCCGGTGATCGGTCCCATCGTCTTTGACCAATTCGCTCTGGTCTACCTTGCCCTCATCATCGTCCCGGTCTCCGCGTGGGTCCTCTGCCGGACCCCCTGGGGGCTGAATCTCCGCACCGTGGGCGAGAATCCCCAGGCCGCCTATTCCGCCGGCGTGAGTGTCACGGCCTACCGTTACCAGGGGCTTGTCATCGCCGGCGCCCTGGCGGGCATGGCGGGGGCCTTCCTCTCCATGGCGCAGTATGACGCCTACACCTTTGGAGTCATCTCCGGCCGCGGCTGGGTCTGCATCGCCCTTATCGTCTTCGGCCAGTGGGACCCCTACAAGAGCGCGGCGGGGGCCTTCCTCTTCGCCTTCATCGACGCGCTTCAACTGCGCCTGCAGGCGAGCGGCGTCATCAACGTTCCCTACCAGGTCTTCCTCATGATGCCCTTCGTCTTTACCATCGTGGGCATGGCCTTGGTTTCCCGCAACGCGCGCGTTCCCGCGGCCCTTCTCAAACCCTTCAGGAAGGAGGAACGCTGATGCTGGATTGTCTCATCCGCGGGGTGAATCTTCCCGACGGCCGGAAAGGGGTGGATATCGCCATTAACGAGGGGCGTATCGTCGAGGTGGCGCCCTGCATCGGGGCAAAAGCCGCTCAGGAGATCGACGCGTCGGGGTGCCTTGCCACACCCCCCTTCGTGGACAGCCATTTCCACATGGACGCGACCCTCACCTACGGGCAGCCCAGGATCAACGAGAGCGGCACCCTCCTGGAGGGCATCGCCCTGTGGGGGGAGCTCAAGCCCCATCTCACCGTGGAGGCCATCAAGGAGCGGGCGCGCCAACTGTGTCGGTGGGCCATCGCCAAGGGGACCTTGGCTATCCGCAGCCACGTGGACATCGGGGATGAGCGCCTCCTGGCCGTCCAGGCCCTGCTGGACATCCGGGAGGAATTCAAGCCCTACATCGACCTCCAGTTGGTGGCATTTCCCCAGGACGGCTACCTGCGCCACGAGAAGAACCGCGGGAACATGGAACGCGCCTTGGATATGGGCGTGGACGTGGTGGGGGGGATCCCCCATTTCGAACGGACCATGGCGGAAGGGGCCCTTTCCGTGAAGCTGCTGTGCGAGTTGGCGGAGAGGCGCGGCCTGCCCGTGGACATGCACTGCGACGAGAGTGACGATCCCCTTTCCCGGCACGTGGAGACCCTCGCCTACCACGCGAACCGGCTAAGGCTCCAGGGGCGGGTAACCGGGTCGCACCTCACCTCCATGCATTCCATGGACAACTACTATGTCAGCAAGCTGATACCCCTGATGAAGGAGGCGGGCCTCAACGCGGTGGCCAACCCCCTCATCAACATCACCCTCCAAGGACGCCACGATACCTACCCGAAGCGCCGAGGGATGACCCGGGTGAAGGAACTGATGGCCGCGGGGATCAACGTTTCCTTCGGACACGACTGCGTGATGGACCCCTGGTATAGTTTCGGGTCCCATGACATGCTCGAGGTGGCGCACATGGGGCTGCACGTGGCGCAGATGACCGGCGTGGCGGAGATGCGACGCATGTTCGACGCCGTCACCGTGAACGGCGCCCGGACCCTTGGGCTGGAAGGTTACGGACTTGAGCCGGGATGCCGCGGGGACATGGTGATTATCCAGGCGGGGGATGTCCACGAGGCCCTGCGTCTGAGGCCCCCGCGCCTCTACGTGATCCGCCGGGGACGCATCGTCAGCCGCATGATGCCCGCCGTGGCGCGCGTCTCGCTGGGGAATGCCGTCTACGAGGTCGACTTCCGATACCCGGCATAGGGGCTTGTTCCGAAAGGCGTAAACTCCCCCTTATGCCTGGGGCCAAATATGAGAAAACGAGACAAACGCGGGATCTATGCCTGGGCCCTGTATGACTGGGCCAACTCCGCCTTCGCCACGGCGGTGATGGCGGGTTTTTTTCCCGTCTTTTTCCGTCAGTACTGGTCGAGCGCCGCGGACGTGACGGTGGCCACCTTCCGTCTCGGCCTGGCCAATACCCTGGCGAGCCTCGTTATAGCCCTTTCCGCGCCCCTCCTGGGGGCCGTCTCCGACATCCACCGAAAGAAGAAGGCGTTCCTTGCGGCCTTCGCCTTATTGGGGATCACGGCCACGGGAGGGCTCTTTTTCGTTCCGGAGGGCCGTTATCTTGCCGCCATGTCCCTTTACGTGGCGGCGACCCTCGGGTTTATGGGGGGGAATGTTTTCTACGATTCCCTCCTCCTGGACGTGGCGCCGGTGGGCGCCCTGGACCGGGTGTCGGCGCTGGGGTATGCCCTGGGATACATCGGGGGTGGGATCTTGTTCGCCGGATGCGTCTGTATGGCCCTGTCCCCGGAGACCTTCGGGTTTGCCACAAGGGCTTCGGCGACACGCGCGGCCTTCATGGCGGTGGCCGCCTGGTGGGGACTTTTTTCCATTCCCCTGTTTGCTTGTGTTCGCCCGGCGCCCGGAAGGGTGAAGGGTATAACAGGGAATTCAATTCAAAAGTGGGGCCGAAGCCTTTTGGAGACCCTCGGGATAATGACGAGGGACAGGAATGTTGTCCTGTTTCTCCTGGGATACTGGCTCTATATCGACGGGGTGGGAACCGTCATCCGAATGGCAGTGGACTACGGGATGGCCATCGGGTTGAAACCCCGGAATCTCATCCTGGCCCTCCTGGTGACGCAGTTCGTGGGGTTTCCCGCCACACTCGTGTTCGGGCGGATAGGGGAGCGTTGGGGACCCAAGCGGGGTATTCTTCTCGGGCTCGCCGGTTACCTCGCCATCGTGGCGGGAAGTCTTATCATTACGCGAGGACGGGACTTCATGATGCTCGCCGTGGCCGTGGGACTCGTCCAGGGCGGGGTCCAGTCGCTGAGCCGTTCCCTTTTCGCGCGGCTCGTTCCGCGCGGGAGGGAGGCGACCTTTTTCGGTGTTTACAACATGCTGGGGCGGTTCGCCGCGGTTTTGGGTCCCGTTTTGATGGGCGCGACGGCTTTTTTGACCAAGGCGCCGCGGCTGGGGATCCTCTCCGTGGGCGTGCTCTTCCTCGGGGGGGCGTGTTTTCTGTCCCTGGTAAGGGAAAAAACGTAAAAAATCGAAATTAATTTTGTAGATTTCTTTGCCCTTTTCACATGAAATAGTCTATCTTATTGTTATAATTGAATTAAAAGAGTATTAGGGATTGATTTGAAATTTGAAAAAAAGACTTGACAAGGGCGAAGGGATTCTGTAATATCCAGCCTCACCAACGGGGAAGAAAAGATTGGGCCGAAAAAAAGGGCTTGACAAAAACGGAAACGTTGGTTATATTGGAAAATGCGCGAGTGTGGCGCAATGCTTTTTGAAAACTAAATAGCAGCAAGTTCGCTTGTGGGGTCAGAATCTCACAGAGCAGCTTCCTCAGGGAAGTTGGCAATTTAAACTGGAGAGTTTGATCCTGGCTCAGAACGAACGCTGGCGGCGTGCTTAACACATGCAAGTCGTACGAGAAAGCTCCCTTCGGGGAGTGAGTAAAGTGGCGCACGGGTGAGTAACGCGTGGGTAACCTGCCCTTGAGACCGGGATAACTCGCCGAAAGGCGTGCTAATACTGGATACGCTTCTCATGTCCTCGGATATGGGAAGGAAAGGTGGCCTCTCGAAGAAGCTGCCGCTCATGGATGGGCCCGCGTCCCATTAGCTTGTTGGTAGGGTAAAAGCCTACCAAGGCTACGATGGGTAGCTGGTCTGAGAGGATGATCAGCCACACTGGAACTGAGACACGGTCCAGACTCCTACGGGAGGCAGCAGTGGGGAATATTGCGCAATGGGCGAAAGCCTGACGCAGCAACGCCGCGTGGGTGAAGAAGGCCTTCGGGTTGTAAAGCCCTGTCAGGTGGGAAGAAATGTCAAAGGTCAACAGCCTTTGGCTTTGACGGTACCACCAGAGGAAGCACCGGCTAACTCCGTGCCAGCAGCCGCGGTAATACGGAGGGTGCGAGCGTTGTTCGGAATTACTGGGCGTAAAGCGGGTGTAGGCGGTGGATCAAGTCAGATGTGAAAGCCCTCGGCTCAACCGAGGAAGTGCATCTGAAACTGGTTCACTAGAGTACGGGAGAGGAGAGTGGAATTCCCAGTGTAGAGGTGAAATTCGTAGATATTGGGAGGAACACCGGTGGCGAAGGCGGCTCTCTGGAACGATACTGACGCTGAGACCCGAAAGCGTGGGGAGCAAACAGGATTAGATACCCTGGTAGTCCACGCCGTAAACGATGGGCATTAGGTGAAGGGAGTATTGACCCTCCCTGTGCCGACGCTAACGCATTAAATGCCCCGCCTGGGGAGTACGGTCGCAAGATTAAAACTCAAAGGAATTGACGGGGGCCCGCACAAGCGGTGGAGCATGTGGTTTAATTCGACGCAACGCGAAGAACCTTACCTGGGCTTGACATCCCGGGAATCTTGTGGAAACACGAGAGTGCCCTTCGGGGAACCCGGTGACAGGTGCTGCATGGCTGTCGTCAGCTCGTGTCGTGAGATGTTGGGTTAAGTCCCGCAACGAGCGCAACCCTCATCCTTAGTTGCCATCATTGAGTTGGGCACTCTAAGGAAACTGCCGGTGTCAAACCGGAGGAAGGTGGGGATGACGTCAAGTCCTCATGGCCCTTATGCCCAGGGCTACACACGTGCTACAATGGCCGGTACAATGGGTCGCAATCCCGCGAGGGGGAGCTAATCCCAAAAAACCGGTCCCAGTTCGGATTGGAGTCTGCAACCCGACTCCATGAAGCCGGAATCGCTAGTAATCGCGTATCAGCATGACGCGGTGAATACGTTCCCGGGCCTTGTACACACCGCCCGTCACACCATGAGAGCTGGCTGTACCAGAAGTCGGTGGGCCAACCCTTCGGGGAGGCAGCCGCCTAAGGTATGGTTAGTGATTGGGGTGAAGTCGTAACAAGGTAGCCGTAGGGGAACCTGCGGCTGGATCACCTCCTTTCTAAGGTGTCAAATCACGGTGGCACGCTACCGTGACACACATTATCCACGAGCGAACTGCTGCTGTTTAGTTTTGAGAGAGCATTCCATGCTTTTTGACAATGGAGCAATCTCATGAGGGCCTATAGCTCAGTTGGTTAGAGCGCACGCCTGATAAGCGTGAGGTCGATAGTTCAAATCTATCTAGGCCCACCATTCAGTATGGATGAAAGGTGTGGCGCCAAGGCCCTTAAAGATGTGTGATGTATGGGGGTGTAGCTCAGTTGGGAGAGCGCCTGCCTTGCACGCAGGAGGTCGTCGGTTCGAATCCGTTCACCTCCACCAGATAGACGCAGTGAATGGCTGCAATGCTCATTGACAATTGAATATTGATAGATGATCTGAGTGCCAAGCAGATACAAAAGCGTGATCGTGTCAAAAGGTCAAGCTATTAAGGGCAAACGGTGGATGCCTTGGCATCAGGTGGCGAAGAAGGACGCGGTAAGCTGCGATAAGCTTCGGGGAGCTGCTAAACAGGCTATGATCCGGAGATTTCCGAATGGGGAAACCCATCACGCCTCATAGCGTGATATCCCGTGCTGAATCCATAGGTGCGGGAGGCGAACGGGGGGAACTGAAACATCTTAGTACCCCCAGGAAAAGAAAGCAAAAGCGATTCCCAAAGTAGCGGCGAGCGAAATGGGAACAGCCCAAACCGGTTATACGGATAGCCCGTGAGCGTTGTATAACCGGGGTTGTGGGGCCATGTCGGAGGTTTTCACGGAAACCTCGGGAAGTTACAAATTTTATCCATAGTCGAACAGCCTGGAAAGGTTGGCCAGAGAAGGTGATAGCCCTGTAGGCGAAATGGATAAAACTTCCTGGACGTGGTTCCCAAGTACCACGGGACACGTGGAACCCTGTGGGAATCCGGGAGGACCATCTTCCAAGGCTAAATACAACCTGATGACCGATAGTGAACCAGTACCGTGAGGGAAAGGTGAAAAGTACCCCTGCGAGGGGAGTGAAATAGTACCTGAAACCGCTTGCCTACAAGCAGTGGAAGGACGATGAACGGGTACGCCTGTTCCGTCTGACCGCGTGCCTTTTGCATAATGAGTCAGCGAGTTACTCTACGTGGCAAGGTTAAGCCGTGAGGTGGAGCCGTAGCGAAAGCGAGTCTTAATAGGGCGCAAAGTCGCGTGGAGTAGACCCGAAGCCAGGTGATCTATCCATGTCCAGGGTGAAGGTGGAGTAACATCCACTGGAGGCCCGAACCGCTCAAGGTTGAAAACTTGTCGGATGAGGTGTGGATAGGAGTGAAAGGCTAATCAAACCTGGAGATAGCTGGTTCTCCCCGAAATATATTTAGGTATAGCCTCACAGATTGATTAACGGAGGTAGAGCACTGGATGGGCTAGGGGTCCTACCAGATTACCAAACCTAACCAAACTCCGAATGCCGTTAATTCTTACTGTGGGAGTCAGCCTGCGGGAGATAAGTTCCGTAGACGAGAGGGAAACAACCCAGACCATCGGTTAAGGTCCCTAAAATGTGCTAAGTGGGAAAGGATGTGGAAACGCCCAGACAACCAGGAGGTTGGCTTAGAAGCAGCCATCCTTTAAAGAAAGCGTAATAGCTCACTGGTCAAGTGGGTCTGCGCCGAAAATGTAACGGGGCTTAAGCACATTACCGAAACCATGGGGTGACACTTCGGTGTCATTGGTAGGGGAGCGTTCTGCAGTAGGTTGAAGGGTGACCGTGAGGACGCCTGGACGAGGCAGAAGTGATTATGCTGACATGAGTACACGATAAAAGGAGTGAAAAACTCCTTCGCCGGAAGCCTAAGGGTTCCTGAGCAAGGGTAATCCTCTCAGGGTTAGTCGGCCCCTAAGCCGAGGCCGAGAGGCGTAGGCGATGGGAAACAGGTTAATATTCCTGTACCGGTAAGATAGCGTTTGAGCGATGGGGGGACGGAGAAGGGTAGGCCAGTCCGGTGTTGGATATCCGGATTCAAGCTGGTAGGCGGAAGAGGCAGGCAAATCCACCTCTTCGTTAACGCCGAGAAGCGATGAGGAGTTCATTAGAACACAAACTGGTTGATCCCATGCTTCCAAGAAAAGCCTCTAAGCGAGTTATTTTGCCGACCGTACCCCAAACCGACACAGGTAGGCAGGGAGAGTATCCTAAGGCGCTCGAGAGAACTCTGGTTAAGGAACTCTGCAAAATGACACCGTAACTTAGGGAGAAGGTGTGCCCCCGCGTAGGTGAAGTAACTTGCTTGCGGAGCCGAGGGGGGTCGCAGAGAAATGGCAGTGGCGACTGTTTACTAAAAACACAGGACTCTGCTAAATCGTAAGATGACGTATAGGGTCTGACGCCTGCCCGGTGCCGGAAGGTTAAGGGGAGGTGTTAGCCGCAAGGCGAAGCACTGAACCGAAGCCCCGGTAAACGGCGGCCGTAACTATAACGGTCCTAAGGTAGCGAAATTCCTTGTCGGGTAAGTTCCGACCTGCACGAATGGCGTAACGACTGCTGCGCTGTCTCAACCAGAGACTCGGTGAAATTGAATTGGCGGTGAAGATGCCGTCTACCCGCGACAAGACGGAAAGACCCCGTGCACCTTTACTACAGCTTGGCAGTGGATTCTGGAATGGTCTGTGTAGGATAGGTGGGAGGCTGTGAAGCGTGGGCGCCAGCTCACGTGGAGCCACCCTTGAAATACCACCCTGATCATTTCGGGGTTCTAACTCTCAACCGTGAATCCGGTTGGAGGACACTGTCTGGTGGGTAGTTTGACTGGGGCGGTCGCCTCCTAAAGCGTAACGGAGGCGCGCAAAGGTTCCCTCAGGCTGATTGGAAACCAGCCGTCGAGTGTAAAGGCACAAGGGAGCTTGACTGCGAGAGAGACATCTCGAGCAGGGACGAAAGTCGGCCTTAGTGATCCGGCGGTTCCGAATGGAAGGGCCGTCGCTCAACGGATAAAAGGTACGCCGGGGATAACAGGCTTATCTCCCCCAAGAGTTCACATCGACGGGGAGGTTTGGCACCTCGATGTCGGCTCATCGCATCCTGGGGCTGGAGCAGGTCCCAAGGGTTTGGCTGTTCGCCAATTAAAGCGGTACGCGAGCTGGGTTTAGAACGTCGTGAGACAGTTCGGTCCCTATCTGTCGTGGGCGTAGGAGATTTGAGGGGAGCTGTCCCTAGTACGAGAGGACCGGGATGGACGAACCTCTGGTGGACCAGTTGTCGCGCCAGCGGCACAGCTGGGTAGCTATGTTCGGAAGGGATAACCGCTGAAAGCATCTAAGCGGGAAGCCCACCCCAAGATAAGATCTCCCTTCTCGGCCTTCGGGCCGGGATGAAGACACCAGGAAGACGACCTGGTTGATAGGCTGGGTGTGTAAGTCCAGTGATGGATTGAGCTTACCAGTACTAATCAGTCGACCGGCTTGACCTTTTGACACACGTTTTATTTGCTTGGTGGATCATCTATCAATATTCAGTTGGAAAACGCAGTCATGCGATTTTCCCGGTGGCCATAGCGGAGGTGTTACACCCGTTCCCATCCCGAATACGGAAGTTAAGCCCTCCAGCGCCGATGGTACTGCACGGGCGACCGTGTGGGAGAGTAGGACGCCGCCGGGAATTTTAATTATAGAAAGGGAGAGACGAGAAATCGTCTCTCCCTTTTTCGGTTTTGGGCCACGGATTTTCACGGATTAAAATTAGGTAGAAGGTAAAAGGTAGAAGGTAAAAGGTAGAAGCGAATGTCAAGTCCTGAAATATGTTTACAAAAATATTTAGGGTTCTTGTTGTCATTTTTCATCTTAAGCAGCGTCCTTCTTTTGGGAGGTGGCATATACCTCCGCCCGTGTCTGACCCGTCCTGATATAGGATTACAGGTACCTTAGCAGATCCTGGGGATTAGTTCGCCGTCAGGCAGGTCGATTTCTCTCATGCCGCCGATGGAGGTCCTGAGGAGGACCCGTCCCGTTCCTTGTCCCGCGACCCTTCCGATGATTTCCGGCCGGGCGCCCTTGACGTGGTTTTTCATCAGGCTGAGGATCGTGTCCGCGCGCTCCTCGGGGCAGAAAAGCAGGAACCTTCCCTCGCACGCGATATACAGGGGGTCGAGTCCAAGGATTTCGCATACGCCTTGTACCTCGGGTTTTATGGGCAGCCTTGTCTCGTCGATGTCGAAGTCCATTCCGCTCTGGGAGGCAAGTTCAAGCAGGATGGTGCCCACCCCTCCTCGCGTTGCGTCTCGCATGCAATGAATCTCCCCACGGCTTTCCTTGATTTTCTCTATGAGAAGGTTCAGCGGCTGGGAGTCTGACAAGATCTCCGCCTGGATGCCGAAATTCTCCCGCGCAAGCAGAACGGATATTCCGTGTTCGCCCATGGTGTCGTTCAGGATGATCACGTCCCCCGGCGAGATCCGCTCGGGGCCGATTTTCTCTGGATAATTGTAGAGTCCGATGCCGGAGGTGTTGATATAAATACGATCCCCTTTGTTCTTGGGGACCACTTTTGTGTCCCCCGTGACAATCTTCACGCCGGCTTCCCGGCAGGCCGTCGATATCGATGTTAAGATTTTTTTGAGTGTCTTAATGCCCAGTCCTTCTTCGAGGATGAAGGAGAGGCTGAGAAAGAGCGGTTTCGCGCCCGATACGGCGAGATCGTTGACCGTTCCGTAGACCGAGAGGGACCCGATGTCACCCCCTGGGAAAAAGATGGGATCCACCGTGTAGGAATCGGTGGTGAAGCATATTCTTTGACCCTCCAGTTCCATGCGGGCGCTGTCCCCCAGAGAGGCCAGTATCTCGTTGTTGAGGTGTTTCAGGATGACCTTTTCTATGAGTTTGTTGGTCATGTATCCGCCGCTGCCGTGGGCCAGCAGAATTTTATCTTCCATTTCCATTCCATTCTCCCTTTTCGGCGGCGATCACGGCCTGTCCGAGCGAGATTCCCCCGTCGTTGCAGGGGATGTTTTCGTGAGCCAAGACGGTGAAGCCTTCGGAACGCAGCAACCGGCTGCTCAATTCTGTAAGAATCTTGTTTTGAAAGCAGCCGCCCGTCAGAACGACCCTGTCGAGCTTTCTCTCGTCGCGGATCCTTTGTGCGGTATCCCTGACCAGGTCGGCGATGGCCCGGTGAAAGGCGTAGGCGATTTTCCCCGCGGATTCTCCGGACAATTTCAGATCGACGATGTCCCGGATCAAGGGCCGGTAATCGAATTCGTTTCCACTCCGTGAAAAATGGAGGGACACACCGGTGCTTTTTTGGCAGATGGCCTCCAGTTCCATGGCGCCCTGACCCTCGTAGGAAATCACCTTTCTGCATCCCAGGATTGCGGAAACACCGTCGAACAGCCTCCCCATGCTTGAGGCTTCGACAGTGTTGAGCCGTTTTTGAAGGACGGAGGCCACGGGTGCCAGGGCCCCCGGTTCCGCAAGGCCCAATTTCACCGCGTTTCCTTCCCAGTCTTCCGGCAGGCTGTCCATGAGGAGGGCCAGGCCTATTCTCCAGGGTTCCTGGATGGCCCTTTCGCCTCCCGCCAAGGGAAAGTTCCGGAGGTGATAGACCCTCTCGAAGTTTTTCGTGTCGGCGATGAGGGTTTCCCCTCCCCAGATCTTCCCGTCGAGACCGTATCCCGTGCCGTCGAAGGAGAAACCGATCACATAGTCCTTTATCCCCTTTTCCGCCATGCAGCTGACAACGTGGGCGTGGTGGTGCTGGACGTTGATCCAAGGGATGTTTCTTTCTCCAGCCAGGTCTTCGGCGAGCCGGTGGGTGAAATAGGAGGGATGCAGGTCACAGGCGACGATCCCGGGAGTCGTTTCCGTGATTTTCTCCATCAAGCGGATGCTTTGGCGGAGGTAGTCTCTCGCCTTGGGGGTTTCGAGGTCGCCGATATGGGGGCTCAAGAAAGCGAAATCATCTTTCAGGAGACAGATCGTGTTCTTGAGATGGGCCCCCAGGGCCAGAACGGGGGGATCGAATTTTTTATGCAGCTTTAGGGGGGCCGGGGCGAATCCCCGCGATCTTCTCAGGATAGTCATTTTTCCGTTGAGGCTCATGGCGATGGAATCGTCGCATCTCAGGCGTATCCCCCGATCGTGCGTCAAAAAGGCGTCGGCAATGCCTCCGAGGTTCGTGAGGGCCTCCCGGTTCGCGATACAGATGGGTTCGTCTCTCTGGTTCCCGCTCGTCATGATCAGGTAGGGAATTTTATCGAGGAGCAGGTGATGGAGGGGGGTGTAAGGCAGCATGATACCATACGCCGCCAGGCCTGGGGCCACGTTGTCGGCGATGATGCGATTTCTTTTCTTCCTCAAGAGGACGATCGGGCACTGGGGCGAGGTGAGGATTTCCCACTCGGTTTCGCCGACGTGGGCGATTTTCTCGATATCTTCCAGGTTCCTCACCATCAGGGCGAACGCCTTTTCCCCCCTCCTTTTTCTCTCCCTCAATTTCGCCACGACATCGGCCCGCGTGGCGTCGGCGGCAAGGTGGAATCCCCCTAAACCCTTGATGGCGAGGATCTCGCCGCGGGCCAGCCGTTCGGCGCATTGCGCAAGGGGGTCTTGGGTCTTTATACCTGTCCCATCCCGGTTCAGGAGGGCCAATCGGGGGCCGCAATGGGGGCAGGCGATCGGTTCGGCGTGGAATCTTCGATTGAGGGGGTCCTCGTATTCCTTCCTGCATGCCTCGCACATTTCGAACACCGCCATGGTGGTGTTTTCCCTGTCGTAGGGGATATCGTAGATGATGGTGAATCTCGGGCCGCAGTTGGTGCAGTTTATGAAGGGATAGAGGTATCTCCTGTCATCGGGGTCGAAGAGCTCCGCGAGGCAATCGTCGCAGGTGGCGATGTCGGGCGAGATGTGCACGGGAATCGCCGCACTTTTTTCGGACGCCTCGATCTTGAACGTCGTGTCCTGTTGCAAGGGAAGCTCCTTGCGCGTGGCGCGCTCGATGACGGCGAGGGGCGGTAGATGGGTGTCCAGGCTGTCCAGGAAGTGTTCGATGGCACTTTCGTCGCCTTCGATCTCGACGAGCACGGAATCCGACAGGTTTTTCACGAAACCTGCCAGGTTTCGCGCGCGGGCCGTCCTGTAGATGAAGGGGCGGAATCCGACGCCCTGAACAATCCCGTAGAATTTTAAGCCGAGCCTTTTTCGTGTCACTGTTGGGTATGCGGCGCTTTCTCGTCCCTCAGGTTCCAGACGGAGTTGTAAGTGTTGCGTGAAACGCGTCGATTTTTTCTTCGAACCATCGAAGAAAGACATCGATACCGTCCCCGGTTTTGCATGAAATCTCAAAGAGTTCCAACCCCGGGTTGATCTTCCGCGCGTCGTTTTTCGCCTTTTCCGGGCGAAACGAAACGAAGGGAAGGAGGTCGACCTTGTTGATGATCATGGCATCGGAAACCTTGAACATTAAGGGATACTTCATGGGCTTGTCGTCGCCTTCGGGAACGGAAAGCATCATGATCTTCAGGTGTTCCCCGATGCTGAACTCTGCGGGACAGACCAGGTTTCCGACGTTCTCCAGGATCAAGACATCCAGCGTGTTGAGGGGGAGGTCCGGAAAGGTCTCCTTGACCATGTTGCCGTCGATATGGCAGGCACCGCCGGTGTTGATCTGGACTACCGGAACGTCGAATCTCGAAATTCTCTCGGCATCGCACACGTCTTGAATGTCGCCCTCGACGATCCCGATGCTGTATCTGCTTTTCAGGGGTGGAATGATTTTTTCGAGGAAGCTCGTTTTCCCGGCCCCCGGCGAACTCATCAGGTTGACGGTGAAGATATTTTTCCCGTCGAAGAGTTTTCTGTTTTCCAGGGCGATCCTGTCGTTTGCACCGAGGATCTTTTCGACAACCGTGATCTGGGTCATTTTCCATCTCTTTTTTGTGTATGGACGGAACCTGAAAGATGCCGGCCGTGCCGATAGTAGGCCCCGCAAGTTCCTTCGTGGGAAACCATGCAGGGTCCGATGGGTGAGAAAGGGGTGCACGCCTGCCCGAACAGCCTGCAGTCGGAAGGGCGCTTTTTCCCTTTCAGGATGTCTCCGCACATGCAGCCCTCGTTTTTCCTCGCGTCGATTGAAGGAAGGTCGAAGGCGTCCGCGGCATCGAATCCGTGGAATTCCTCCCTGAGTTTCAACCCACTGGCCCTTACCTCTCCGAGTCCCCGCCACGCCGCGTCCGTGACGTCGAAGACCTCGTAGAGGATCTTCCGGGCCCTGGCGTTTCCTTCTTCCCTGACGACACGCCTGTACTCTATTTCGATACTGCGCCGGTTTTCATTGATTTGCCGCAGGATCATGAAGATCCCCGCCAGGATATCCTCTGCCTCGAAGCCGGTGATGACCCCCACCTTCCCGTAGTCGGTCAGAAACTCGAAGTCACTCTTCCCCAGGATGGTACAGACATGTCCGGGGAGGAGGAAAGCGTCGAGGTTTATGTCATCGTCGTCGAGGAGGACCTTCATGGCAGGTGGGATGAGCTTGTGGGCGGAAAAAACGCGGAAGTTGGCGATACCTTTCTCCCTTGCCGTCCGGATCGTGTAGGCCACGGCGGGGGAGGTCGTTTCGAATCCTACGGCCAGGAACAGGATGGTTTTATCCGGATGTCCGGTTGCGATCTTCAGGCAATCGAGGGGGGTGGTGATGACCCGGATATCCCGTCCCATGGCCTTGAGCCTTTCGAGGGAGTTCAGGGCCGTCCCCGGCACCTTGAGCATGTCGCCGAAGGTGCAGAAGATGACGTCTGCCCTGTCCGCCAGGTGAATGGCGGTGTCAATGTCCTCCGGGGAGGTGACGCAGACGGGGCAGCCTGGGCCGGAAATGAGGTTGATGCCTTCGGGCAGGAGGGAAGGGATGCCGTGTTTGGCTATGGCGTTTGTATGGGTTCCACAGATCTCCATGATGTTTAACCGCCCGATTCTATCGGCGGTTTCATGGATCTTTTTGAGAATTTCCCGGGAGATCATCTCCCTTTTCGGCCTTCCGACACTCATTGTCATGGTTGTTCTTCCCGGAGCAGGGTCTCCAGGATTTTCAGCGACGCCTCCGCCTCCGCCTTCTCGATTTTTTGGATGGCGAATCCAACGTGGGAAACAACGTAGTCTCCGATCCCCACGGTGTCCCCGAGCAGGCCCAAATTCACTTCACGCTTTACCCCCGCAATCTCCACGACGGCCACGCCGTTTTCGTCGATGGCGGTAATCCTCCCGGGAAAGCCGACACACATGAACGTTACTCCACGTCTAGTTCCAGGAGTTTCAACGGTTCGAACCCGGCTGAAAGGTAAAGATCTTCCGATCCGCACGCCGGGCAGCTCGAGGGAACCGCGGCGCCCTGGAAGGTGTTCCCGCAGGTGCTGCACGACACGACCGCGGGCATGTGGACGAAAATCAGCCGGGCCCCTTCCGCGATCGTGCCTTCCGATAAGGTTTGAAAGGCGAATTGCAGGCTTTTTTTGTTGATGCCTCCCAGTTCCCCGAACGACAGGGTCAAGGAATGGACCTTTTGGAAGTTGTGCCGGGCGCGGTAGGTCTCGACAATGTCGAGAACGGAGCTTGCGAGGGCCAATTCATGCATGGATCATGTCCTTGATTGTATCGACGATGCCTTGCAGGTTGTCTTGCAGGCTTTTGGAGAGATCCATACCCACCTCGATCTTTTCGGGCTGAAGACCGATGAGGAGGACCTCCCCTGGCTGGATATCGAGCAGCGCCAGCACGGAGAGGAGATCGCTCACCCCTACCTCGTGCATGCTGCACCGGGTCTCGCCGAGGTATCGCCGGACGTGTTCGCCCTTCAGGACGATGAGTTCCCCGGGTTCCCTGCCCAGGTCGATGGCATCGACGATGATGAGCCGCTTTTTGTTCTCGCAGTAGGGAACGAGTTCTATCCCTTTCGTCCCTCCGTCCACGATATCGACGTTTTCGGGAAGGGAGACCTTCTGCAACTCGCGGACAACATGAACGCCGAGCCCGTCGTCTCCCATCAAGACATTGCCGATGCCGAGAACGAGGATGCGATCCGCCTCCGCCTGGAAATATCCCCCGGGGGGACAACAGTGCTTTTCAGGGGTGCTGGAGAGTGAGCTCACATTATCTTGACGGCGGCGGTTTCGTTCCCCTTCCCGTCATACACGTGAACGGCGCAGGCGAGACAGGGATCGAACGAGTGGATGGTTCTCAAGATCTCCAGGGGCTTTCTTGGGTCGGCGATGGGCGTTCCGATGAGCGAGGCCTCATACGGACCCATGGCCCCCCGGGCGTCCCTCGGGGAGGCGTTCCAGGTCGTCGGGACGATTGCCTGGTAGTTTTTTATCTTCTTGTTTTCGATGTGAATCCAGTGGCCCAGCCCCCCTCGCGGCGCTTCGTGCCACCCGTATCCCACGGCTTCTTTCGGCCACGTATCCGGTTCCCACCACTTGTGGTTGTGGATGTCCAGGTCGTTCTTCTTCATGTTGGCTTCGAGCTCCGAGATCCATTCGAAGGTTTTATTGACCATAAGGAGGGTCTCGATGGCCCTGGCGGCCGTTCTCCCGAGGGTGGAAAACAGGATTGCGGGTCCCGCGTTGACCTTCTTGAGAAAGCCGTTCACCGCAGAGACGATTTCCTTCTGGCCGGAGGCGTACCCGACCAGCAACCGGGCGAGCGGTCCCACCTCCATCGGTTTCTCGTCGTAGCGCGGTGCCTTGACCCAGGAGTATTTTCCGTCCGTGTTGAGATACTTGTAGGGAGGTGCCGGGCCGGTGTAGTTGGGAACCGTCACCCCCTCGGAGGGCCGCAGGCCTTTCGATTCGTCCTTGTATGCGTACCAGGAATGTGTGACGTGTTCCGTAATCTTCTTTTCATCGAGGGGATAAACCTTGGCCAGGTTCTTTCCCAGGACGATTCCCCGGGGGAACCAGTTCTTCCCGTCCGCGTCCGGGAAGTCCCCGTAGCTCAAGTAGTTTCCGATACCCCCCCCGATCTTGGCCCATTCCAGGTAAAACGGGGCGACGGTCAGGATGTCCGGCATGTAAACCTTCTCGACGAAGGCCTTCACCTTGTTCTGGAGTTTCATGAGCAACGCAAGTGCGTCGGCGTTCAGGGCGTTCTCGCTGTTGGGATCGACGGGCGTGGCCATGCCCCCGACCAGGAAGGTCTGCAGATGGGGGTTCTTCCCCCCGAGCAGGGCATGAACCTTGATGTATTCCCTCTGGATGTCCAGGGCTTCGAGGTAATGGGCCACGGCCATCAGGTTGGCCTCGGGGGGCAGCTTGTAGGTGGGATGTCCCCAGTAGGCGTTCGCGAAGATGCCGAGTTGCCCGCTTTTTACGAACGCGCCTATCCGGTTTTTGACGTTCTTGAAGTAGGTCGCGCTCGATTTCGGCCAATCGGAGATGGATTGCGCCAGCTTCGCGGTTTTAACGGGATCCGCTTTGAGGGCGCTCACCACGTCCACCCAGTCCAGGGCGTGAAGGTGGTAGAAATGGATGATGTGATCTTGAACGTTTTGGGACCCGATGATGATGTTCCTCAGGATTCTTGCATTGTCGGGAATCTTGATGCCGAGGGCGTTTTCGACCGCCCGGATGGACGCGAGGGAATGCACCGTCGTGCAAACGCCGCAAATCCTCTGGGTGATGACCCAGGCCTCTCTCGGATCCCTGCCCGACAGGATCTTCTCCACCCCCCGGAACATGGTGCTTGAAGACCAGGCATTCGTGATTTTCCCGTTTTTGACTTCGGCTTCGATTCTCAGGTGCCCCTCGATCCGCGTGACGGGATCAACGACGATTTTTGCCATGATTTACCCCTCTCCCTGTGAAAAATATACTGGTTGAAACCTTATATGGCGACCTGGCCGCCGATAACGATGACCGCCCTCAGGATGATTCCTCCGATCAGGATCCACCATGCCGCGATGAAGAGCATGGCGGGGTTTTCCTTGGGTTGGCCGAGATTCCAAAGCTTGAGCCACAAGGGGGCGAACAAGGCGAAGATCACGATGCCCCCCCAGAAGGCGAGGCTCAAAGCCCCCTTGATGATGATATGCGAGGGAACGTTGATCAAGAAGAGCACGAGGGCGACGGCCTCGAGCGTGCTCAAGAGTACCGAGGTTTGCCCCATGGCATGGGAAATCGCCTCCCTTTTCAGGACGAGAATGATCAAGATTCCTGCGAAACCGGTGGAACACGCGGAAACCACGAACAGTGCCGGCAGAAAATAAGACCTCCACATGGGGAGGCTCGTGGAGTTCAGCAACACCCCGGTATAGGCGATCAGCAGGAGGGAAAGGCTGAAGGTGAGACCTTCCGCCAGTCTCGTCCACCGGTAGCGGGATCGCGCCCGCTCGGGATTCCTTTCGTGCCGCCAAGCAACGAGGAGAAAGAGGCCGCACAGGATCCATGCTGTCAAGATCCATGAGCCGATCGACATGGGGGACAGAAAGGAGAAATGCACCATCAGGTGCCAGAACCTTTCGATTTTCCCAAGATCGAACAGTAACATGAGGACCCCCAGAAACCCGAAGGGGACGCCCACGTAGGTGGCGTATTGGAGCAGCTTTTTCTCCTTGAACCCCGTGAAAAGGTTGATGAGATACGCGATGAAGAAGCCGCCCCCCGCGACTCCCGCGGCCCAAAGGTAGAGCCAGATCTGCCACTTCCATAAAAGTTCTTTATGCATGTCGATCCACCCCTTTACCGTTGTCCCCGTTGTCGTGTGGTCTTTGCTTGTTCTTTCGATGGGTAATCCAGAAGGGTATCATCAGGACGGTGATCACCCCGGCGCTTGCCAGGCCTCCCAGCCAGCTCTTAGCCAGGATTTGCGTGGCGGCCTTGGGGTTTTCAGGGAGCTTGTAGACGCCCGGCTTGTGGAGCAGGATGGACATGTGATGCATGCCCCCCAGCTCGAAATCCCCGTAGATGTTTGCGTCGGCGTATCCTTGACTTTTTAGCTCCGCGAGTCTTTCGCTGGCTTTGGCGATCTGGGATTGACGGGCCCCGAAGCTCAGGGCCCCGGTCGTGCAGTTCTCCACACAGGCCGGGATTTCTCCCTTTTTGAGCCTCTGGTAATTCAGATTGCATTTTCTCGCCGTGGCCTTGTCTTTTCCCTCGCCCAGGTGCGGCACGCCGAAGGGGCAGGCTTGCGCACAGTATCCGCAGCCGATGCACCAAAGCTGATCTATGATAACCGCCCCGTTTTCCGTGTGGTGGGCGGCCCCCGTGGGGCAGACGTTCACGCAGCTTGCCTCGGTGCAATGAAAGCATCTTTTGAAGAAGAAGGGATGCTTGTCTCCTTCCTTGACGAGCGCGATCAGGTTCCACGTTTTTTCGGAGAGATCTTCAGGGGCGTCATAAAGGCGGGACGGACCGATTTCCGGGGGCAAGTCGTGGATCCTTTTGCATGCGTTCTGGCATGACTTGCACCCAACGCACTTCGAGGCGTCGTAAAGAACCGCGACTTCATTCGTAAATCTTGGAGACAGCGTCTTCGCCCGGCTTTCAACGGGCCGCACGACGAGACTCCCCGATACTATCCCCAGTATCTTCAAAAACCCCCTTCTGTTTATGGACATGGAACGCCTCCCTGGGAACGGTAGATTATTCTTGCTTTTCCGGATTTCTTTTCCGGTTCTGTGTCAAGCCAGCCACGACGGCGCCGCCTACGGCCGCTCCGATGAGTCCTCCGACGATGGCATCTGTCGAAGAGGGAATCTCCTTTTTGGCGCGGCCGATCTTGGGATAGGTGGCCGGTGGAATGAACTCGGGAATATTGGCCTGATGATAGACCCCGAGTTCCCAGAAGTCCTTTTCCGTGCAGCCTACGCATCCATGACCGGCACCGACGGGCCAGTTCATACCTTGGTTCCACCTGACTTTCGGGCAGTTCGCGAAGGTCAAGGGTCCTTTGCACCCCATGTGATACAAACACCACCCGTTGCGATGCCCCTTGTCACCCCACATGCGGACGAACTCTCCCCTGTCAAAATGGGCCCTCCTCTCGCAATTGTCGTGGATTCGGAATCCGTAAGCGAAGAGAGGGCGTTTGAGGGAATCGGTTTTGGGTAGTCTTTTGAACGTGAGGTAATGAACGATTGTCGCGGTTATGTTCACCGCGTTTACGGGACAGCCGGGCAGGTTGATGATCGGCTTATCCTTGATGACATCCATGACACCCACGGCACCGGTAGGGTTGGGCGCCGCCTTGGGTAGCCCTCCGAAGGAGGCGCAATTGCCCACCGTGATGATCGCGACAGCGTTCTTCGCGGCCTCCCGAAGTTGTTCGACGGAGGACTTCCCTGCAACCACGCAGTAGGCCCCGTTCTCTCCCGTGGGGATGGCACCTTCGACGACAAGAAGGTAGTTGCCCGCCGCGAGGGTTTTGTCTTTGGCCTCTTCAGCCAGATGCCCGGCCGCGGCCATGAGGGTTTCGTGGTAGTCGAGGGAGAGGGTATCAAGGATCAATGTCTCCACGGTGGGACGCGAAGCCCTCAGGAGGGATTCCGAACATCCCGCGCAATCCTGGAATTCCAGCCAGATGACCGGAGGTCTTTTGTCCATCTCAATCGCGCGGGCGATTCTGGGAACTATGGTGGATTCGAGAGCCAGGACGCCAGCCATCATCGTGCAGTATTTCAGGAAATCTCTCCTTGAGATGCCCGCAGATTTTAATTTTTCACGGAATTCATCGTAAGATACATTTGGCATGATTCCCTCCGAAAATGAATTTTGTTTGGTTGCATATTCATTTATTAATACCAATATGGTATTTTAACCCCCGTATCATATAATTATAGGCTTGTCAAATCATAAAATATTTTTTGAGCTTAGAGGATGAATAGGCTATGCGTTTAGGCTGTTAAAACAATGTGTTTTAAATAGGTTATGAAAACTATTTATAGTTGAGAAGAAAATTTTTTCAAAGCAGAACGGGCAGCATCCGGAACCCGAATATGGTTTTTAAGGTTCATCCGGTAAATACGTACTTAAGTGATAAGGTGGAGTATAAAAAGGGTGGACATTCCAGCATTCTTCGTTGCAGATACGAGAAAGCGAGGAGGAATACCATCATATCCACGAGTTTATTGCACCACGGATTTGGGTTTGTTGTTACTCACTATGTGGGGACAGAGTTCAAAGAGTGAGAGGTTATCTCCACGATTAAGCAAGGAGAGACGACCCAGCGGTGTCCTTTATGCGGGTCTTGAGAGGTTATCAAGAAGGGGGGTATGGTCAGGAAGTTTTTGCTGATCCCGATGGGCAAGAAGAAGGTTTCCGCGCGATTACCGGTTCATCGGGTATTCTGCAAGGGATGTGGAATTATACGTCAGGTGACATTGAAGTTTGCGGATGGGAGACGGCGTTACAGTCGGAGTTTTGAGTGTTGCGTCTTGGAGGTGTCGAGGAATATGACGTTACGGGACGTGGCGAGGCATCTTCAGGTAAGCTGGGATACCGTCAAGGATATCGTGAAGCGATTTCTATACACATGATTTTCCCATGTGCGCTTGAAGGACTTGCATCAGATAGCCATTGATGAGAACAGCATAGAGAAGGGTCATAAATTGTACAATGATCGGCTATACGAGTTTCGTCGGGGCTTATACTCTCGCACAAAGGACGTGGAGAAGTGGGAGAATTTAAAGGGGATCCGGTAGCTACTTTTGAAAAGTACGGAGAGTCTTGATGCGAACGGAATGAGGTTCAAGGGCTCGAGAAGACCTTGGCGTTGAATCAGCCCTTGGCCATGGCCTATTTCATGAAGGAGGATCTTCGGCGAGTTTTAACCTTCTTAGACAAGGATGCCCCCTACTGTATTCCTGGAGGATTGGATAAGGCGGGCGGAAGCTTCAAAGGTTCGGATGTTAATGGGTTTTGCCAAGACGCTCAGGGCTCATAAAGAAAGGATTCTGGTCAACTATGATTTTCCATCTCAACCGGTCCGCTTGAGGGCATAAACAACAAGATTGAGACAATTAAACGGCAGGCCTGCCTGTGCCGATACGGAAGCCAGGCCTATGGCTTTAGAGATACGGAGTTCTTCAAACGGATCTGTCCAGAATTTTGTGTCAGAAGTTGAGATTTTCTTTTCATTGTCACCTTGCCCGATCTTCAATTCTTTAATCAAGTCTTCCTTCAAAAAAGATCGCCAGTTGAGAAAGAATTTACCTCCCCATTTGTCCTCCAGGGCTTCCAAGGCCAGTTCTCGCGATTCCTTTGTCCCCGCCCGGTTAACCTTCTTGAGATCCCCCATAAAGGCCTTCTTGTCCTTATAGCTCACGGACTTCAGACTGTGGCGTATCTGATGAACTATACAAGGCTGAACCTCTGCCTCAGAGTAAATACTCTCCATCGCATCGGGAAATCCCTTAAGCCCATCCATGCAGACGATCAAGATGTCTTTCACTCTCCGGTTGGATAAATCACTCAATACCTGCAGCCAAAACGTGCCCCCCCTCACTCTCCGAGAGGTATAACCCCAAGGACTCCTTTGTGTCCTCCCCGATTGACCCCTAAGATTGTGTAGATGCTCTTGCCTACGTCCTTCCCCTCCTCCCGTACCTTTTAATATATGGCGTCCAGCCAGACAATGGGATATACACGCTCCGAAGGCCTGGTTCTCCACTGCCTGACGCTTGAAAGTATCCGGATCCGTTCGGTGACGGCTGTCAAGGCCCCGGCCGATATCTCTATCCCATCTATCCCATCCCATTTAACTTCCACACCGGCATGCCGGGACAATAAAGGATGAAAGTCCAGGACAATCTAGACATTAGAAGGACTTTCATATAAAATCCTTTGGAATGGGATAGGATTGCCTTCCTTCCTCAATTTTTACACTTGAATAAACAAGATTGTGAACTTACGATAGCCATTGTCCTTTATTTATCGACTTTGAACGGTGATTGCGTCGGCCAAAGGGTTGTTGATTT
>JALSPC010000193.1 GCA_026986155.1 bacterium
TCACCATCATCGCCATGCACACCTACACGGTGCGGGAAAGAAAGTGGAACGCGGGCGATTTGCCCATCGTCCGCCTGGATGTCATCTCCTCCATGCTCGTGGCGTTCGGCCTCTACAGCGTGGTCATCTTTCTCGTCGCCGCGGCGGTCCTGCACGGGCAGGGAATTCACGCCAAGGGGGCGCTGGGCGTGGCAAAGAGCCTCAAGCCCCTCCTGGGCCCTTACGCCTCCGTGGCCTTCTTCGCAGGCCTGTGGGGCGCCGCCGTCTCCACTATTCTGCCCACCTTCCAGGCGGGAGCCTACTTCCTCGCGGATTTCTTCCGTTTTCCCACGAAGGCCTCGGACACCCGGTTTCGCGCCGCCCTCCTGGCGGGAATCCTTTTGAGCCTGGCGGGCCCCTTTCTCAAGGGGGCCTTCTTTCCGCTCCTCGTCGTCATGCTCGCCCTGGGGCTCTGCGGGACCCCCCTGATCCTCATCCTTTTGCTCCTCTTGCTGAACTCCCCCCGGGAAGGTCTCGAAACCAAAGGGGAAAACCGCTTCATCACCCTACTCGGAGCCCTGACCACGGGAATCTCCCTCTTCCTGGCGGTTCGGTTCATCCTTTCTCTTTTGAGGAGATCCTTATGAAGACCTGCCGTCCCTTTTTCGGCCTGAAAACCCTGATCGTGGGAGACGTAAACACGGGCAAGACCTCCTACACGCAACTCCTTCTTCTGGAATGCCGCGGTCAGAAATCGATGATTGTCCTCGACATGGCTCCGGAAGAGGTCAAGAATATCGGGGGAAAGATGCGCGTGCCTCAGGACCCGAATATCCACTACGTCACCACCCAGATCCGCCCGCCGCGTCTTCGTGCCCAAAACGACGCGGCGGCCCTTCGGATCGCCCGGGAAAACGCGGCCGCCATCGAGAGGAATCTCTTTACTCGGGCGGAGTCTATCCCCGCCGAGGCCCTCATCGTCAATGATGTCTCCCTCTACCTGCAGGCGGGTAGCCCCAAGCGCCTCTACCAGGTCATGGAGAGGTTTCACACGGTCATTCTGAACGGCTACCTGGGAAACACCTTTCCCGACGGGCAACTCACGCGGATAGAACGCAAAAACATGGAATGGCTGATACGTCACTGCGATCAGGTCATCGAAACGGAACGAGACATCCCATCCAATCTACGGGAGGAATAATCATGAACCACGCGAGACCCGTCGTCCTCACCATCGCCGGTTCCGACTCCGGGGGCGGCGCCGGAATCCAAGCGGACCTGAAGACCATCACCGTGCATGGCTGCTTCGGCGTCAGCGCGCTGACCGCCCTCACGGCCCAGAATACCGTGGGAGTCCAGGGGATTTTTCCCATCCCCGACGACTTCATCCGCCGGCAGCTTACCTCCATCTTTGACGATTTCCGCGTGGCCGCGGCCAAGACGGGGATGCTCCACGCGCCCGGCGTTATCCGCCTCGTCTCGGAGGCCTTGAAGGCCCACCCGGAGGTCGCCCTGGTCTGCGACCCCGTGATGGTCGCCAAGAGCGGTGACAAGCTCCTGAAGGATGAGGCCGTGGACGCCCTGAAAACCGAGCTCCTTCCCCTCGCCTGGGTCGTGACGCCCAACATCCCGGAGGCGGAGGCGCTTTGGGGACATCCCATCCGGTCCGAGGCGGACAAGACGGCGGCCTGCGAGGCCCTCCACGCCATGGGGGCCCGCTCGGTCCTCCTCAAAGGGGGACACGAGGAAGGGGATATGAGCACGGACATCCTCTTCGACGGCGAGAGGTTCCACCGTTTCTCCTCTCCGCGTTACCCCACGAAAAACACCCACGGAACCGGGTGCACCACATCGGCGGCCATCGCGTCCAACCTCGCCAGGGGTATGCATATTCCGGAGGCCGTCGCCGAGGCCAAGCGCTATATGGATACCGCTATCCGCTTCGCCCTCACCCTCGGCCGGGGACACGGCCCCACGGACCACTTCGCCTTCGTGGAGAGAGAAAGCGCGCGATATGCCGTTCTCAAGGCCCTTCAAGAGGCCGTGGCATTCTTTTCGTCCCAACGGGCCGGGCATCTGATTCCGGAGATACAGACCAACATCGCGTTCGGACTCCCTTTCGCGACGGCGCGCGGGGAGGTCGCGGCCATTCCCGGGCGCATCGTCAACCTCAACGGCGTCCCCCAAGCCTCAGGGTGCCCCGCCTTCGGCGCCTCCCGGCACATCGCCACCATCGTCCTCACCGTCATGCGCGCCTTCCCGGAATACCGGAGCGTGATGAACATCAAATACGATCCAGCCTTCCTGGAACGGGCCAAAAAGGCTGGGCTTGTCATCGAGTCCTTCGACCGGCGAAACGAGCCTCCCGACGTGAAGGAACGGGAGGGCTCCACCCTGGAATGGGGGACAAGCGAGGTCCTCTCCAAGAGCGATCGGGTCCCCGACCTCATCTACGACCTGGGAGACGTGGGAAAGGAGCCGATTATCCGCGTCATCGATACCGATCCCCTGACGGTGGTGAAAAAGGCCCTGAAGATCGGGGGAATCCGGGCATGAGGTCCCTATCACCCCATACCCTGAATGAGGAGGATATTCCATGGACGCGCTGAAACCCCTCGACGCGACGGAGCGATCCTGGCGGGGAATCGATTTCTTCATCCTGTGGGCCGGCGCCGGCATCTCCTTGGCGGAGATCTGGGCGGGCGGCATGCTCCGGCCCATGGGATTCATCCTCGGCCTGGCGGCCATCCTTGCCGGGCACATCCTGGGAAACACCGCCCTGGCCCTTGGCGGCGTCATGGGTTCCGACCACGGAATCCCCACCATGGTGGCGCTACGGTCCGCCTTCGGCATCCGGGGGTCCTACCTCGCCTCCCTCCTCAACATCATCCAGCTCGTCGGCTGGACGGCCGTGATGATCTGGATCGGCGGAAACGCCGCCGACGCCCTCCTCAAGCCGACCCTGGGTCCCCATCCAAGGGCCTGGATGGTGGGAATCGGGCTCGTCACCCTGGGGTGGTCCTTTGTCGGCGAGACGTTTTGGAAATGGCTCCAGCGCGTCTCGGTCGCCGGCCTGCTTGTCCTCTCCGCCGCTATGACCATTGTCGTCTTCAAGACCTACGGTTGGCACCGGCTCCTCGCCTCCGGTGGAAACTCCGGGCTGCCCCTCTCCCTCGGTATCGATCTGGTGGTGGCCATGCCCATCTCCTGGCTCCCCCTGGTGGCCGATTATTCCCGCTTCAGCCGGGAAAACGGGTCCGCCTTCCGGGGAACCTGGTGGGGATACTTTTTCATGAGCAGCTGGATGTATCTGGTGGGGCTCGCCGCCGCCATCGCGACAAAAAGCGACACGCCGGACGCCATGGTCATTCAGCTCATGGCGAGCACCGGCTGGATGCTCCCCGCCCTCCTCATCGTCCTCTTTTCCACCTTTACCACCACCTTCCTCGACATCTACTCTACGGCGGTTTCCGCGCAAAACCTCTTTCCCTCCCTGAAGGAAAAACGCGGCATCGTCATCGGCGGCATCCTGGGAATCCTCATCGCCCTCGTTTTCGACGCCACCCAGTACGAGAACTTCCTCCTCCTCATCGGATCGTTCTTCTGTCCCATGTTCGGCGTCGCCCTGACAGACTACTTCTTTCTCCGGAAACGCCGGATCGCGACGGACGCCCTGGATGAACAGCATGGAATCTACTGGTATACCGGCGGGGTTCACTGGAAAGCCGTCGCCGCCTGGCTGGCGGGCATCGTTCTTTACCAGGCCAGTTTCCGCCTGGGCTGGAGCATGGGGGCCACCCTGCCGTCCATGATCGTTTCGGCCGGAATCTATTTGCTTCTCAAGCCAGCGCCCCACCGTGCCCCGTAAAACAAAAGGCGGGAACCCCTGAAGGTCCCCGCCTCACTTACGCGTTTTCCGCGATGTTACATCGCCCGCTGGACGTTCTTCGCCACGGGGCCGCGGTCGCTCTCCTCGATGTCGAAGGTGACTTCTTCACCCTCGGACAACGTCTTGAAACCGGGCATGTTAATCGAGGAAAAATGAACGAACAGATCCTGTCCGTTTTCCTGCTCGATAAAGCCGTAGCCTTTTTTCTCGCTAAACCACTTAACCTTTCCAGTTGCCAACACTCTCAACCTCCTTTCCTCGTTTATTCATGGTCCCTGCCAAAGGTCGAAACGCTGGCAAAAGGAAAATACTTCCAAAGCCTGAGTAGCGAAACCGACCCGCTTTAGTAGCCGGGCCATACATTCTGCATGCTTGTATCACACGTTTATGACCAAAGTCAAGAAAAATAAATCTTTCCCTCATTTTCCCTTCAAAGGAAATTTTTTTATCTTCGCCGTCTTCCTGAGGCTCGCTATCAATACCTGGACATTATCTCGAACCTTTTTCTGCTTGAGGTAGGCCTCTATCCTGTCTTTCGCCTCTTTGAATGGCACCTTTGAAGCGGGTTTCTTATCTGTCACCTTGATAATGTGAAAACCGAAACGGGTCCTCACGATGCCGCTTGTCTGGCCGGGCTTCATGGCAAAGGCCGCCTCCTCAAAGGGTTTGACCATCTGCCCCTTTTTGAAAAATCCCAGGTCCCCGCCCTTTTTGGAGCTGGGCCCCTCGGAAACCTCCTTGGCCACCTTGGCGAAATCCTCTCCCTTCTTCAGCCTTGCCTGTGCCGCCTCAATCTTCTTTTTGGCCGCGGCCACCTTCTTCTTGTCCGCGTCGGAGGCCACCTTCACGAGGATGTGGCTTGCCCGGACCTCGGCGGGTTTTTTGAAGTATTCCGGATGCTTGTCATAGAATGCCTTTGCCTCCTTATCCGTTATCTTCACCTTCGAGGCGACCTTTTTGTCTATTAGCTCCTTAATGGCCAGCTGGCGCCGGATCTGCGCCTCCAGTTCCTTCTCCGTCAGATTCACCGTCTTCAGCGCCTTCGCGAAGGATTTCTTGTCGGGAAACTTTTTCCGCAGGCCTTCGATCTCCTTGTCAATCTTGGCCTTCGGAATCTTGATCCCTTCCTTCTTGCTCTCCTGGTAGAGCAGTTCCCGGTCGATCAGGGTATCCAAGACCTTGCCCTGGACGTTCTCAAGGCTCTTTCCCTCGAGTTTCTGTCCCATCTGAGCGAAGCGCCGCCGTGTCTGGTCCACCGAGCGGTCCAGGTCCTTCCGGGTTATGACAACGCCGTTGACCACCGCCACCTTGCTCGTAGCCGCTTTCGCCGCCTGCGCGATACCTCCAAAAACCAACATCATCCCCATCAAGAGGGCCATGGACATCACACCAATACCTATTAGCTTCTTTTCACCTGACATTCTCTATCCTCCTAAAAAATTAAGCCCCGGAGGGGGCCTTTTAAAAGACACCTCATGTGCATCCTCGTCTTTCTCTGGAAGTCTAATATCAGTTTTCAATATAAAACACAATCCATCGAATCTTGATCGAGGTTCCAAGCCGGTAAGCGAATTTAATTCATTCACACAAAAGATCTCTATCCTCGGTCACGAAACGAAGTGTTTCCATCCTTATCCCTCGACGTTTCACGCCACACGCAGAGTTTCCCCTTGGCATGCCTATCCCGACCCTTGCAATGCCCCGAAGGTTTTGTGATAATGACAGCAGGATAAATTCAGGAGTGATACCATGATTGAAAAATCTTGGAGGAATGGTTAACAGAGTGATAAAACCTCGGGTTTTGAGGGGGGAAGGGGTGTGAGCCCCCTCCGTTGTATTGATGGCGGGGCGGGAAAAACGCTGGAACATTTTAAACAAAAAGGAGAGGACAGAGATGGTGGAAGTCGGTGACAAGGCCCCTGATTTCACGCTGCCCGATCAGGACGGCAACAAGGTTTCCCTGAAGGATTTTTCGGGGAAGTGGGTGGTTCTCTATTTTTATCCGAAGGACAATACCTCCGGCTGCACCAAGGAGGCTATCGATTTCACGGCCCTAAAAGAGGATTTCGCGGCGGAGAATGCGGTGATCCTGGGTGTCAGCCCGGACAGCCCCGAGCGGCACCTGGGGTTCATCGAGAAGCACGGACTCGGTATCACCCTTCTCAGCGACGTGGAAAAGAACGTAATGAAAATCTACGGTTCCTGGGGACTCAAAAAGAACTATGGAAAGGAAACGGAAGGCGTCATCCGTTCCACCTTCCTGATCTCCCCTGAGGGGGAAATCAAGGAGGCCTGGCGAAAGGTAAGGGTCCGGGTCAAGCGCAAAAGCGGAGAAGTCAAACATGCTGGGATAGTCCTGGAACGCTTGAAGGCCTTGAAACAGGGCGGGTAGCCACCCGCTAACAGACAAAAAGGGGAACAAATTTGGAGGAAGACAAAAAAAACATCAGGCTGCTTGCCATCTTTCATTACGTGATGGGAGGGTTGACGGCGCTTTTCGCCTGTATCCCGTTCATTCACCTTTTCATCGGCATCGCCGTGCTTACCACCGGGCTGGAGAAGAACCCATCGGGCGGTCCATCTCCCGCGCTGGTAGGGTGGGTTTTCATCATCATCGCCGCCGTCGTGATCCTTGCGGGATGGACTCTGGCGATCCTGATGATCATCGCGGGACGGAGACTCTCCAGGTTCAGGAGCCGGACCTTCTGCCTTGTCGTCGGCGCCATCGAATGCGCCCTCATCCCCCTCGGGACTATCCTGGGAGTTTTTACCCTTATTCTCCTGACGAAGGACTCGGTCAAGGAACTCTTTTCCTCTTGACACCCTCAGCGTTCGTCTTATGGTTCAGACAGCAGGCCTTGCCCTCGATTTTTGGACGGCGGACACCCCCACGTGGAAAAACCAGATCACAGGCGGGAAAACAACTATCCGAAACCGACCGCCTTACTATATGGGGGCGACGCTTGGAGGACTCTACAGAATGCGCGTCTATTCCCGATACCGCTACAGTGACAAGGCGGCTATTTATTACTCCGCCGAACTTCGTCTCCTCGGTGCCACCCTCTCGGGGAGGTCCCTTGGATAAAGAAATGGCTCAAGTGGGACTACTGGCAGGTGGTTCGTTTTGTGGAGGTGGGACGAGTGTCTGGTACTTGGTCTTTCGGCAAGCTTCACGGGGATATGAAAGTTGGCGGGGTTCTTGGCCTACGCGCGTATAGGCAGAAATTTATGATTCGTTTAGACATCGCATTTTCAGATGAAGGGGGAGGCACCACTTTTCGGATCGGCCATCCATTCCAGTTCTAAAGGTAAGGTGCGGATCACATAGAATTTGTAACGATACGATTCAAGGGAAAACCATAAGAGCAAAACTGTTAAAGGATTGTTAATGGCGATACTTAGGGCGTTTGCGTCAGTTGACTTTTAAAATTGTTTCGTATAGATGTTACAAATAATTTCTATTAGGGAAAGGTGGATCAGAATCTTTGAGAGATAGATTTGATAAAAAGCCCTTAAGCGTTTTTGTATCGTATATCGTTCTTGTTATCCTCTCATCAGGCCTTGTCGGCTGTTTTATGGTGGGACCCAACTACAAGAAACCGAAAACAACCACTCCGGCCACATGGCGGCAGGATGTCCTCGCCTCCGATCCCGCCCTCTCCCCGCAACCCGTTAAGATAAAGAAATGGTGGGAGATCTTCAACGATCCTATTCTCAACCGGCTCATCGAGGAAGCGGACAAGAACAACTATGATATCCGTATCGCCGTGGCCCGCGTGGAAGAGGCGTGGGCCCAGATCGGGGTTGTGTCTGGCCAGCGGATGCCGCAGGTCGATGTAAAAGGCTCTTTCAACAGGCAACGATCGAGTGAGAACGATTTCTACCCCGGCGGTGATCTCTACAACCAATACCTATCTCAAATAGGGGCGAGCTGGGAGATCGACCTGTTCGGACGGATCAAGCGCCAAGTCGCCTCGGCCAAGGCGACCTTCGAGGCGACCCGGGAGCTGAAAACCGACGTGATGATCTCGGTCTACGCCCAGGTGGCGCGGGCTTACGTCACCCTGCGAACGGCCCAGTACCGCCTGGCCACCTCCCTGCACAACATCAAATCCCAGAGGGAAATCGTCGACCTGACCAAGACCCGTTTCAAATACGGGCTCGCATCCGACCTGGATGTTGCCCAGTCGGAACAGGTTCTTGCCGTTTCTGAATCCACGCTTCCTCTCCTCAGGACACAGATCAACACCTCCATCCACACCCTCTCCGTCCTCCTCGGGAAATCGCCGGGGGAACTGAAGGATCTGCTCATATCCCCGAAACCCATCCCGTTCCTGCCCGAGAAGATTTACGTCGGAATCCCCATGGACCTCATCCGTCGGAGACCCGACGTCAGGGCCGCGGAAAGACTTCTCGCTGCGCAGACGGAAAGAATCGGAATCGCGACCTCTGAGCTTTATCCCAGGTTGTCCATTTCCGGCGTCTTTGGATTTCTCTCCACGGATGCCACGGATGCCTTTCACTGGGGCAGCCGCACCTTTTCCATCGGCGGCGCCCTGAACTGGAACATCTTCAACGGGGGGAGCGTCCGGAGTCTCATCGACGTGGAAGACGCGCGGACGAAGCAGGCCCTGCTGAAATACGAAAAGACGATTCTCAACGCCCTGAAAGAGGTTGAAGACGCCCTGGTCCAGTTCGCGGACGGGAAAAGACGTCTTGTCGCCCTCCAGCACTCCGTCGAGGTCGCCAAGAGGACCCTCGACCTTTCTCTGACCCTCTACAAGGAAGGGTTGAAGGACTTCCAGAGCACACTGGACGCGGAGCGGGTGCTCTTTGACGCGGAGAACGGCTACGCTGAGGCGGAGGGTATCACGACGATCAGCCTGGTGAATCTCTACAGGGCCCTGGGTGGGGGATGGGATCCCGACGCCGTCGGCGCCTCCCGGTCCGGCGCGCAACAGCCCGCAATCCAAACATCACAACAAAAGGTTCGAAAGAAATGACGCATTCCACCTCAAAAGTTTCATGGTACCGCCCCGGGAAACCCGGTCTTTTCATCCTGGCGACGCTCATTATGCTTCTGCCTACGGCCTGCAAGAAAAAGGAAAACAAGTACGCCCCGCCCCCGCCCCCCAAGGTGACGGTGGCCACACCGAAGGTCCAGGACGTAACCATCTACCTGTATATGACAGGACAGACGGCCGCCATCAAGAAGGTGGACATCGTGGCGAGGGTCCGCGGTTTCCTTGAAAAAATCTATTTCAAGGACGGGGATATCGTCAAAAAGGGCCAACTCCTCTTCTCTATCGACCCGAGGGAATATGTCGCGGCACTGCACATGGCGCAGGCGGAACTGCTGAACGCTAAATCGTCGTTAAACTTCGCGAAGAACGACCTGGATCGCCGGGAAAAGGCCTATGCGAAAAAGGCGGTCAGCGAACTGGACTATTTGAAATCCAAGGCGGAATATGACAAGGCGAAGGCGGCGGTCGCGGCCGCGAAGGCCAAGCTGGAAGAGGCGGAGCTGAATCTCTCCTATACCAAGATTATGTCTCCCATCACGGGAAAGACCTCCCGCCACCTCGTGGACGTGGGAAACCTGGTGGGCGCCAGCGGGCCCACGACATTGATCAATATCGTCAGTCTGGACCCCATCTACGCCTATTTCAACATCAACGAACGGGATGTGGCCCGGTATTTGAAGAAACACGCCCAGAAATTGGAAGACGTCAAGGATAAGAAAAAGCTTCAAACAAGAATTCGCCCCAAGGAAACAGTGAAAGTCGAGCTCGCCCTTGCCACGGAAGAGGGATATCCCCATAAGGGCTTGCTGGATTACGTGGACAACCGGGTGGACCCCAACACGGGCACCCTGCAGGCCAGGGCCGTCTTCCCCAATAGTTCCCTGCAGCTTGTGCCGGGATTCTTCGCCAAGATAAGAATTCCCGACCGGGTGGAGAAAGACGCGCTCCTCGTGCCCGAACGGGCCATCGGTCTCGACCAGGTGGGTCACTATCTCTACGTCGTGGGTCCGGATAATAAGGTTGAGCGCAGGGACATCAAGGAAGGGGTACTCGTTGGATCCTTTCGGGTCGTCGAAAAGGGTCTGAAAAGGGATGATTGGGTTATCGTTGAAGGAATTCTTCGGGTGCGCCCCGGCGTAAAGGTTCAACCTGTAAGGGCTGGGGGGAAGGCGGCTGCCGGGGAGGAAGAGACCCAGGCGGGTGAAAAAGGCAACAAAGCAACGCCACCGGCGGCTTCCAAGATTAAGGAAGAGGATAGCAAGAAAAAGAAGCCGGATAAACTCAGCTCTCCCTCCAAAGGTTAAGGAAGGCCCTTATGAGTCGTTTTTTTATCGAGCGCCCTATCTTCTCAGCGGTCATCGCCATCGTGATCCTCATCGCGGGCGTGGTTTCCATTAAGGGACTCCCCGTCGCGCAGTACCCGGAGATTACCCCGCCGACCGTCCAGGTTACCGCCGCCTACCCGGGCGCCAACGCCCAGGTAGTCTCGGAAACCGTGGCTCAGCCCATCGAGGAACAGGTTAATGGGGTCGAGAACATGATCTACATGAGCTCCGTCTGCGCGGCCGACGGAAGCTACGTGCTGACGGTTTCTTTCGAGATTGGAACGGACCTTGATATGGCCACGGTCCTGGTCCAGAACCGCGTCAGCATCGCCCTCGCGAAACTTCCGGAGGAGGTTAAACGCCTCGGCGTGACCACGAAGAAACAGTCCACCAACATTGTCTTGCTCCTCTCCCTGGACTCGAAGGACGACCGCTATGACAAGCTGTTCCTCTCCAACTTCGCCACCATGCGGCTCAAGGACGATCTGGCCAGACTCCCCGGCGTGGGGGACGTCCGGATCTTCGGTGTGGGCGACTACTCAATGCGTATATGGCTGGATCCCTCCAAACTGGAGGCCCACGGAATCACAACCTCCGATGTCATCCACGCCATTCAGGAGCAGAACGTGCAGGTGGCGGCCGGTAAGATCGGCGAACCCCCCGCCCCGCCGGGACAGCAGTTCGAATACACGGTAAACGTGAAGGGACGCCTCGCCGACGCGCAGGAGTTCGGCAACATCATTGTTAAGACGGCCCCGGGAGGCAGGTTCCTGCGTATCCGGGACGTGGGAAGGGTCGAACTGGGCGCTCAGACCTACAACGTCTTCGGGCTCAGGAACAACAAGCCCAGCGCCATCCTCGCCATCTACCAGATCCCCGGCGCCAACGCCATCGACGTCCAGAAGAACGTCATCGCCAAGATGGACGAGCTGCAAAAGACCTTTCCGCCGGGCCTTAAGTACAGTGTTCCCCTGGACACGACGAAATTCATTTCCGCCTCTATCAAGGAAGTCATCACAACCCTGATTATCGCCATCCTCTTGGTTGTCCTTACCCTTTTTATCTTTCTCCAGGATTGGCGATCCACGATTATTCCATCCGTGACGATCCCTGTCTCCCTGATTGGAACCTTCCTGATGATGAATCTCCTCGGGTTTTCCATCAATCTCATCTCTCTGTTTGGGCTGGTTCTCGCCATTGGCATCGTCGTGGACGACGCTATTATCGTGGTGGAAAACACCGACCGGCTCATGGTGGAGGAGGGAATGGAACCCCGGCCCGCCGCCATCAAGGCCATGGAGGAGATCGGAGGGGCCGTGGTCGCCACCACGTTGGTGCTGCTGGCCGTTTTCGTGCCCACCGCCTTTATGGGCGGCATCACCGGCCAGTTGTACCGCCAGTTCGCCTTGACCATTTCAGGCGCAACGATTATCAGTTCCATTAACGCCCTGACGTTGAGCCCCGCCCTCTGCGCCCTCCTCTTGAGGAAGGAAAAGGGGAAACCCAACATCTTCTTCAGGGGATTCAACTGGGCCTTTGATCACACAACCAACGGCTACATGGCCATTGTTCGGGGATTCTTGCGAAAATCGTTCATCTCCATGATCATCGCAGCCATAATCGCGGTGGTTTCCGTCAAGTGGTTCGGAAACCTCCCCAGCAGCTTCCTTCCCCTGGAGGACCAAGGATACGCCTACATCTCCGCGCAGCTCCCCGACGCCGCTTCCCTGCAGCGAACGGAAAAGATCGCGCGGGAAATCACGAAACGCGTCGAGAAAATTCCCGGCGTCATGGATTGCGTGGCGGTTCCGGGATACTCCATGCTTGAGAATGCCATGCTTTCCAACTTTGCCTCCTTTTTCGTGTCTTTCAAACCGTTTGAAGAACGGTTGCCGAAGGGGCACAATCTCGATTTCATCATGGCGAGTATCAATAAAAACCTTTCCGACATCCGGGGGGCACGGGTCATCGCCTTCGCGCCGCCGGCCATCCCGGGTCTGGGAACCTCCGCCGGGTTCAAGATGATGGTTCAGGACAAATCTGGAATGGGTCCCCTCGTCCTCCAGAAAGCCACGGAAGTCTTGGCGGAAAAGGCCAACACCCAATCCTTTTTGAAAGGAGTTTATGCCACCTTCCGGGCCACGATTCCCCAGGTCTTCGTGGATATCGACCGGAACGCCGCCAAGATGATGGGCATCCCCCTGACAGAGATCTTCGGGACCCTCCAGGTCTACCTGGGGTCCGCCTACGTGAACGACTTCACCAAGTACGGTCGAAACTTCCAGGTCAAGGTCCAGGCGGTGGCCAACGCGAGAACCAAGATCGACGACATCAAGCGGCTGCGGGTCCGCAACAGCAAGGGAGAAATGATCCCCCTTGGTTCCTTCATCAATTCCAAGTTTATCCTGGGACCACAGGTCCTGACCCGATTCAACCTCTACCCGGCCGCGGCGGTCAACGGAGAGGCCGCCCCGGGTTTCAGCTCCGGCCAGGCTCTGCAGATCATGGAAGACCTGGCGGATAAGAACCTCCCAAACGGGATGGGGTACGCGTGGACGGAGATGTCTTATCAGGAGAAAAAGGCCTCCAAAGGGGCGGGGGTTGTTTTTCTCATGTCGATCGTCTTTGTGTTCCTGGTCCTGGCGGCCCAGTATGAAAGCTGGACCATCCCGCTGGGGGTCATCATGGTGGTTCCCTTGGCGCTGCTGGGAGTGGTGGTGGCTCTGGTGATGCGGGATATGAGCGTCAGTACCTACACGCAGATCGGCGTCGTCCTGCTCGTGGCCCTGGCGGCCAAGAACGCCATCCTCATCGTGGAGTTCGCGAAGGACGAACACGAGAAGGGAAAACCCATCTTCGACGCCGCCGCGGAGGCCGCCAAACTGCGGTTCAGACCGATTCTGATGACATCCCTCTCCTTCGTCCTGGGCACCGCCCCCCTGGTCGTGGCGACAGGCGCCGGCGCGGGTAGTCGCCAGGCCCTGGGAACCGCGGTTTTCGGCGGACAGATCGCGGCCATCATCATGGCGGTTCTCTTCGTCCCCGTTTTCTACAAGGCAGTTCAGGCCACCAGTGAATGGTTCAAGAAACCCAAAGGGAAAGAAAATACACCGGACCCTCCCGACGAGGTTTGATGGGCAATGCCGAGGGATAAGGGCAGAAAAAAGGCGCCGTCTCGCGGCTGGAGTTCCCGCACGATGAATAGGTTGTGGCGGGAAGAACGTTACACAGTCCTCCTCGTCTCTATTTTTGCTTACATTCTCCTCTCCGTCATTCTCCCGGAAAAAACCTGGGCCCGCGTCCTGGTCGATGTCATCTTCCTCATCCTCGTCCTGAGCGTCGTCTTCGAGACGGCGCAGTTCCGTTCCCTCTACTCCTTCCTGGGGTTTCTCGGGCTCCTGGCCGTTCTCGGACACATCATCGCCTATATCTGGACGGGAACCCAACTCTCAAGATCAATCCTCGCCGTCTCTTCCATTATCTTCCTCGCCGCCGCCATCCATCGCGTCTCCATGCGCGTTCTCGGCTCGAAAATCGTGACGGGGAACACTATCCGGGGCGCCATCATCATCTACCTCATGATCGGCGCCCTCTTTTCGAGCATCTACATCCTCATCGAGATTATCTCGCCCGGGTCCTTCCTCATCACCAACATCGCGGGGATGCCCGTTGAGGTCACGCTGAGAGAGATCTCGAGAATCTTCGGCTATTTCAGCTTCGTGACCCTGACAACGCTGGGCTACGGGGACATCGTTCCCATCAGGGACCTCAGTCGGACCATCACCTGGCTGGAGGCCTTTATCGGCCAGGTTTACCTTGCGGTTATCATCGCGCGCCTGGTGGGAATGTATATCGCACAATCAAACAAATCCTCTTCGTAAGAGAACAGGACAGGCGAATGGGCGCGAGGATTGCCGCCAGGCCCGTTTTTTAGTATAACGGTTCCAAAAGGAAGATGTGATGAAGTTTTCAGTCGCCCTCGCCCAGATCAGCCCGACCCTCGGAAACCTCGAGAAGAATATGGAGAAGTGCGCCCGGATCATTGAGCAGGCAATCCGGGACCGGATCGACCTCCTTGTCTTCCCGGAATTGACGCTGACCGGTTACTTCATCAAGGACATCGTCGCGTCGGTGGCCATCACCCTGGACAGCCCCATCTTGCAACGACTTCTCGACTACAGCAAACGGATCTCCATCGTCATCGGCGCCGTGGAGGAAACCCCCGACTTCAAGTTCTATAACGCGGCCTTCTACCTGGAAGGGGGGAAAATCCTTCATATACACCGGAAGGTCTATCTCCCCACCTACGGGCTGTTCGACGAGCACCGGTATCTCGCGGCGGGCAACAAGATCCGCGCCTTCGATACCCGTTTCGGACGCGTGGGGATCCTGATCTGCGAGGACCTGTGGCACCCCACGGCCGTGGCCATCACCGCCCTGGACGGGGCCCATTACCTCATCGGAATCTCCTGCAGCCCCGGGCGGGGAATCGAGGCTTCAGACCGCCTGGGAAGCTCCATCACCTGGGAACGCCTCAACCGGACCTATGCGCAGGTCTACAGTCTCTACGTCCTCTACTGTAACCGGACGGGATTCGAGGACGGGATCAACTTCTGGGGTGGCTCGGAGATCATTTCCCCCTCCGGCGAGCAGGTCATCAAGGCCCTCTACATTCAGGAAGACTTCATCCACACCACGCTGAACGACCGGGCCATCCGGCGGGAACGAATCATCACGCCCCTCATCCGGGACGAACAGCTCCATCTGACCATCCAGGAACTGGAGAGGATCTACCGTGAACGCTTTGAAGATTAACACGGATCTCACCCGGCGAATCCTCGTGGAATTCATCCGGAACGAGGTGGAACGGGTAGGGTTTTCCAACGTGGTCCTCGGGTTGTCCGGCGGCATCGACTCCGCTGTATCCGCTTTCCTCGCTGCGGAGGCCCTCTCTCCCGAACATGTCTGGGCCATCCTGATGCCCTACAAGAGCAGCAGTCCCCAGAGCATCGCGGACGCGGAAGAGGTGGTCAAGTCAACCGGGATTCACGCAACCCTGATCGAGATCACCCCCATGATCGACGCCTACTTCGCGCGCTACCCCGACGCCTCCCGGCTGCGCCGGGGCAACAAGATGGCAAGGGAGCGGATGACCATCCTCTACGACCATTCCAGCCTCTATCGGGCCCTCGTTCTCGGAACGAGCAACAAGACGGAACTCCTTCTGGGCTACGGGACCATCTTCGGCGACATGGCCTCCTCCATCAACCCCATCGGCGACCTCTACAAGACGCAGATCTGGCAGTTGGCCGAGGGCCTGGGGGTTCCCAAACGCATCATCGAGAAGAAACCCTCGGCGGACCTCTGGACGGGACAGACGGATGAGGAAGAGCTGGGATTCACCTACGAGGACGTGGACACGCTCCTCTATTACATGGTAGACCGGCGTTACAGCCGGGAAGAACTCATCGACTTAGGGTTCAAGGATACCTTCGTGGATAGGGTCCGAAAGATGGTGGTCAGTTCTCAATACAAGCGGCGGCTGCCCGTCATCGCAAAGGTCTCTTACCGCACCATCGACCGGGATTTCAGGTACGCCCGCGACTGGGAGACCTGATCAGTTCCACATCTTCTTGAAGAATCCCTTTTCCCGGTGCAGGTTCGTGACGTTTTCCCCCTTCTCCAGCTCGGCGAATTCCCGGAGAAGTTCCTCCTGGCGCTTGGTCAGCTTTTTGGGAACCTTGATCACCACCTGAATGATTTCGTCCCCATGGCCGTACCCGCGCAGCCGGGGAAACCCCTTTCCCTTCAACTGAAAGACCTCCCCGGACTGGGTTCCCTTCTTTATCTGGATGGTCTCCGTCCCTTCAAGGGTGGGAACCTCGACCTTTCCGCCCAGGGCGGCAGTGGTAAAGGAGATGGGGACCTTGCAGTAGATGTCATCCCCGCTTCGTTCGAAAAATTCGTGGGGTTTCACGTGGATAACCACGTAAAGGTCACCGGGAGGGCCGCCGCGCTCCCCGGCCTCGCCCTCGCCCCGCAGCCGCAGCCGGGATCCCGTGTCCACCCCTCCGGGTATCTTGAGGGAGACCTTCCGCTTCCGCTTGACCCTGCCCGTTCCCCCGCAATCCGGGCACGGCTCCGGAATAATCTGTCCCGTTCCCTGGCATGTGGAGCAGGTCGTGCTGATGCTGAAAAATCCCTGGCTGCGGGTCACCTGCCCCCGTCCCCCGCAGGCGGGGCAGGTAATGGGTTGGGTCCCGGGCTTGGCGCCGGTTCCCCCGCAGGTCTCGCATCGGGTCGTTCGGGGAATCTCGAGTTCCACCTCCTTGCCGAAGGCGGCTTCTTCAAAGGTTATCTCCAGATCGTAGCGGAGATCGTCTCCCCGAGAGGGCCCCGTCCGGGCGCGTCCCCCAAATCCAAAAAAATCCCCGAAGATGTCACCGAAAGAGGAAAAGATATCCTCGAATCCCCTGAAACCGGTAAACCCGGTCCCTTTGAGTCCCTCATGGCCGAACTGGTCGTAGATCTGCCGCTTCTCGGGATCGCTCAGGACCTCGTAGGCCTCCGAGGCCTCTTTGAACCGTTCCTCCGCCTCCTGGTCATCGGGGTTTCGGTCGGGGTGATACTTCAGGGCCATCTTTCGGTAGGCCTTCTTGATCTCTTCCTGGCTCGCCGTCCGTGTGACGCCGAGAATCTCGTAGTAGTCCCGCTCGATCATCTACCTTCCACGCTCACTTGTCGTATTCATCAAAGATCTTGCCCGTCCGCGCCTTCTCCACCACCTCGTCGAACTTGGTGCCCAGGTCGACCCCCAATTCCTGAGCCCGTTTCTTCGCCCAGAGGCCGATATTCCGATCGTCCCGGTAGTAGCTTTCGTCTCTCGGCGCGCGGGTATCGATTTGACTCAACCTGTCCTGCTCGCTCTGGTGATAGGAAAAACTCGACACCAGTTTCTTTACCTCCCGTCCGTGACACCTGGGACACACGATAACCTTGTCCTTCTCCCAAGGGAGGACGATTTCCGTGAACTCAGCGTGACACGCCAGGCATTCGTATTCAAAAAGCGGCATATTATCCTTCCTGTTGTTCTTCCTCGCCGGGGGTCTCTCCAGGCTCCGTTCGCGTTTTACCGGAGGGTTCAACCTGGACTATCTCCGCTTTCTCCGAAACATCCGGGAGGGAAGAAACAATCTTCTCCACATCCCGCATCTTAATGTGCCCCCGCTTCAACTGGAGTTTCAAAAAGCGTTTGTCCTCTTTGAAAGTCTCACTCATCCATGCCATGGCATCCCCTACTCCTCTTTCTTTTTCTTCTTGCTCGTCAATTTTCTGTAGGCCTTCTCGAACTTATTCGCCCGGGCCCTGTCGATCAGGTAGATATCCTTCTTTCCCTTGACCGTGAATATGAATTTCAACCCGTCCTTCGTCTCTCTGAACCTCACGTCGCCCATGGGTTTTCCCTCCTTGTCAAACAGGGCCACGTGGACAGGGGAATTCATTGCTTCTTGCTTCGGCGTCTTTTTCAATATCTTTGAATACTTGAGATCTCCGAGCTCCCACAGGAAATTCAACACGTCGATGTTGGGAATCTTCTCTTTATTCTCTCCCAACTTCTCATACCAGCGATTCTTTTTCTTGAAGAAGAGACGGGACGCTTTCTCCGTCTTGATTTCGACCTTGGCCACATTCGTATCCTCGAACGCCACGATCCTCCGATACCGTAGGTCGAAAACGGTCTTGAACGTCTTTTGAACATCCTTGGCGTCCAGGACGTAGAACCAATTCGGCTCGTCCCCCCGGGCGATCCACGTTTCACCCACGTGGTAGAGTTTCAACGTCAGGGGAGCCTTCCTCCCTTTAACGCCGATCTCGAACGAGAGATCGGGCTTTGCCGGTGTGCTCACCTGTTTTTCGAACTCCCCGCGGTCGAGGAATTTCTTGACGCGAAAGCCGGACAAATCCCACAGCCAGTTCTCCACGGCGCGGGTGTCCGCCCGGACTTTCTCCGGTTTAACCAGTTCCCACGTCCCTTCTCCTGTCTCAAGTTTCTTCGCCTCGATCACGAGATTCTTCTCGCGATTCTCATACCCGACGCGGATCACGTCGTCGATCTCGTAGTTCCAGACGTTCTTGTCCCTGAAATCGTAAACCTTCTTGTCCAGGTCCTTGAGATAGCTGTTTTTCACGACAAGGACCGACGGGGACCCGGCCACCTTCACGTAAACGTGTTTGTTGTCGCGATTCTTCCCCACGAGAATCGTCATGGTCTTCTCACCCACGCCGGCCTTTGCCGCGCCCTTCTTTTCCTTTTCCCCCTTGGATGCGGCTTTCTGGGTCCAAATCAGGTCTATCTTCATCTTGGGGTGATCCCAGCCGAATTCCTCCGGCTTCTGCGGGGGATTATCCAGGAACCGGATCACCTTCTCGTCGGTGGCCGCCGAGATGAATCCCTCGATGGAATACCGGTCGCCTCGCGTCTTGATGGGAGAAACAATCTTCCATTGATGTTTACCAACCCGTTTCAGATCAATGGCCTCGTCACCCTTAACGAAATGAATCCTTTTCACGCGGTCCGCGTCGAGGGACGCCACCTTTTTGAACCGGAAGTCATACAGGGTCTCGTTTAAGAGCTTCCTGGGATAGACCCAAACGAGTAGAACCGTCTTTTTGTCCCCCTTCAGGGCATAGGTGTAACTCTTCGTTGGATTGCTGCCGCCAAAGGTGGCCATGTAGGCCTTCCCCTTCTTGGTATAGAGGGTCACGTGAACAGGGGCCTTCTTGAGGCCGAAATCCGGGTCGTCCCACTTGACGTCCTTCAAGGTTCTGAAGCTCTTCAATCCCTGGAATGTCTTGAGGAAATTGTTCACCGTCTTTGCGTCGGCGTCCGTCTTTACCGGAGCGGTGATCACCCAGCCGTTACCCGTCTTTTCGAGAACAATCTCCGTTTGTCCCTTCTTGTAGACGACCTTCGTGACATCGGCCCGCTCGACGGGGTAGAGTTTCTCGCTTATCTCTTTTTCCTTCGCCTTCCTGCCCCGGTATCTTATCTCGTAGAAGTAGTAGTATCCCCCCAGTAGAGCGAGGATAACCACCCCGATGAGGGAACGCTTGAACCCGCTCATCCGTTGAGCCTCCTTCTGATGAAAACAATGATCCCAAGGATGATGATGAACAGGGGGATGGCAACCACGTTCACCCAGAAGGAAATCAGCCCCTGTCTCCTCGTCAAGGTTAGCGGTTGGGATTCAGGATTCTTCGGCGGGATGGCAATCAACACATCCTTTTCCGCCAACCAGTTCACCATGTTGAGGAAAAAGATCCCATTGCCGTAGAGGTTGAAATACCCGTTCTCCACGAAGTCAGGATCCCCCACGACCACGATTCTCGGCCGGCGTTTTTTCCGCAACTTGCCTGTCAGTTTAACCATTCCTTCCGGTGTTACTTCGCAGACGGCCGCCAGGGGAACAGGTCCCTTGAGGTCCTGCCCCTTGTCAAACCGCGCTTTCCCCGTTTCCAGGAGTTTCCTGTTCGTTTCCGCCCAACTCGCCTCGCCCGTCTTGGCGAGAATCCTGAGGTCCCAGTTCATTTCGGCGTTCTTGCCGGTCATAACCTGGACGCTCCGGGCCGTGGGATAGAAGGTCATCATGTTAAAGTTCCGGGTGATGGGATGGGTTCCGTAGCCGGCCACCACGGGCATGAGGTATCCGCCCCCCAGGATCCGGCTCAGTTTATCGACAATCATGTTGTCTCCCACCTTGAACCCGAAATCCTTCAGAAAATTCACGAGCCCCACCGAGGTGTAGGGATTGATCATCACGAGGAGATGCCCCCCCTGTTTCAGGTAGGCCTTCAGGGCGGCCAATTCATGCTGAAGGAGCTCCACCTGCGGATCCGCGATAACCAGGACATCGCAGTCCTTCGGCACGCCCTCGTTCCGTGTAAGAAGTAGGGTTTTGACCTCGTAATTCTTTTCGCCGAGGGATTTCTTCACCTGGGAATAGCCCGTCTTGCCTGAGTTTTTCAGGTCCTTCTCGCCGTGCCCCGTCAGGAAATAGATCTTCTTTCTCTTTTTCTGCGTCACCTTGACCAGGGCGTTGGTAACGGTTTCCTCAGTCGCCTGAAGAATCTTTTCCTTTCGGTCCCCGCAAATGAAAACAAGGGTGCCGTAGTTTCGCACGTCATACTGCTTGGCCTCTCCGGGGTGCCGGTCCGGGTCGATTATTTGAGGATGTATCTTCTTGGAATGGTAGGCATAGAGATCCAAGAGTTCCGCCACCTTTTCCTTTTCAGGGCCCTCCCGCATGAAGGCCTTGATCGTGACGTCTTTCTTGATACTTTTCAAAACCTTCACGGATTGCGGGGCCAGGGAATGGATCTTGTTTTCCGTCAGATCGAACCGCTTGTTGTGGCGGTACGCGATGAGCTGAATGAAAATCAGGATCGCGAGCACCACCAAGCTGTAGATGAGCGCGTTGGTTCCCAATTTTATCCGGCTTGTCTTGCCGCTCGAACGTTCTGTCTTGGCCATGATTTAACCCCTCCAGCGCTTCGATTCGATGACCCTGCACGTCAAGAACAGGCAGTAAAAGGTAAAAAGCAGGTAAAACACCACGTCCTTGATATCGATGACCCCCTTCGAAAAGTTGTCGAAATGCCGCACGAGGGACAGTTCGTTGAGAATCTTGCCGAAAACGGGTCCCGTGAAATTGGCGGCCCAGCCGATGACCCAGAGCAACAGGAGAAGCCCGAAGGTGATGATGGCCGCGATGATCTGGTTTTCCGTGGTAGAAGAGATGAAAATCCCCAGTGCAATGAAGGCCTCACCCATCAGGAGCAAGCCAAGATACCCGGCCAGGATGGGGCCGATGGGCAGTTCCGTCAAGGTGCGGATGAAGATGATATAGACGGCCGTCACGGCGATGGGAACCAGATAAACTACCGAGGCGGCAAAAAACTTCCCCATCAGGATATCCATGTCCCGAAGGGGATAGGTAAAGAGGAGTTCCACCGTCCCGCTCTTTTTCTCTTCCGCGAACAGCCGCATGGTCAGCATGGGGATAATCAGCATGGCGATGATCCCGATATTGGCGAAAAAGGGCGAGATCAAGCCCTCCGTCAGGTTCAGACCCGAGACCATGTAGGGGTTTTGCATGGCCTGCATGCTGATTAGGCTGTAATAGGCCACGGAACTATAGAAAAAGTATCCGGACAGGATGAGAAACATGGTGATGACCACGTAAGCGATGGGAGACAGGAAGTAGGAGCCTATCTCCTTCTTGAAAATCGGGGTGCTGTTAAGCATGATGTTCCTCCCGCGTCACCAGTTTCAGGAAGATTTCCTCGAGGCTCATTTCCACGGTCCTCAACTCGTAGAGGGTCAGTTGGTTTTCGAAAACCGCCTGCGCGAGGTCTTTCCGGATATCCTTGTCAGGCCGCGTGATGACCTCGAATTGCTTCACCTTTCCTTTCCGTTTCTGCTTGACCTCCATCACCCCGTCCACGTTCTCCAGGACGCTGACAATCTTTTGAGGATCTCCCTCGATCTCCATAAGCACGACCAACTGCTTCGAAAGCTGGCGGTTGAGGTTGTCTGGGGTGTCGATGGCGGCGATTTTCCCTTCGTTGATGATGATGACCCGTTCGCATATCATCTGGACCTCGGGGAGGATATGCGTGCTGAGGATAACCGTGCGCTCTCCGCCCAGTTCCTTGATGAGTTTCCGAATCTCGACGATCTGTTTCGGGTCCAAGCCGACGGTCGGCTCATCGAGGATCAGGACCTCTGGCTCGCCAAGGAGGGCCTGGGCCAGGCCTACCCGCTGCCGGTACCCCTTGGAAAGCTTTCCGATAATCCGTTTCTGCATGTCTCCGATGCCACAACGCTCAATAACGTTGCCCACCTGTTGCTTGAGCTTCGCGGAACGCTTGATTCCCTCGACCCGGCCGACGAATTTGAGATAGTCGACGACACGCATGTCCTTGTAGAGGGCCACGTTTTCCGGGAGATAGCCAATGCGCTTCTTGACGTCCAGCGGCTTCTCCGTGATGTTGAACCCCGCCACCTTCACCGTCCCCTCCGTGGGGGGAAAGTAACCCGTCAAAACGCGCATGGTCGTGGTCTTTCCCGCCCCGTTAGGGCCCAGGAAACCAAGGATCTCCCCCTTTTGGACGGTAAACGAAATATTCTCCACCGCCTTGATGTGACCATATCGCTTCGTCAAATTCTGGATTTCAATCATGATGCGTCCTCATTCCTTTTGTGCTGATTGACTTGAACCTTGGAATGCAGCATACACACGTCTCCCTGAAACACATGAGCGAATATAATCATGAATCACCCCCTGTCAAGGATGTCCCGGCAAAAAAAGGGCGGGAATCCCCGCCCTTTTTCTACCCTGTAAAAACCCCTACTTCAGGTGAATCAACAACGGCGCGATAACCAGGGAAACCACCGACATCAACTTGATAAGGATGTTCATGGACGGTCCCGAGGTATCCTTGAAGGGATCCCCCACCGTGTCGCCGACCACGGCGGCCTTGTGATTGTCGGATCCCTTGCCGCCGAAGTGTCCCTCCTCGATGTATTTCTTCGCGTTGTCCCACGCGCCGCCGCCATTGGCCATCATCAGGGCGAGCATGACACCCGAAAGGGTCGTGCCGGCCAGGAGGCCTCCCAGGGCCTGGGGACCGAGAATAAACCCGACCAGGATGGGAACGATGACCGCCGTCAGACCCGGCACCACCATCTCCTTCAAGGCGGCCACGGTGCTGATGGCCACGCATGACTCGGGATCAGGCTTTGCCTTGCCCTCCATCAGTCCGGGGATCTCGCGGAACTGACGCCGGATCTCTTCCACCATCTTGAAGGCGGCCTTCCCCACGGAGGTCATGGTCAGGGCGGCCACGAAGAACGGCACGATCCCGCCGATGAACATCCCGATCACGACCCGGGGCTGGGTGATACTAATCATCTTGAGGCCCACCGCCTGGGAATAGGCGGCGAACAGGGCCAGGGCCGTCAGGGCCGCGGAGCCGATGGCGAATCCCTTTCCGATGGCCGCCGTCGTGTTCCCCAGTGCGTCCAGCCCGTCGGTAATCTTTCGAGTCTCGGGTCCAAGCCCCGCCATCTCCGAGATCCCGCCGGCGTTATCCGCGATGGGCCCGTAGGCGTCCACCGACATGGTCACGCCCACCGTGGAAAGCATTCCCACCGCCGAAACCCCGATCCCGAAGAGGCCCGCCGTCTTCGCGGCGATGAACGTCGCGGCGCAAATGACCACCACGGGAAGCGCCGTGCTCTCAAGGCCAACCGCCAGACCGGAGATGATAACCGTCGCAGGGCCGGTTTCGGAAGACTCAGCGATCCTCCGGACGGGGGCACCCGAGGTGTAATACTCGGTGATGAGCCCAATGAGCATCCCCGCCAGCAGTCCGGAGAAAACGGCCCAGAAGACGCCCAACGGGAGCTTCAGGGAAACCGTGATGATGTAGGTGAAAATCACGAGGAAAGCGGCGCTGATGAACGTGGAGTATCTCAGGGCCGCCTGCGGGCTCATCCTCTGAAGGATCTTGATGGAGAGAATCCCGATGAGAGACGCGATCAGCCCGCCCATGACCACCAGCAGGGGGTAGGACATGTAGAGAAGTTTCGTCTGAACGGCGAAGGCGGACGTGGCCCCAATGGCGATGGTCGCCACGATGGATCCCACGTAGGACTCGAAGATATCGGCGCCCATACCCGCGATATCCCCCACGTTGTCCCCCACGTTGTCGGCGATGACACCAGGGTTTCTCGGGTCATCCTCGGGAATCCCAGCTTCCACCTTTCCCACAAGGTCGGCGCCCACATCGGCGCTCTTGGTATAGATTCCGCCCCCGATACGGGCGAAGAGGGCGATGGAGCTGGCGCCCATGGCGTATCCGTTGATGACCTTCGCCGTGGCGGGGTCTTTGCCGAAGATAAGATAGAAAATTCCCAGCCCCAGCAATCCGAGACTCGCCACGGAAAGTCCCATGACGGAACCGCCGAAGAAGGCCACGTTGAGGGCCTTCGCCTGGCCGGACTCGAAAGCGGCCTGGGAGGTCCGGACATTGGCGCGCGTGGCGGCGCTCATGCCGAAGAACCCGGCCAGCATGGAGCTGGCGGCGCCGGACACGAAAGCAATCGCCGTGTAGATATCAATTTTCCACGTCATCAAGAGGAAAACAACAACGATGAAGATGACGAGAATGGAATACTCCTTCCTCAGAAAAACCATCGCTCCCTTGTGGATCATCTCGGCGATCTCGCGCATGGTCTCGCTGCCATCGTTCTGTTTCTTGACGTAGGCGTAAATGATCCATGCCAAAATCAACCCGGCAATCCCGAACAGCGGAGCAAACTTCGTCAGACTGTACATGAATCTCCTCCTTTAATCTCTGCGATTTAGATAGTTGAGGGCGTCTTTTGTTCCCTTGGCAGCCCAGATTTCCAACCCTTCGGCAACACGCGCCATGGCCTCGTCGATGATCTCCCTTTCCCCGCGGTCGAAACGGGAAAGGACATAGTCCGATGCCTCACATCCATCCGGCGGTCTGCCGATCCCGATACGAATTCGAAAGAAGGCATCCGTCCCCAGGGTTTCCCTGATGGACCGAATTCCCTTGTGTCCGGCATCCCCTCCCTTCCACTTGAGTTTTATCCTGCCCAGCTCCAGGTCCATATCATCGTGAAAGACAACCATGGACTCCGGCTCCGAGCCCGTTTCCTGCAACACCCACCGAACCGCCCTGCCGCTCAAGTTCATATACGTGTTCGGCTTGAGGGTCAAGACCTTCCACCCATGAACCCTCAGCTTGCCAACCCACCCGTGGCGGGCCTTTCCTCGGGACGATCCGCCGAATCTTTCCAAAAAAAAATCGACCGCGGCCATCCCGACGTTGTGCCGGGTTCCCGCGTATTTGGAGCCGGGATTCCCCAGCCCCACCCATATATTCGGAAAAGCCTCGGGGATGGTCAATTATTCCTTCGTCTCCTCCGATTCCGTCGCCTCTTCCACCGCTTCTTCCTCGGCCTCTTCCTCAACCTCTTCAGCCTCGGGCGCGGCCACGGTGATAATCGTGAAATTGCTGTCCGCGACGATGGTATAGTTCTCGGGGGAGATATCGTCCACATGGATGGAATCCCCAATGCCAAGGGCGCTGATGTCTATCTCTATCACGGAAGGAATGTTGTTGGGCAACGCCTTGATAGTCAGTTCCCTGCGGATCTGCTCCAGGATGCCGCCCATCTTGACGCCGGGCGATACCCCCACCAGCTTGATAGGCACCTCGACCTCCACCTCCCGGTTCAGGTCGATGGCGTAGAGGTCCGCGTGAATCCAACGGTAGGTCACGGGATGCATCTGGATATCCTTGACCATGGCAATCCGTTCCTTGTCGTCATATCCCTCGATAGACAGTTTCAGCAGAACCCGGGAGCCATACTCTGTCGAAAGGGCCTTCTCCAGTTCCTTCGGATTCAGGGTCAGGGGAACCGGCTGGGCGTCCGGCCCGTAAAAGATACCCGGGATAAGTCCCTCTCTCCTCAGCCGCCTGGCAGCCCCTTTACCCTTTCCCGCTCTTAATGTTGTGTTGAGTTCCAGCTGTTCCAATTTTTCCTCCTTTAAACGAATAGTGAACTCACGGAATCTTCCGTGTGAATTCTCCGGATTCCCTCCGCCAGCAACGGGGCCACCGAAAGGACCTTGATGCGATCGAACCGAGCCGCCTCTCCCCTAAGCGGGATTGTGTCGGTCACCACGATCTCTTTTATTTTTGAGGTCTCGAGCCGTTCCATGGCCTTCCCGGAGAGGACGGGATGGGAGGCCGAGGCGTAGACTTCTTTGGCCCCGTGCTCCAAAAGGGCCTCGGCGGCGTGTGTCAGGGTTCCCGCCGTGTCCACCATGTCATCCAGCAGGATCGCGATCATGCCCTCCACCTCGCCGATGATATTCATCACCTGTGAGACGTTCGCCACCTCTCTCCGCTTGTCGATGATGGCCAGGCGCGCCTTCAGCCGCTTGGCAAAGGCCCGGGCGCGCTCCACGCCCCCGGCGTCTGGGGAGACGATGACGAGTTCCTCCCCGTCTGAGAACTTTTTGGACAGGTAATCCAGAATAACCGGGAAGGCGTAAAGGTGGTCCACGGGGATATCAAAAAATCCCTGGATCTGCCCCGCGTGCAGGTCCACCGTCATCATGCGCGTCGCCCCGGCCACGGTAATCAGGTCCGCGACCAGCTTGGCGGAAATGGGCGCCCTCGGGGAGACCTTCCGGTCCTGACGCGCGTAACCGTAATAGGGGATCACCGCGTTGATCCGCCGGGCGGAGGCCCGTTTCAGGCCATCCATCATGATAAGGAGCTCCATGAGGTTGTCGTTGCCCGGGTAGCAGGTGGATTGGATGACGAAGACGTCCTTCCCCCGCACGCTCTCGTTGATCTCCACGTTGATTTCCCCGTCGCTGAACCGCCGCACCACGGCGTCTCCCAGGGGAACTCCCAGGTGTTTACAGATATCTTCCGCCAGTTTCCGGTTCGAATTTCCACAAAATACCTTCATCGTCTCTTCTCTCTAAACCGTTGCTGTTTGATTAAAAATTGGCTGGGGTGGGAGGATTCGAACCTCCGAATGCGGGTTCCAAAGACCCGTGTCTTACCACTTGACGACACCCCAGAGACAGGGCTTCAAAGACGCTGAATCTCTCGCTCGTACTCGGCCAGAACCTTTTCTTCTATCATCCTCCGGGTCTCGTTGTTCAGGGGATGCGCGGTGTCCTTGAAGGTTCCGTCCTTGCGCTTCTTGCTGGGCATGGCGACAAACAGCCCGTTGTTCCCGTTAATGACCTTGAGATCACGGACGACAAAACAGTCGTCGAACGTGATTGTCACATAGGCCTTCAGCTTTTCTTCATTAACGGGAAAAACTCTCACCTCAGTCACTTCCATTTGTGTCCCTCCAGCTTTCGTCTACACTCTGCCATACCGGCCGTGCCAAAAAAAGCTTCCACTCTGGCGCGTGGCTTCGAATCCCGGACATGGCCGCCATTGCCGCCGCCTTATCCTTGAAAACCCCAAAGATGGAAGATCCGCTTCCCGTCATTCTGGCCTCGAGGGCTCCTAATATCTTAAGTTTGTTGCAAAACTCTCCCAATGAAGGATACCACACAAAAACCGGGGATTCAAGGTCATTGACCAGCGCCCATCCCCCCCCGTCCAAAGGCGTATCCCCCTTGAGGTTGAAGGGCATATTAACCTGAGCTTCCTGTTTTGTCAACTCCAAATCAAGGGCTTCATAGACGCGTTTCGTGGAAATGGCAATACCGGGGAAACCGATAAGGAACCACACGTCATGGGAGATTTCGAGGGGCGATAATTTCTCCCCGATCCCCTCCGCCAGGCAGGCCTGTTCCATGAAAAAGAAAGGAACGTCCGCCCCGACCCGCAGGCCCGCCTGCCGCAAAGCCTCCACGGGAAGATCGCATCCTGAAAGATAATCGATGCCCTTCATGACCGCGGCGGCGTCGCTGCTCCCGCCGCCCAAACCGCCCCCGGCGGGGATCCGCTTCCGAATGAAAACAGACAGGGATCGCGCCGGAACCCCCGACGCCCTCAGCGCCTGGACCGCCCGGTAAACGAGGTTGTCCTCGCCGGTCGGGACGGAAGGGTCGTCACAAGAAATCTCCACCTCATCGCCCCCGGCGGCCGAGACGGCAACCTTCACTTCATCCGCCAACGTCACCGGCACCATGAGGGATTCTATCTCATGGTAGCCCGAGGGCAGGCGGCGCAGCACCTTCAGGGTGAGATTTAACTTGGCGGGCGCCCAGACACGAACCCACCCTTTCGCCCTGGCGCCTTCCAGTATCCAGCGCGAACGCATGAATCACCCGGCATCGACCAGGCGAACCGCGCCGGTGGGACAGGCGTCTTCGCACGCCCCGCATTCGATACACTCCTCCGGGCAGGCGACGAGGACCTTTTCTGCCTCCTTCGCGAAAACCTGGCCCGGACACGCGTCCGCGCATTCACCGCACGCCGTGCACACCTCTTCATCTATCCTGGGTATCATGCGAAAACCTGAGGCAAGGGGGAGAGTGAAGCGTAAGCGTCAGACCGCCTCGACGCTCTTGACCTCGGGAACCATCTCCTTGACGATCCGCTCGACCCCCATCTTCAGAGTCATGACCGACATGGGACAACTCCCGCACGCGCCCCGCAAGCGCACCTTCACCACGTTGTTATCATCGATGTCCACGAGTTCTATATCGCCACCATCCATCTGAAGAGAAGGACGAATCTTCTCTATCGCTTGTTCCACCTTTTCTCTCATTATGGCCTCCTTGTTCATACTTTTTCCTAATATAACAATCATTTTCCAAAAAGTCATCCCAAACTTTCATGTCACGGGACCTGTTTCTCCCATAACACGAGAATATTTGGGCTGCTGGAAAAATTCATTGTTGTGGATCTCACGCCAAAGGAATTGAGAGAAATCATATTTGAAATTCGTCGGGCTTTGGCGTAATATTCAAAACTCGAAGGAGAAAAGATTGAAAAAGTTTTTTGCTATTTTTTTCGGGCTTATTTTTGGTGCGATTTTTTCCGCGGTGTTGTTCATCGGCGGGGTCTTTTTCTATTTTTCACTTGGGCTTCCCAACGTCAAGTCGCTGGAGGACTACCGGCCGAAGACGATTTCCTACGTCTATGACCGAAACGGCGTTGTGGTGGCGGAGTTTTTCGACGAGCGTCGTATCCTTGTGCCCATCGAAAAGATCCCGAAGGACCTCGTGCACGCCTTTATCGCCGCGGAGGATTCCCACTTCTATCAGCACAAGGGAATCGATTTCAAAGGGATCACGCGGGCCATGTTCAAGAACATCGAGGCGCGGCGCATCGTCCAGGGGGGCAGCACCATCACCCAGCAGGTGGCCCGTTCCCTTCTGCTGACGCGACAGCGCACCTGGACCCGAAAGATACGGGAGGCCATCCTCGCCTACCGGATCGAGCGGTATCTCTCCAAGGACGAAATTTTATACCTTTACTTAAATCAACTGTATCTCGGCAACGGGGCATATGGTGTTGAGGCAGCCGCCCAAAACTATTTCGGAAAGCACGTGTGGGAGTTGACGCTCGGGGAGTGCGCCGTGCTGGCCGGCCTGCCCCGGGCACCTGCCCTCTATTCTCCCGTTCGGCATCCCCAGCGATCAAAGGAGCGGAAAACCTACGTCTTAAATCGCATGTTCGAGGACCACTACATCACCCGGGAGCAGTTGGAGGCCGCCCTGGCCGAGCCCATTCACACGGTCAAAACCCTCAATCCCTTCTACGTGAAGGCCCCCTACTACGCGGAATTAGTCCGGCAATACGTCCTTAAGACCTACGGCCGGGAAAAGCTCTACGGCGGGGGGCTCAAGATTTACACCTACCTGGATATCTCCCTCCAAGAAAAGGCCCGGGAGGCCATCGCCATGGGGCTCCGGGCGCTGGACAAGCGTCAGGGATACCGGGGGCCCATGGGACACGTGGCATTGCCGGCCGGGGAGTCCTCCTGCGCGCGCATGAAGGGCCATGGAAAGGACCTCGCCCCTTTGGCGCCGGGAGAGATCCGGAAGGGTGTGATCGTCGGGACGGACAGGCAACAAGGTGTGTTCAAGGTATGCGTTGACGGGCAACCGGCCGAGATCCGCCCGGATGGATACAAGTGGGCCAGAAAACGCCCCGAGTTTTCCACAAAGAAGCTGAAACGCGTGCCCCAAGACATCTTTGAGGTCCTGAAACCTGGGGATGTCATTGAAGTGAAACTCTTATCCCGGGACGAAAAGGGGTGGCGCTGCTCCCTGGAACAAGAACCTCTGGCGGAGTCGGCCCTCTTCAGCGTAGACGTGAAGACGGGCGAGGTCCTGGCCATGGTGGGAGGATACCGGTTCGGGAAGAACCAATTCAATCGGGCCGTCCAGTCGAAACGGCAGCCGGGCTCGGCGTTCAAACCAATCATCTACGCGGCCGCCCTCGACAAGGGCCTTACCGCGGCCTCCATCATCCTCGATTCCCCCATCATCTTCAAGCAGTTCGCCCAGAAGGTCTGGAAGCCGGAAAATTACGAGGAGCATTTTTACGGCCCCACGACGCTGCGGGAAGGGCTCGTGCACTCCCGGAACGTGGTCACGGTCAAGATCCTGCGAACCATCGGGATTTCTTACGTCATCAAATACGCGAAGAAACTGGGCGTGACCTCCAAGCTGGAGCCGAATCTTTCGTTGGCCCTCGGATCCAACGCCATGTCGCTGAAGGAACTGTCAACGGTTTACGGGGTTTTCGCGAGACAGGGCTGGACGTTTCAGCCCCTTTTCATCGAGAAGATCGTGGACCGGGACGGAACGGTTCTGGAATCCCACCCACCCGAGACAAACCTGCCCGGAACGGAGGCGGAGGAGGCGGAAAGCCCGCCGAAGGAACAGGGGAAAGACGAGTTGAAAGCACTCAGGCCCGAGCACGTCATCAGTGACCAGACCGCCTATATCCTGACGAATATCCTGGAGGACGTGGTTAAGCGTGGGACGGGCTGGCGGGCGAAGGCCCTCAAACGTCCCTGCGCGGGGAAGACGGGCACCACGAGCAATTTCCGGGATGCGTGGTTCATGGGATATACGCCCCAGATCCTGACGGGGGTCTGGGTGGGGTTCGATAACGAGTATTCACTGGGGAGGAGCGAAACGGGTTCGCGGGCGGCCTGCCCCATCTGGACGAAGTTCATGAAGGAGGCCCTGAATGGGCTGCCGGCCAGGGAATTCGACGTGCCGGCGGGGATCGTCTTCGTGAGCATCGATCCCAAGACGGGGCTTCTCGCCCGTCCCGGAACGCCGCACGCCTATCTCGAGTGTTTCAAGGAGGGAACGGAACCGAAGAAGTATTCGGACGAGGTCAAGGAATCCGCCCCGACCGAGTTTTTCCAGATGGATCAATAAGAGGTTTTTCCGCGGTATAGAGAACGGCGATACCCCCGGTCAGGGGAGAGGCCTGGACCTCCTTGAACCCCGCGTTGCGGATCATGACCGTGAAGGTCTCCGGCGGGGGAAACTTTCGGACCGATTCCGGGAGATAGCTGTAAGCGGAACGGCTGGAGAATACCCCGCCGATGAGAGGCAGTATCTTCTCGAAGTAGAGGAGGTAGAAAAACCGTAGAAGCCTTCCCCGGGGGATGGAAAACTCGAGGATGGCCAGGATGCCCCCCGGCTTGAGGACCCGGTTAAGTTCCCGGAGGGCGGCGGATCGGTCCGTGAAGTTCCGGATGCCGAATCCGATGGTGGCGCCGGAAAACATCCCGGTCCTGAAAGGGAGGGAAAGGCCGTCGGCCGTGACGATGAGGATCCCGCATGACGGGCCCCTTTTCATTTTGAGAATCTTCAGCATCTCCAGGGAGAAATCCGCCGCGACGACGCGGAATCCCGGGGATGTCCGTTTATCAAGGGCCAGGGCCAGGTCTCCCGTCCCCGCGGCCAGGTCGAGGATAGGGCCGTCGGTTTTCATACTTTGACGCAAAACCCGGATGCACCGTTTCCGCCACCGGGTATCGATGCCCAAACTCAAAAGCCGGTTGAGAAAATCATACCTCTCCGCGATCCCGCTGAACATAGCGCGGATTTTTCTGGATTGTTGCTCAGGGGTAAGGGTTTCCTGGGTTCCGCGACCGTTTTTTTTCATGCCGTCTATTTACATCATTCCGGATTAATTGCAAAGGAAAGACAAGAAAAATCCCGTCTCTTCGTTTCGTTTTGGGATAAAATTATCCGAAAAATAGGAATTGGGAGGAAGAGGTTATGTTGACGAACAACCCCAATCAGTGTATTAAAAATGAGTAAGTTAGTGTGTAGGTAAAAAATCATCTAAGGAGGGGACAAATTATGAAAATGGCGATTGTTGGAGCCGGAGCTCTTGGGGGAACGTTCGGCGCGCTGCTGACGCGCGCGGGAATCGATGTAACCCTGATCGAAATCGACAAGAAACGCGTGGAAGCGATTCAGAAAAATGGTCTAATCATGCACATGCCCGACGGATCCGTCATTAATGTGCCCGTCAAAATCACGGATGACCCCGCTTCCGTCGGAATCATGGACCTAGTCCAGATTTCCGTGAAGGGGTATCACACGGAATCCGCCGTCAAAATGGCCCGGCCGATGATCGGTCCGGACACCTATGTCATGTCAGTTCAGAACGGCTTGGGAAACCTGGATGTCATCGCCAAGTACGTCCCGAAGGAACGGGTGGTGGGGGGCGTCACGGCCCATAGCGCCATGGTCCTGGGACCTAACGAGATCAAGTACAACGGCGGGGTTGGCGGTGTAAGGATCGGAAGATATGACGGCAAGGAGGATCCCCGGCTTAAGGAGATCATTAAAACGCTGGACGATGCCGGTTTCGAAACGGAAATTATCGTGGGCAATATCCTAAACGCCATCTGGCGGAAACTCCTGGCGAACGTGGCGTGCAACTGCGTCGCGGCCATCACGGGGTTCACGGGAAACCAGCTCATCGAATGCGAAGAGACCAACCAGCTGATCCGGGAGCTGGCGGTGGAAACCTACAACGTGGCCAAGGCCATGGGGCTTCACTTCAAGGACATCAACGATCCAAGCAAGGAGCTAGAGGACCCCGCCGGGTTCGTCATTCACGCCCTTTCCGGGGTCGGAGACAATAAGATCTCCATGCTCCAGGACATCGAGGCCGGTCGGCGGACCGAGATCGATACCTTGAACGGGAAGGTTTGGGAGCTTGGGGAGAAACACGGGATTCCCACGCCGTTGAACAAGATCATGACCTTGCTCGTGAAGGCCATTGAGAAGAAACCGTTGATGCAAAAAAAATAAATCCTTTTACAACGAAAACGGGAAAAGGTTCTTGAAGATTGGGTGAGCAACCGATACGTGTCCTTCTAATTGAGAAAGAACACGTGTACCGTGTTATGGCGAGAAAAATACTTACGGAGCATTATGATGTCGATATCGCGGAAATGGCGCAACTGCCAGGGGTTAACGAAATAAAGAACGATACCTTCGATATCATCCTGACGGATCCCTTTCAGCAAGGGACAGATTTCGAAGAGTTTGTGTCAGAGGTTCGGACGCTCTATCCCAGAATTCCCATTGTTTTCATTACGAAAACCCGTGAGCCCGAGTCTATCATCAAAGGGTTTCGAATGGGAATCACGGATTATCTTTTCAAACCTTTTCAGGAAGATGATTTCAAAAGGATGTTCCAGCGCGCCATTTTCGCGCTCCATTCAAGTCAATCTCCCGCCCTGGAAGGGATCTTTCAGGTTTGTCAACAATTGAACCTGTGCCGCAGTATTGACAGGTTTTTTTATATCCTGGTTCTTTTTATCGCCAAGATCCTGACCTCAAAAAAGGCGATTGTGTTCTTCAAAGCTCCTGGAAAAGATCAGCGATTTGAACTACTTCAATCCATTGGTTTGTCGAGGGAGGCGGAGAAGGCTATTCAGCAATCTCTTATCCAAAAACCTGACTGGCTTATGCAAAAAAGAGAAGCCATTACCTTAATTGACCATGGAGACATGCCTCCCCCTATGGAGATGGTAGTGGGGGAACAAGAAAAATTTGTTTTTGTCATCCTTGGGAATGACGCCATAGGAAAGGGAGTACTTGGTTTTGACATGGGGCCACGTTCCCGGGAATTTATCGTGCCGGTGGTTCCCAAGATAGAAGAGTTGTTGAAAGAGTCGAGAATCATCTTTTCGAATCTCATGGAATTTCTGAAAGCACGCGAAATTGCGCTGAAAGACGATCTGACGGACCTTTACAATATGCGCTCTTTTCAACGTCTCATGGAGAAAGAACTTCGAGAAGCGGACAAAGGAAAATATCCGGTATCGGTGCTTTTCATGGATATCGATGATTTCAAGATGGTAAATGATACCTATGGTCACCTTATTGGCAGCAAGATACTCCAAGAGGTGGCTGAAATTCTTAAAAAGAATCTTCGCAAGGGAGAATTGATATTCCGGTATGGCGGCGATGAATTCGTGGTCGTTTTACCAGCCACGAACCAGGAACAGGCGAAACAAATCGGTGAACGGATCAGGTCCGGAATCGCGAGCCATCCTTTTCAGTCGTGTGAAAGGGAGAATATCCGCCTAACGGTTAGCATGGGTGTTGCGACGTACCCCGATCAGACAAAGAGTTTCAAGGAACTTTTGGAAACCGCGGATAAAGCGATGTACCACGGGAAAAAAGGGACGAAAAACGTAGTCTATGTGGCGGGAGAGTCGAAAAAAACCTCGTAGGCTTTGGCGGGAGACACCAAAAATCTCGTAAACTCATTTCCAAGGCTTCTTTCGGCACAAAGTGTTTACAACAATCAAGTAATCTGTTAGATAGAAACAACTTTAACCTTGGATGGGGAAGGGATATATGAAGAAAGGGCTGAGGATAGCAACTGTTTCCTTTTTGCTCGTTCTGGCAGGCGTCGTTTCTCTCTATGCACAGAGCCAGATCGTCCGTATCGATATCGTTGGAAACCGTAAGGTCGGCAAAGACGCGATTCTTGCCGTTATCAAAAGCAAACCGGGGAATCCATTCGATATGGCTACGGTTCAGGAGGATCTCAAGGCGATCTACAGAATGGGATATTTTAAGGACGTCCAGGCCGACGTGAAGAACCTATCCAATGGTAAGCTCTTGACTTTTCTCGTTGTCGAGAAGCCCTACATCGTGAGGATTTTCTTCAAGGGGAACAAGGAACTGAAACGGGAGGATGTCTCCTCCAAGCTGGCGGGCTTAAAATACACGATTCTGAATACCGATAAAATTCACAAAGCCATTCGTGAGTTGAAGGCGGTATACGCGGACAAGGGATTCTACAACGCCAAAATTGACTATAAAGTGGAACTTCTTGAAGGAAATGAAGCGGCGATTCATTTCACCATCGACGAAGGGAAGCGGGGCTACATCAAGAAAATCACCTTCGTGGGCAACAAGCACATCAAAGCAAAGAAGCTGAGGAAGGTCATCCACACCAAGACGCGGAACTGGCTTTCCTGGCTGACCGGCACTGGAAAGCTGAACCGCGAGATACTGAAACTGGACACGGAGATGATTAAGGCGGCCTATTTCGACCAGGGGTTCCTGGAGGTCAAGGTGGACGAACCCAACATCAAGATCTCGAAGGACGGGAAATCCATCTACATCACCTTCAAGATTCACGAAGGCCCACAGTACAAAGTTTCGTCGATCGGTATTCGCGGCGATCTTCTCAAGCCGAAAAAGGAGCTGATGAAGCTCGTCAAGACGAAGGCAGGAAAGATTTACAGCAGTTCCGTAGTCAGATCGGACATCACGGCGTTGACGAACCTTTATTCGGATCAAGGCTACGCCTATGTGGATGTCAACCCCATCACGAAGCTGGACAAAAAAAACAGGACGGTCAAGATTACCTACGACATTTCGAAGGGAGAAATCACCTACTTTGGGAAGGTCAATATCACCGGGAATCTTTCCACCCGGGACAACGTGATTCGGAGGGACCTGGCCTTCGTGGAAGGTGAACTCTACTCCGGACGAAAGTTGAAGGTCAGCCGGCACCGGTTGAAGGAATCCGGGCTTTTCGAGAAGGTGGACATCTCCACACATAAAGACCCCGAAAAAAAGAACTCGGTCGACGTGGACGTCAAGGTCGAGGAGGGGAAGTGGGGATCCGTCGGGATCGGCGCCGGTTACAGCACCCAGGAAAACCTCATGTTGACGGGCAGCATCGAACACAAAAATCTCTTTGGACGCGGGTATATTGTAAAACTCCGGGGCGACATGGGGTCCAAGAGCCAGTTCTTCCGCTTTAGTTTTGTTAATCCCGCCATCCGGGACAGTATCTACTCCATGGGTCTGGATCTCTACCACGACCGGTATGAATACGACAGTTTCAGCTCCAAGACATCGGGCGGCAGCGTGAAGCTTGGCCGTCCCCTCCCCTGGTGGGGGATCTATGGTTCCGTCCGCTACACCCTTCAGGATGTGGATGTCTACAACATTGACGAAACGGCCTCTATTTACGTCAAGGATCAGAGGGGACGGCGACTGGAAAGCAAAATCCTGTTCAATCTTATCAGGGACCGCCGAAACAGCCGCCTCGACCCGACCCGCGGCTCCAGGGAATCTCTTTCCTTCGAAAACGGCGGCGGACCCCTCGGGGGAGACGTGGATTTCTGGAAGACCATCGCGGATGCCAGTTGGTATCATCCCTTTTTCTGGGACACAACGATCATGCTCCACGGCCGGGTTGGCTCTATGGACAGTTACGGTGGCAAAAAACTGCTCATTACGGAAAAATTCTTCGTGGGAGGGCTGAAATCCATCCGCGGGTTTGAATACGGATATGCCGGACCAAGAGACGAAAACGGGGATGCCATTGGCGCCAAAAACGAGGTTATCATGAACTGTGAGCTGATTTTTCCCCTCTATAAAGAGATCGGCCTGAAAGGGGTCGTTTTCTTCGACGCTGGGAAAGGGTTCGATTCGTGGAGCGATATTGGCGAAATAAGGACCAGCGCCGGATTCGGAATTCGGTGGTTATCCCCCATGGGGCCTTTGCGGCTTGAGTGGGGGTATAACCTGAACAAAAAGGGTGACGAGAAGCAGAGTGTCATGGAATTCACCGTGGGACAGTACTTCTAAGCAAAACCTTACAAAGTATCGAGGTTATCGAGGAGCGTAAAATGAACAATAGGATTATGGATCTGAGAAAGGCAATTTGGTTCGCCGTTATTCTGGCGGCACTCGTGGGATTTGGGAGTGTTTTGACGGTGGCTATCGGAACCTGCGCGGCGCTGCCCACCAAACTGGGATACGTGGACATGGAAAAGGCCGTTAATGAAAGTAAAGCAGGCAAGGCGGCGCGTAAAAAATTCGTGGCCTACATGAATAAGAGGCGCGCGGAGGCGGAGAAGAAAAAGAAAGACCTTCAATCCATGAAACAGATACTCGAAAAACAGGGGGCCCTCCTCGCCGAGGATGTTCGTGTTCAGAAGGAACGGGAATACCAGAAGAAGGTTGGAGAATACCAGCTTTACCTGAAAAATCTCCGAGCGGACGCTCGAACCAAGGAAATGGAGATGTCGAAAAAAATCATTCGTGAAATCCAGAAAATCATTTTTACCTATGCCCGAAAAGAGGGTTACGCCATGATCTTTGAGAAGACCAGAAGCGGCCTCCTTTACGCGCCAGATTCCCTGGATCTCACGAACACCATCATCAAGATCTACGACCAGGAATACGACAAGAAAAAGTAACAGTCACAAAGAACACAGGATTCAAAGTAAAAGGAAGAAAATCGAGTCCATGGGTGAAAAGCCCCTTTTTTCTTTGGGTGAGCTTGCTGAGAAGCTTGGCGCCGAACTGATAGGGGATGCCTCATTGAGGGTTTCAAGGATCGCCCCCATCGAACAGGCGGGGGATGGAGACCTCACGTTTTTGTCCGATCCCAAAAAGTCCTCTCACTTGAAGGAGACGCGCGCCGCCGCCGTTATCGTCCCGAAAGGGATAAAGGCGCCGGGCAAGAATCTCCTATTGGTGGAGAATCCCTATGCGGCCTTCGCCAAATCGCAGATGTTATTCCACCCGAGGCCCCGTTCCACGGGAGAAATAAGCCCTCTCGCGTCGATACACCCAGAGGCCAACCTGGGAGAAAACGTCTCCGTTGCCCCTTTCGCCTGTATCGAAAAGGGCGCCGTTATCGGGAACGGATGTATCATTCATCCCCATGTCTTCGTGGGGGAACGTTCCGTTCTTGGCAAGGAGTGTATCCTCTACTCCGGCGCCAAGGTCTACCCTGCCTGCCGTCTTGGAGACCGGGTCATTCTCCATAGTGGGGTTGTGATTGGGTCGGATGGTTTTGGTTACGCGTGGGACGGGCGAGAGCATCTGAAGATCCCCCAGGTAGGGGGAGTTGTTATCGGCAACGACGTGGAAATAGGGGCAAACAGTACCGTTGACCGGGGAACCCTTGGAAACACGGTTATCGGCGAAGGCGTAAAAATCGACAACTTGGTTCAGGTGGGGCACAATGTGAAAATCGGCGACCGTGTGATTCTCGTGGCCCAGGTCGGGATCGCGGGGAGCACCGAGGTCGGAGATGGAACGATCCTGGCGGGTCAAGTAGGAGTGGCGGGGCACATCCGTATCGGAAAAGGCGTTAAAATAGCGGCCCAATCTGGGATCCACAACACAGTCAAGGACGGGGAAATCTTGTGCGGAACACCAGCCATCCCGGTCAAGACATTTTTCAAAGCCGCGTCCATATACCAAAAACTTCCGGAGATGCGCAAAAAGTTAAGGCAATTGGAAAAGAAGATTGACGGATTGGAACGCAAGTTGGAAGCATTAATGCCCCAAGGAGAGGATTTATGATTTCTATTGAGAAGATTCAGACCCTTTTGCCTCATGCCTACCCCTTCCTGCTCGTCGACCGTGTCATTGAGATCGAGCTGGGGAAAAGGATCCTCGCGTTGAAGAATGTTACGGTAAATGAACCCTTTTTTCAGGGGCATTTCCCGGGGCGCCCCATCATGCCGGGGGTCTTGATCCTCGAGGCGATGGCGCAAGCAGGGGGAATCCTGGCATTCGAAACAATCAAACAGTATAACGTCAAGGACCGGGCTGTCTATTTCATGGGAATCGACAAGGCAAAGTTTCGCCGCATCGTGATACCGGGTGACCAGCTCATGCTCGAGGCGGAGATTCTAAAGCACCGTGGAGGCGTCTACTGGTCGTTCCAGGCCTACGCCCGCGTGGAAGGAACCGTCGTGGCGGAGGCCCGCATGCTGGCAGCCCTGGAAAAAAAATAGAATAAAATAAGAAGAAAAGAGGAAAAATTGCTTAAAATACATCCAACAGCAGTCATATCCAGGGAAGCAAACCTGGGAAACGACGTGGAAATTGGGCCCTACGCGGTCATTGAGGGGAACGTGGTCATCGGGGATGGCTCCTTCATCGGGTCCCATGCCGTGGTCAAGGGACCGACAACCATCGGAAAAAATTGTAAAATCTACCAGTTCGCCTCCGTGGGTGAAATCCCTCAGGACCTCAAGTTCAAGGGGGAAGAAACCACCCTCGCGATAGGGGATGGAAATGTGATTCGTGAATACGTCACCATCAACCGGGGAACCGTTGGGGGCGGCGGACAGACGCGGATAGGCAACGGCAATTTTCTCATGTCTTACGTCCACGTGGCCCACGACTGTATCATTGGAGATTACAATATCCTCGCCAACGTGGCGACACTCGCCGGTCACGTTACCATCGAGAACTTTGCGATTATAGGGGCCCTTTCGGCCGTCCACCAGTTTGCCCGGATTGGATCCTACGCCTTCGTCAGCGGAATGACGGGAGTCTCCCTCGACATTCCCCCCTACGTGAAGGCGGCGGGGGGACGCTCTAAACTTTACGGACTCAATACCATCGGCCTGCGCCGTCACGATTTCTCGGAAGAGACAATTTCCGCCTTGAAAAAGGCCTACCGCCTGATCTTCAGGTCAAAAATGAAGATGTCGGAAGGTATTGAACAGATCGAATCGGACGCCATCGGAGAAATTGAGGCGGTCCGGAAATTCGTCGACTTTCTCAAAACAACGTCACGTGGAATCTGCAGGTAATGAATCCCGTCAAGGTTGGGGTTATCGGGGTTGGGCGCCTGGGCGCCTTTCACGCACAGAAGTATAAAAGCCTCGAAACCTGTAACCTGGTTGCCATCGCCGATATCGACCAAAAACGCGCGAAGAAGGTGGCAAAATCCCTGGGCATTCCCTATTTCACGGATTACCGGGACCTGTTCGGCAAGGTAGAGGCGGTCAGTATCGCCACGCCCACGTCGACCCATTTCGATGTGGGAATAATGTGCCTCTCCCACGGGCTTCACGCGCTCATCGAGAAACCCCTTTCCACCACGCCGGAACAGGCCGAGGCGTTGATCGAGACGGCGGAAAAGGCGGGGGTCACGCTCCAGGTCGGCCACGTGGAACGTTTCAACCCCGCGATCCTGAGGGCGGATCCCCTGATTCAACGCCCTCTCTTCGTGGAGGTTCACCGCCTTGGGAATTTTTCAAGGCGTGGAACGGACGTGGACGTGGTGCTCGACCTGATGATCCACGACCTCGACCTTGTCATCCACTACGTGAACAGCCCCGTGACGCACATTTCCGCGGCGGGGGTGCCCGTTTTGACCCCTCAGGGGGATATCGCCAATGTCCGCCTCGAGTTTGCGAGCGGGTGCGTGGCCAATCTCACGGCAAGCCGGGTATCGAAGGAAAAAACCCGGAAGTTTAGGCTCTTCCAGCAGAACGGCTACCTGTCCATCGACCTGTTGAACCACGAAGTCGCCTGGGTCAAAAAGGTTGACCGGCAGGTCCTGGGACGTCCCATCATCATGCCGAGAAAATTGAAGGTCCCGCCGAAGGATGCCCTGCAGGAGGAAATAGCCTCTTTCTTGAAGGCCGTGGCGGGTAAGGAACCCGTGAAAGTTTCGGGAGAGGATGGCTTGAAGGCCCTCCGGCTGGCCATGACCATCAAGGAAGAAATGCAGCGCCGGCTGAAAACCATTTCACTTAACCCGTAATCAGGCATGGCCGAGGGTAAACGGATACTCATCGTCGCCGGGGAAACCTCGGGGGATCTCCATGGGGCTGCCTTGGTTACCGAGATGAGACGCGCGGACCCCGCCCTCGAATTCGTGGGAATCGGGGGAGACAGGATGGCGGAGGCGGGCGTGGATATCGGGTATCACGTCCGGGATCTGGCGGTCGTGGGAACGGTGGAAGTTCTTTCCATCCTGCCCAGGTTGGTGCGGGCCTACCGGTGGCTGATCCGGCAAATAAAGGAAAATCCCCCCCGGATAGTGGTGCTTATTGACTACGCGGAGTTCAACCTCTTCTTCGCGGGGCGGGCGAGGAAGCTGGGGGTGCCCGTGGTGTTTTATATCAGTCCCCAGGTCTGGGCCTGGCGGCGGGGCCGGGTCAGGCGAATCGCGCGGAACGTGGAAGAAATGGTGGTGATTCTTCCCTTCGAAAAGGACTTTTACGAGGCGCATGGCGTCAAGGTGAGCTTCGTGGGGCATCCCCTCGTGGATAAGTTGTCGGAGTGGGAAGACTATAAACGCCCCGGGGGTGAAAACCGGCGGATCGGCTGGATGCCCGGGAGCCGGAATTCGGAGGTGGACCGTCTTCTGCCCGTCATGGCCAAGGCAGCGGGCCTGCTGGACCGGGAGACGGCGATTCCCCTCGAGCACGTGATCCCGGCGGCGCCCGGAATCTCCCCGGAAAGGCTGCGGAACACCTTCCAGGCGGAGGGCCTTTCCGTGGAGATTGTTGAAAACGACTCGACGCGGGTGATGGGCGGATGTGACCTCATCGTCATGGCCTCCGGAACGGCCACCCTGGAGGCGGCGCTTCTTGCGGTCCCGGCGGTTATCGTGTATAAGGTTTCCTTCGTCTCTTATCTGTTGGGAAGGGTCCTGCTCCGGGTCCCATGGATCGGCCTGGCGAACATCGTGGCGGGAAAGGAGATCTATCCGGAGTTGATCCAGTATGACGCGACCCCGGAAAGAATCGTGGGGGCGTGCCGGGCCATGCTGGAAACGCCGGGCAGGTTGCAAGAGATAAGGGGTGAATTGAAACAAATCAGGGAAAAACTTGGGGGCCCTGGCGCTTCCCAGAGAACGGCAGAGGTCATCTATCGTTATGTTGCGGAAAACCCTGCGTAAGCATCCGGAAATCAAGCGTCTCTACGGTTACGTGAGGCCTTACATGGGCCGCCTCCTCGTGGCCATGGTTTGCATGGTGGTCGTGGCGTTCACCACGGCCTTTTCGGCCTACCTCGTCAAACCGGTGCTCGACGACATCTTCCTCAACAAGGATGTCTTCAAGCTCATGATCCTGCCCCTCGTAGTCATCGCGCTCTACCTTTTGAAGGGGGGCGCCATGTATGGCCAGCGGTACCTGATGGCCTTCATCGGGCAGAGGATCGTGGCCAATATCCGGCGGGACCTCTACTTCCATCTCCAGGACCTGGACCTCTCCTACTATTTCAAAAACGCCACGGGGGCAATTTTATCCCGGCTCATCAATGATGTGAACCTGCTGCGGGGCGCCGTCTCCGGCGCGGTAACGAGCCTGCTGCGGGATTTCTTTACCATCGCGGGCCTCATCTTCGTCGTCTTTTACCGAAACTGGCGCTTGGCGTGCATTGCCATGCTGGTTCTCCCCGTTGCCGTCTATCCCATCGTCGCGTTCGGCAGAAAGTTCTTCAAATTCAGCACCCGGAGCCAGGAGACCATCGGGGATCTGTCCATGATTATCCACGAGGCCATCACGGGGATCCGCATCGTCAAGGCCTTCGGGATGGAGGACTACGAGAAGCGCCGGTTCAGCGTGGAAAACGAGCGGCTCTTTCGTATCTACATGAAGATTCAGAAGGTGCGGGCCCTTTCGTCCCCCGTGATGGAAACCCTGGGCGGCCTGGGAATCGCGGCCATCATCTGGATCGGCGGCTACCAGGTCTTGAAGGGACACGCCACGCCCGGGACCTTTTTCTCCTTCATGACGGCCCTCTTCATGCTGTATCAGCCCATCAAGAAGATCAACAAATCCAACAGCGTGGTGCAGGAGGGGCTTTCCGCGGCCCGGCGGATCTTCGATGTCATGGACATCGCGCCCAAGGTGGTCGAGGCGCCGGACGCTATCGACTTTCCCGCAAACTGGCGGACCCTCGGCTTCGACCGCGTGGGATTCGCCTACGACGGGGAGATGGCCCTGCAAGACATCACCTTCTCCGTCTCCCGTGGGAAAATGGTCGCGTTCGTGGGAAAGAGCGGAAGCGGAAAATCGACCCTGCTCAACCTGATCCCTCGATTTTACGACGTTACGGAGGGACGCATCATGTTTGACGGGACAGATATCCGAAATTTCAAAATCGCCTCTCTCCGTTCCCAGATCGCCATGGTCACCCAGGAGATCATCCTCTTCAACGACACGGTTCGAAACAACATCGCCTACGGGAACCAAGACGTGTCGATGGACGAAATCATCGAGGCAAGCAAGCTGGCCAACGCCCACGATTTCATCATGAGTCTCCCCCAGGGTTACGACACGGTCATCGGGGAGAAGGGGGTGAAGCTGTCCGGCGGGGAGCGCCAGCGGATTTCCATCGCCCGCGCCATGCTCAAAAACGCGCCCCTGCTCATCCTCGATGAGGCCACCTCGTCCCTCGACGCCGAGGCGGAGGTGGAAGTGCAGAAGGGCCTAAACAACCTGATGGCCAGCCGGACGGTCCTCGTCGTTGCCCACCGCCTTTCCACCGTGATCGGCGCGGATCGCATCTACGTCCTGGAAAACGGACGCATCGTGGAGGAAGGCACCCATGAAAGTCTCTTCGCGGCCGGAGGCCACTATCGCCAGCTTTTCGACCTTCAGGTAAGAAATGGGTACGTTCTGGAAGCGCCTGCGGAATAGCCTGACGGTTCACGTCGTCCCCTTCGTGGGATTCGTGGTCGTCAAGGTCCTGAGTTGGACAATGCGTTTCGAGGAAAGGGGGGAGGTCCAGTTCATCGCCCGGCTCGACAGAGAGAACAAGCCCTTTATCAGCGTATTCTGGCACGGCCACATGCTGATGATGGTGGTGTCTCCCTATCGGCGGCGGGCAAAGGTCATGGTAAGCCGGCACCGGGACGGAGAGCTGATCACCCGCATCATTCGTTACTTCGGTTTAGAGAGTTTCCGGGGATCCACGACGCGGGGCGGGCTGAGCGCCCTGCGGGGCGGGCTTCGCGCGCTTTCCAACGGGGACTGCGTTGTTTTGACCCCCGATGGCCCCAAAGGTCCGAGGCACACGGTTCAGATGGGGGTTATCGACCTGGCGCGGCTCACGGGAACCCCTATCATCCCCGTCGCCTTTTCGAGCACCGCGAAGAAGGTCTTTTCGAGCTGGGATCGATTCATCATCCCGTATCCCTTTTCCAAGGGCGTCTTTTTTTACGGCGCCCCCTTCTGGGTTCCGAGGAGACTGACGAAGGAGGAGAGGGAGATCAAGCGGGCGGAGCTGGAGAAAACGATGCGGCGCATGACGGAGACGGTGGAACATTACTGCGAAACGGGAGTTTGGGCGGAAGTGTGACCTTATGAAAGAGCCCCATGGAAAGGATGAATCTGGTGTTTTTTCTCTATAACGTGGTGCAAGTGTTTTTCCTGATTGTCTTTTCTCCGGTATGGCTGGTCCTGTTGCTCGTCAACGAGCGCCTTCGAAAGGGGCTGGCGGAGCGCCTGGGGTTTTCGGATGTATTCCGGGAGGCCCTGCAGGCGCCTTCCATCTGGGTTCACGCCGCCTCCCTGGGGGAAGTCAAGGTATCCGCCCCCATTTGCGGAGAACTGGTTAAGAAGTTTCCGCGGCACGACCTGGCCTTCTCGGCCAGCACCCCCGTGGGCAGGAAGCAGGCAAAGGCCCTGATAAAGGGCGCGAAAAAGATTTTTTTGCTTCCCCTCGATTTCATCGGGTCGGTCTGCCGCGTGGCTGGGAAGTGCCGTCCCGAGTTTCTCCTTGTGGCGGAGACGGAGTTATGGCCCAATCTCTTTTTCTGCATGAAAAGGCGGAAGGCGCATATCGCCCTCTTCAACGGACGGATCTCGGACAGGTCTTTTTCTCGTTACCGGGCCTTTCGTTTCTTCTTCCGGCGCGTCTTGGGGTGTGTCGAACTCTTCCTGGTTCAGACGGAACAAGACGCAGAGAGGATGAAGGCGCTGGGCGCCCCCGAGGACAGGATACACGTCACGGGCAACGTGAAATTCGACGCGGCATACAGCCCCTTGAGCGCCGCCAAGGCGCGCCGCCTCCGCCTGACCCTCCACCTCAACGAGGGAGAGTTCGCGTGGATCGCCGGGAGCATCCACCCCGGCGAGTTTTCAGACCTCATCGACGCCTACCTGGCCCTGAAAGAGGCCTTCCCCCGGATAAAATGGATCATCATTCCCCGCCACCTGTATGCCCTGTCCCAGTTCGAGGAGGCCCTCGCGACCCGGGGCCTGGCCTACGCCAAGTGGAACGGAAAGGAATCCGTCGATGCGGCGTGGGATATCCTCCTGGTAAACGCCCTGGGACAGCTCGTCCGCCTGTACCAGCTGGGGGTCGTGGCCTTCGTGGGGGGAAGCCTGGCGCCCATCGGGGGGCACAACCCCCTGGAGTCTCTCCGCTACGGCGTGCCGACCATCTTCGGCCCCAATATGGAAAACTTCCGGGAGATTAGAGACATTACCCTCAAAGAGGCCGTGGCATTTGAGGTTTCGGACGCCAAGGAACTGTCAGATCTATTGATTCGTCTCCTTGAAGATCCGAAGCGGCGGGGAGAAATTCGCGAAAGGTGTTTCAGGATGTTTGAAAACTACCAAGGCGCCACGAAACGCTCCATTCGGTATTTAGAGGGCTGGATTCAAAGGCATTCGTCCCTTTACAGAGGAGACTGAAGGGTGAGCCCCTTCACGTAGTGCACCAGTTTCCCCTTCACGTCGCCAAAGAAGATGACGTCCTTGGCGACCCCGTAGAGGGGAACAAGCCCGCCGGTTACCCAGCCTTCCAATTTCCCCTTCTTCGACTTGACGATGTCGGGGGCTATACGGAGATAGACGAGGTATTCCGCCTGGTTCGAAAAGGGGAAATTCCCTTTTTTGCGTCTTGTTTCCCCCTTTGAGGCCACGCGCAGAAAGATGTGATTGGCTTTCTTGCCAGGTATCGTATTGATCTTATAACTTTCTCCGTGGCGCACGGGACCGTAAACGCCAAAGCGGAAGTTGTAGAATGCCGTCAAGGGATCGTCATAGATGACCCCGGGGGGAATCGATTTGACGTGGACGCTTTTGCGCTTTCCCTTGACGCGGGTGACTGTCAGTCGCCGCTTTTCATAGTCCATTTCGAAAATCTTAGTCGTGTGGCTGTGCCCGATTTTCGTGTCCCGGATGAGGCGGGTGCAGATGAACCGGTTCTTCTCCCCGTTTTCCACAAGTTCGCTGATATGCGTGTCTTCGCGGTGGCGGGTAAAAAAGGCGATGACACCTCGGGTCTTCCCGGTCAGGCTCGCGCGGTATCTTCCCGCGCGTCCCGCGGGAACGAGGCTTATCTGCGCGTCCCCCGCCACGGGGAACAGAAGAAAACCCGCCGTGAAGGTCATCACCTCGTTGGCGAAAGTCGCGCCGATGGAGGATTTTCTCTCGGGGGCAGGAATGGGTTCTTCGGCCCGGGCGCGCTTCCGACACGGAAGGATCGCGGCGGTGGCAAGAGCCGCCAGCCCCCTGAGTGTCAAGGACAGCCAGGCTCGACGGGTCATAAGCGGCTTACGCGGGCTCATGCAGGAGAATTTGGAGCGCCTCGTGAATCAGGCCGTTCGTGCAGAGAATGGTGTCGGCGAAAAGGTCGAAAGGAGCCCCCTCGAGGGTGGTCACCGTTCCTCCCGCCTCCCGCGCGATGAGGACGCCCGCGGCCACGTCCCAGGGTTTCAGTTTCAGCTCCCAGAACCCGTCGAAGGCGCCTTCCGCCACCCGGCAGAGATCGAGGGCGGCGCTTCCGTCCCTGCGAATCCCCTGGGCGCGGCGGATGACCGTTGAAAATTCCCGGATGTTATTCCTGCGGGAGGTCCCCACGTCGTAGGGAAACCCCGTGCAGAGCAGGGCGTGTTCGACGCGCGCCGTGTTCGACACCTTCAAGGGACGGCCGTTCTTGAAGGCGCCCTTTCCCTTGACGGCCGTGTAGCAATCCCCCGTGACCGAGTTATAAACTACCCCGAGAGTCAGGTCCCTGCCTTCCTGAAGGGCGATGGAAACGCTGAAACAGGGGTAGCCGTGGGCATAGTTCGTCGTTCCGTCGAGGGGGTCCACGATCCAGAGCAAGGGGGCGTTGGTGGCGTTAAACGGAGTTTCTTCCGAGAGGATATCCACGTCGTCAGGCGTGGCCTCGCGGAGGATATCCAGGATAATTGTTTCACTCTCCCTGTCCACGTCGGTGACAAGGTCGATGGCCCCCTTGAAAAAGACCTCCGTGGGACGGAGAAACCGCTCCTTCTGGTACTCGCCCGCTTTTCTTGCGGCCGTCAAGGCCGTATTTAACAATGACTCGATATCTCTTTCCAACTTTTAAACCTGTCTATTTTTCTTAAACAATATAACAAAAATCCGCAAAAATGGGAACTACAAGATCGACAGGCTGAAGTCGGAATTCATACGAATTGACAGTCCCATAAAGATATGGTAGGAAAATCACGTTTAAATCCCACCGGATAAAGGAGGCGGCAATGTTTACCAACGAGCTGGTCCAACTCATCGAGGGAAACGCCGACGAGCTCACCAAGAGATGGCTCGATTCCGTAAAAAAGAATCCGTTCACCCCCACCTACCGGGAATTCTCGGAGCAGATACTCTACAAGCGCGCCCTCAACTTCTACGCCCAGCTCGGCCATTGGATAAGCCACGAGGCCACCAAGGAAGACATCAAGCGGGACTACACGGAACTGGGGAAAAAACGCTTCCAGGAAGGGTTCGCCCTGCACGAAGTCATCTACTCCCTGCTGCTCCTAAAAAAGGAGATCTGGGACAAGATCCTCAGCGAGAAATCCTTCAAGGACGCCCTGGACCTGTCCATGGTCTTCGACTTGAGCCAGCGGCTCACGCAGTTCTTTGACCGTGCCCTCTACTTCACGGTTTTTGGATACGAGGAAGAATCGAGAAAGGATGAAATCCAGGCCTGCACCTACACGAGATATTAATTTAGGCACGTAAAGGTCAATCTGCTTTTTCGTTCAGGCAGATTTATTAAAATTTCTCAACAACTTACAGGAGGTTTGAGCTTTGTACAAGATCGTTGACAAAAAGGTTATGGCGGAAGGGACTGTCTGCCAACTGGAAGTGGAAGCGGCCCGGGTCGCCAGGAAGGCCAAGCCAGGCCAGTTCATCGTCCTAAGGATCGATGAAAAGGGTGAGAGGATTCCCCTCACCATGGCGAAACAGGACTTGGAAAAGGGCACCCTCACCATCATCTTCCAGGTAGTTGGAAAAACCACCGCGCATCTGGCCACCCTGGAGCCGGGCGACGCCCTCATCGACGTCATTGGCCCTCTGGGCATGCCAACGCACATCAAGAAATACGACGGCCCCGTCATCTGCGTGGGGGGCGGAACCGGGGTTGCCGTTCTCTATCCCATCACGCGGGGGTACAAGGAGGCAGGCAACGAGGTTATCGGCATCATCGGCGCCCGGACGAAGGATCTTCTCATCCTCGAGGAGGAGATGAAAGGCGTGACGGATGACCTGCGAATCACCACCGACGACGGCAGCTACGGCCATCACGGATTCGTCACGGACGTCCTCAAGCAGATACTCGAAGAAAGAGACGACGTCAAGATGGTTGTCGGCATCGGACCCGTTCCCATGATGCGTTTCGTCTGCAAGACCACCGAACCCTTCAACGTTCCCACGACGGTCAGCCTGAACCCCATCATGGTGGACGCCACGGGCATGTGCGGCGCCTGCCGCGTGACCGTGGGCGGAAAGACCCGGTTCGTCTGCGTGGACGGCCCCGAGTTCGACGGCCACCAGGTGGACTTCGACGAGCTGACACAGCGGCTCCGGATGTACGTGGAAGAGGAAAAGAAATCCTACGAACTTTTTAAGCAGAAGAACGCGTAGAGCGAAAAGGAGGCAGGACGAAAATGGCTGAAAAAGGAAAGAAAATCCCTCGTCAGGCGATGCCGGAACAGGACCCCAAGGTCCGCGCGCATAACTTCGACGAGGTTCCCTACGGATACGACGAAAAACTCGCCCAACTGGAGGCCCAGCGCTGTCTCCAGTGCAAGAAGCCCAAGTGCGTGGAGGGGTGCCCCGTCGAAGTGGAGATCCCCCAGTTCATCAAGTTCATCGTGGAGGGCGATTTCGCCGCCGCCGCGAGGCAGCTCAAGAACAAGAACAGCCTTCCCGCCGTCTGCGGCCGGGTCTGTCCCCAGGAAAGCCAGTGTGAAAACACCTGTATCCTCGGGAAAAAGGCGGAACCGGTGGCCATCGGCCGCCTGGAGCGGTTTGCCGCGGACTACGAGCGAAACAACAACTTGGTCACCATCCCGGAGATCGCCTCGTCCACGGGCAAGCGCGTGGCCGTGGTAGGGTCCGGACCCGCCAGCCTGACCCTGGCCGGCGACCTCATCAAGAAGGGGCACGAGGTCATCATCTACGAAGCCCTGCACACCCCCGGCGGCGTGCTGGTCTACGGCATCCCTGAATTCCGTCTTCCCAAGGCCATCGTGGCCGCGGAAGTGGACTACCTTCAGAAGATGGGCGTCAAGATAGAGACGGACGTGGTCGTCGGGAAGACCACGACCATCGACGAGCTCCTGGAAGACCACGACGCCGTGTTCCTGGGCGTCGGCGCCGGGCTGCCCCTCTTCCTCAACCTCCCGGGCGAAAACCTCTGCGGCATCTATTCCGCCAACGAGTATCTCACCCGCTCCAACCTCATGAAGGCCTACAAGTTTCCCGAATACGACACGCCCATCGCCCTGGGCAAGAACGTGGCCGTCATCGGGGCCGGGAACGTGGCCATGGACTCCGCCCGGACCGCCCTGCGCCTCGGCGCGGACACCGTGAAGATCGTCTACCGCCGTTCCCGCGCGGAGATGCCGGCGAGGGCCGAGGAAGTCCATCACGCGGAGGAGGAAGGCGTTCAGTTCGAACTGTTGACCAACCCCGTCAAGTTTATCGGGAACGAGGACGGCTGGGTCACGGGGATGGAATGCATCCGCATGGAGCTGGGCGAACCGGACGACTCGGGACGCCGCCGCCCCATTCCCATCGAGGGATCCAACTTCACCCTTGAATGTGACACGGTCATCGTGGCGCTCGGCACGCGGGCCAATCCCCTCATCCCCAGCACCACGCCCGACCTCAAGCTCAACAAGCGGGGCTACATCGAGGCCGACCCCGAAACGGGCGCGACCTCCAAGAAGGGGGTCTATGCCGGCGGAGACATCGTCACCGGTTCCGCCACCGTCATCCTGGCGATGGGCGCGGGACGCAAGGCCGCCAACGCCATCCACGAATACCTCATGGGAAGCGCGTAAGGCGCGCCGACCGGAGACCGAAAGGGAGGAGGGACGGGTTTCCTCCTCCCTTTTCATTGGAAAGAGACATGACGAAACGCATCGACACCCTCTGGGATCCCACCAAGTTCTATACTATCACGCGCCTCTATCTCGTGCGGCACGGGGAGACGGAAAACACCCAGGGAGACGCCTTTCGATACAATGGGCACCTGGACGTAGATGTTTCAGAGAAAGGAAAAGCGCAGTTGGAACGCGTCGCTGCTTGTCTCAAGGACCGTCCCCTCAAGGGAATCTATTCCAGCGACCTGCTGCGCGCGCGAAAGGGCGCGGATTTAATCGCCAGCCACTTTCCCGGCATCCAGAGGAAGGAATTTCCCGACCTTCGGGAGGTCAAACAGGGAATCTGGGAAGGCTTGACCCTGAAAGAGGTCTGGGAAAGATATCCGGAGGAGGCACGGAAGAAGTTTGAAGACTACGTCTTTTACCGCATCCCCGGAGGAGAAAACCTCGTGGAGGCCCAGGAGAGGGCCGTGGCCGTCATCACCCGGCTGGCGGAGCGCCATGCCGGGGAGGAATTCGCCGTGGTGGCACACGGCGGCATCAACAGCCTTGTCATCTGCTGGGTGCTGGGACTGGACCTGAAAAACGTCTTTCGCTTCCGGCAGGACTTCGCCGCCCTGAACGTCATCGAGTTCTTCGAGGACGGCAGATCCCTGAGAATCCTCAACCATCCCTGCGGGGCATTCCCCTTCTGACCCTAAACGGCGTCCAGCGGAACGATGTCAATTCCCTCCCGGGCCGCTACCCCTTTCGTTTCTCCAGCCATTTCCGCACCTGGTCCACGGCGATGACGGAAAGGCGGGTCTCCACCTGCCCCCTGGGCCCGCCCAGGTGGAACTTCACCTCCTTCGCCTCGCCGTCCCGGCGGATGACGATGGAAAACGCCCGCAGGCCGCCTTTCTCTTCCCCCGGCAGCGGCCGGACCTGGAGACGAAGGGCGCCCGCGCCGTTCCCGTCACAGGAGCCGTCGCCGAAGGCCAGGCAGCCGCGGGAACGATACGCCCCGCCGTGGGCCTTCATGAGCCGCCCAGCCACCTCGCCCGCCGTGGCCGTGTCATCGATGAAAAGCTCCCGGACCCGGCCGGACAATCCCGACAGGACCACGCCCTCCAGGGTCTCGTCGTCCGTTCCGAAGATGAGTGACCCCAGCCGGCGGCGGATCTCCCCTTCCACCCCGCCGATCATCTCCGCCACCTGGTCTTCGCTGTCTCCCTCCGCCGTGATGAGGATTCGGATCATGCCCGGCGATGCCAGGACCCCCACGAAGGGGTTTCCCTCCGTCTTCATCAGGTCGCCGATCTGCTGGTCCACCCCGCTTTCCCCCAGGCCGCAGACCTTGAGGACGCGGGTTCGTTTCACGCGGCCGGCCAGGCCAAACGCCTCCCGCAGGAGGGGAAGGACCTCCCTTTCCATGAGATACTTCAACTCCCTCGGAACGCCGGGGAGGCAAACGATTCCCTTTCCCCCGGCCGTCCGGAAGAAAAAGGCGGGGGCCGTTCCCACCGGGTTCGAGATGGCCCGCGCCCCCTCGGGCAGGTAGGCCTGGCGGCGGTTGTTCTCCGTCATCCGGAATCCCCGCGCGGCGAAGATCGCCTCGATTTCCTTCAGGAGATCCTCCCGGAAAACGAGGGGGACCCCCACGGCGTCCGCCACCTCCTGCCGGGTCAGGTCGTCCTTCGTGGGCCCCAGCCCGCCCGTGGTGACGATGAGATCCACGTCCCGCAGGAGGGCCTCAACCCAGTGCCTGATCTCCCCGTGGTGATCTCCGACCGACACGCGGAGGGCAACATCAAACCCGGTGGAAGAGAGGCGTTCGCCCAGGTAGGCGCCGTTGGTATCGACGACCTTCCCCAGGAGCAATTCCGTCCCGATGGTCAGGATCGCGGCCTTCGGCATGCGTCTTAAAACTGGTAGGTGGTGCCGGAGGCGTTGAGGGCGAAGGCCTCGGGCATGGCCGCCTCGAAGGCCTTGATGGCCGTCCAGCCCGTGCAGTGCATGGGCACCAGGCGTTTCGGCGCGATCTCCTTCATGGCCGCGATGGTGTCGGGGATGATGGGTTCAAAGACGGGTCCGCTCAGGTGGAATCCCCCGATGACCCCCAGGACCTTGTCGATCCCCGTCAGTTTTTTCGCGTATTTTACGGTGTTGATGATTCCCGCGTGGGCGCACCCGGAGATGACCACGATGCCTTCATCCCGGACGTTGATGGCGCACCCCTGGTCGTCGAATATGTCATCGTGTACCAGCTCGTCACCCCGTTTCACGTAGGCGTTTGGCATCCCCTTTTCGAAGGGGGTCACCCGTTCTACCGTTCCCGTCACGTGAAGATGGCCGTCCATCTGGAGACTCGGCTCCGCTGTCTCCTCGAAACGCCCACCTGCGGCCTCCACCGCCTTTCGATCCATGACGGGAAAAAGGAGATCCGTCCCGTCCGGGAGCTTGAAGAAGCGGGGCGAGGCGAAGGCGTCCGGGTGGATCACGATGGGCACGGGTTTCTTCGCGATCTGCCCCACCGCCCAGACCAGGCCCCCGTAATGATCCATGTGGCCGTGGCTCATCACCACCAGTTCCACGTCGGCGAGGTCCAGGCCGAGAAAGTCCAGGTTGTGGGGGAGAACCTTGTCGGTATATCCCGCGTCCATAAGGACCTCGTGCGTTTTCCCTCCGTAGGTCAGGCGAAGCAGGATGGAAAGGCCATGCTCCGCGAGGATCGTGTCCTCCGGGATCATATTTCCCTTTGCCAGGGGCGGGCGGAGAACCCCTTCCTTCGGGGGTAAGAGAAGGTCGATGTAGTTGTCCACCAGGACCAGGACCTCGCACTTGTCAACCGGCTGAAGCGTCATCGTTCCCATAATAAACCCCTCCTTTTTTTTAGAAATTACCACGAAGGTCAGGCTGTTGCAATAAAATCGAAAGATGGTCAAGGGGGACATAACAGGCCCCGGACAACCTGCTACTTGAATTACTATACTGTTTAGATTACCCTCTTGCCCATCCCATTTTTCCGTCCTCTTTATAAACCTATATCAGACTAAATCAGGACGGGTCAGTCAGTCGTTCCTATTTGAGTTTGCCCGTCACATCAACGATTTTCTGCTTACTCTTGGTGCTGATTTTCTTGATTGACTTGGCGTTGAAATCAAACTTGGAAAGATCGACCATCCGGATAGTTTGATCATCGTACGTCCGGAAATAATATCGAAGATTTTTCGAGTCTCGCGCGGTCGTCAGCATCGTATAATCAGAGTGGATAACCCCTTCGTGAACCTCGCGCGCGACGCCGACGGGGATATCGAAGTTGTTAAGGATATGAAAGACCTGAAGGATACCTCTTTCCGCATTTTTCTCCGGTATCGCGGTAGCACAGAAAACGGCCGCCCGGACAAAACGGGAAGGCGGGGTAAAATCACCGGGCAGGCCCAACATGCCGGACCCCTGTCCCAGCTGCTTAAAGGTCTTGCCAAAGATAGAAACAGGAGGAACATTGTTGGGATTCAAGGCCACATAGTTGCGCAAATTCGTCATGTGCCAGTCAAAGGTCGGCGAATTCGCCATAACCCCCAAGGGATTGTCATAGAGTACCAGCTTGCCGTTTAAAGGCTCAATCACAAGGCTTTTGCCCTTCCTGTCATAGACAACAAAATGAAAGGGCTGGACCTCCGGCGGAAAACCGGGGGTCAAAACCGGAGAGATGGCAACCTCATTGTTCTCGATGGCGGCACGAACCTCGTCAACCGTGGCAAACTGCGAGACAATCCACTGGGTAAAGTCTGAAGAGGACATGGAGATGGATTGATTTTGAGCCGTGGTAACGGGATACTTGGCAAAGCCGGGAAAATAAAAACTGCCTACGGACAGCCCTTTTTCATTAATCCCATCCAGGATGACCTCGTTGTCCGCGATGATAACCCCCACGCACGCGTATTTTGACTTCCACTTTTTCCCATTCCCCCGCGTGGTTTTGCCCACAAAGGGATACCCCCTCGGAACGACAATCACGCTCGTTTCAAAAAATATGCCGAATTCGAGGGTGCGTCCGCTGACGAACGTTCCATCTTCCGTTTTCAACTGAATCCCCGTGCAGGCCTTCGCAGACGGTTGACTCATGAGCAACAGGGCGCAGACCGCGCCTACCAGTAATGATTTTAGGCCAATTCTCTTTTTCATGTTTTTTCCTCCTTTTTTTGTTGAACAATCATGTAGTTACTATCATTTTTTCAATCTGATTCATATTGTTTCCAGAACCTCAATTTTGCCCGGGAATCCATTCCGTAGGTCCAACAACACCATCTGCGATCAACCGCTTCACATCATCGCTGGAGTAACCAAGCGCTTGGAGAATGGCCGGAGCATCAGAACCGATTCGGGCGGTAACTCCGGGGCAGCCAACACATTCTCCGTCAAACACGAACCAGGTCGGGGCAAAATTTTCACTCTCCCAGCCGTCACGTTCACGGTGTTCAAAGGTGACTGTTTTGCATGGGTTATCCTTGTGACGCTGTGCAAGCTCCTGGCAGGTCTGCACTGGTACGGCCTGGATATTCTCTTGCTGTAAATGGGCGATGGCCTGTTCAACGGTAAAGGTCGCCAGTTCTTCGCTGATATCGTGGTCTGCCAAAGCAAAGATGAAACCATCAGATACTTTATACCAGCGCTCACCTTCACTTAATCCTGTGGCATCAGGTCCAGTGGCTGATGCCGGGGCAGGGGTTTGCTGGAGAAGGAGCTGGGTGAGCGATGCGGCAGCAGCAAGAGAGGTTCCGGCCCAGTCGCCTTTGCCATCTTTTCGCTGTTCTCTTGCAAATAATGCACTCACTCCTGCCCAGGTGCCAAGATATCCGCAGAGATAATCCACGCAGGAGGCGACACCGTGAAAGGTTGGGCAACCATCCGGGCCGAATCGGTGCATTAACCCGGTGGCACCCTGCAGAGCAGGGTCGTAGCCGAGATAATTATCACGACCGGCAGGCTTTTCACCCTTATGTCCGGTGATCTGGACAGCAATAATATTGGGGTTCAGTTTGTCAAGCGCCTCCCGGCCAAGACCCATGCGCACAAACTGGTTGTCACGTTTATTAGCCATGACAAGATCTGCTCCCGCAACAATTTTATTCATGATATCCCTGCCTTCTTCGGTGTGCATATCAAGAATAATAGAGTGCTTGCCAACGCCGTGTTCAGCTGCCCAGGTGACCATGATAACCGGGGCATGCTGCGGATGCATGGGGTCAATCTTATACACAGTGGCACCAAGCTCTGAAAACATGCGGCCGCAGTTGGGTCCTGCAATCACATTGGCAAAATCGACCAGGACAAATCCTTCCAGAGGTCGTTTTGCCACAGCTTTGTCGGTGGCGGCAGGAAGCGAAGTTGATCGCTCAGGCAATGCATTTTGTGTTTTGCAGGATTCAAGATCAGCATAAGGCTGGGCAGAATCGATCCAGGCCGCCCGCCCTAACTGAACCTTATCCAAGCCATTCACATGGGCAACAAGACGGGCGGCCCGTGCTTCTTTATCTTCCATCCATTCTTCAAAGCTGCGGATCATGACCGCCGGAACACCAGCTTCGCAGAGTTCCTTTTCCCATTGGCTGGCAGTTTTTGTGGCCATAACCTCGGTGATTTTATCCGCCAGCCACACATTATTTTCAAAACTCAGGGAACCACCATCGGCCAGGTTGCGTCCCTTGTACTGGATGTTTTCAGGATTGTAGGGATCTTTGTCCACCATACCCGCCTGTAAAGCCTCGTCCCAGAGTCCAAGGGCGGTCAGGAATCTTCGCGCTATCCGACGGTTGACACCGGCAATCCCCATGGCAAAACGATTGTCCGAGGTACGGTAGGGAGCATCCAGGGGGATTAATCGCTGTTCCAGCCAGAGTTGTCTGGCCGGATCTACAGCTGCTTCCTGCAGGATCTTTTTTGCTGCTTCAGGGTCGATTCCCTCCGGCAGGCCGGTGAGGTCTGCTGGTTTGAGATGTTCCGGTTCACCCTTGGTGATCAGGGCCAGGGCGCCAATGGCAGAAAGGCCGCCGGCAATTCGTGAACTGGTGACTTCCCGCCCCTTGCCGCAGCGTGTTCTGTCAACAAGAGCAGCAGCAGTTGCAATGGCACCGTTGACTCCAGCATACACCGAGCAGAGCGGCAGCGACGTATAGATAACCGGCCGACCGACAAATTTCCCCACCGTGGCCATGTTGGTAAAGAAACCAACCAAGGCATTCAGCAGATCTTCGCTGCAATCCGTAGCAAGGTCTCCGTATATTTCATCGCCGGGCAAGGCCGCTGTGATACGCAAAACAATCTGTTGTGGCAAGCGATCTACAACCGTATCACCATCAACAATTATAATATCAGCCGAGGAGGTGTCGGCAAGACTGCCCAGAGGGACAGCAATTTTGTTCCGGTCAAAATATTCATCGTGCTCGTTCGGCTGATAATCAATACCTCGCTCGATAAAGACTTCAGCTCCCTGATCTGCAAAGAGCAGGCCTGCTAACCGGCCGGAAAGCGTGCTGCTTAACTCGATAATGCGAATTCCATGGTATGGTACTCTGCTCATTTATTTCTCCTGCGTGTCAGAATTACGGCAAAAGGCAGCAAAGGCCTCTTGACTCTTTGTAAAACCATATTTTTTCGCCAGCTCCCAGGGGCCGGAAATGGCGGTTGCCGCGCCCCCCAAACATAAAAGAACGGTGATAAAAGTTGTTACCATTGCATTTCTAAACATCCCCAATCTCCTTTGCATGCAGCGTAAACGCTAATACGCATTTTTTCATAAGGCTCCATTTCCTCTTGTTTGATTCGTATGGCTGTCGGCCAACTGGGCTTGCCACCAGGTAGTATATCTATGCCGACCGTTCCCATACCGTTGCTAAAATGGTTGCTTTCAGCGGAAAAACGATCTCCCTTTTAACATAGGAATTTTATCATAGCACACATTCGTTTCAAAAACAAATTTGTTACTATTATTATTTATTACCGGCAAGTGGAAAAAGATTAAAAATGGGATCCGGGGAAAATAAGCGAGGTTTAAAGCATTGTATCTGGAGAATCTGTATTTTTTTGGTTCATATTCCCCCGTGTAACTCCGTGTCTCAACGGCTTTACTTCACCCACAAGGTCATAATCCCCCGCCTCGGTGATTCGCACCGGAACGATCTCCCCTACTTTGGCCGTTCCCTCGTTGATAATAACGCAGCCGTCGATCTCCGGGAACTGGAAGGCCGTCCGGCCCCTGAGCAGCAGGTCCGTCTCCTCGTGGGGGCCCTCTATAAGGACGGGGAGGACCTCCCCCACCATCTCGCCGTTCAGGCGGCGGGCGATCTCCCGCTGGCGGGCCATCAGCGCCTCGAGACGGCGCGCTTTCTCCGCCTTGGGGACCTTGCCCGGGTAGTTGAAGGCGCGGGTCCCCTCCTCGTCGGAATAGGCGAAGGCGCCGAGGCTATAGAACCGCTGCTCGCCGATAAAGTCAAGCAGGCACCGGAAGTCCTCCTCCGTCTCCCCGGGGAATCCCACCATCACCGTGGTCCGAAGCCGGATCCCCGGGACCTCCCGGAGGCGGTCCAGCACCCGCCGGATGGCGTCGGGCCCCGGGCGCCGCATCCCCTTCAGGACCCCCGGGGCGGCATGCTGGACCGGCACGTCCACCACGGGACAGACGGCGGGGGATTCGGTCATGACCTGGACCAGGTCCCGGGTCACCCGCTTAACATCCGGGTAGAGGTAAAGGAGCTTGAGCCAGGAAACCCCCGGGACTTCGGAGAGGCGCCTGAGCAGGGCCGCGAGGGTCGTGCCGTCTCCCAGGTCCCGTCCGTAGGCCGCCGTGTCCTGGGCCACGAGGATGATCTCCCGCGCGCCCCGTTCCGCCAAAACCGTCACCTCGCGGGCGATCTCGCCCATGGGCCGCGACCGGTAACGCCCCCGGATGGCCGGGAGCGTGCAGAAGGCGCAACGGCGGTTGCACCCGTCCGCGATCTTCACGTAGGCGGTGTAAAACGGGGTCGAAACGACCCGGTCGATCCTGTCGATTCCCGCCCCGGGCTCCGGGACATGGGCCACCCACGGGGCCCCGGCGAAGATCTCCCGGAGGACGGCCTCGTCGGCCCTCTCCATCCGCCGGGAGGTGAAGAAGGTCGTCACCTCCGGCAGGAGTTTCTTCAGGGTCCTGCCGTATCGGAGGGGAAAACAGCCCGTCACCACCAGGCGCGCCTCCGGCGCCGCCCGGCGCAGGGCGAGAATCGCGTCGATGGACTCCTGGGCGGCGGTCGCGATGAAGGCACAGGTGTTGACGATGATCACGTCGGCCTTCGCGGGGTCCGTTACGGGACGCCCTCCCAGTCCCATCAGGCGGCCGCTGAGCCACTCGGAGTCGACCAGGTTCTTGGGACACCCGAGGCTCAAAAGGTAGAAATATCCCGGGACAGTCATCAGCCGGCCAGCCCCCCCAGCCCCTTCGTCAGCTCCGGGAACGGAGACGGCATGAAAGAACTGAAAAAGATGATGAGCATGAGGATGCCGATCAGGCGCCTCCTCGGGTCGAGGGGGGTGAAGTCGTCGAGGGGCGGCGGGTGTTTCAGGCCGAAGAAGAAGAGCAGGATGACCAGCAGCACCCATCCCGGGTTGAAGATGAGGGCGTAAACGGCGAAGAGGAGAACCCCAACGCGGTAGATCTTCAGGCTCTTCGGCCCGAAGAGGGCGTAGACGATGTGTCCCCCGTCCAACTGGCCGATGGGAAGGAGGTTCAGGGCCGTCACGAAGAGGCCCACCCACCCCGCGTAGGCCAGCGGATGCAGCACCACGTCGGTGCCCTTGGGGAGAGGCCCCAGGGCCAGGTACTGAAGCCCCTTGAAGAGGAGGCTGTCGCCGAGGATGAGGCCCTGCCCACGGGCCAGGCTCAGGGGCACGATCGCCGACATCTTCAGCCCGATGTAGATGGCGGGAAAGGTCAGGATGAGCCCCGCGATGGGCCCGCCCGCCCCGATGTCGAAAAGGGCGCGGCGATTAGGAATCCACCCCCGCATCTTGATGATGGCGCCAAAGGTCCCGAAGGGAGAAAAGGGAAAGGGGATGAAGAAGGGCAGCGAGGCCTCCACCCCGTAGTAACGGCTCATCAGGAAGTGCCCCATCTCGTGGCAGAGGAGGATGGCCATCAGGGGCAAGGCGTACCAGGCCCCCGCCACGAAATAGGTGGAAATCAGCGTGAGGACGAAAAGGCCCCCGTGCAATAGCAGGCGTCTGCGCGTCATGGAACCGTCACGGCCCTTCCAGGACGCAGCAGAGCCACGAAAGGGCCGCCTCCGCCGTCTGGGTCTTGACGGCGATCCGGTCTCCCTCGAACCGGAAACGCCGGGTTTCCGCCACGCCTTTCGCCGGGTACGACACCCCCATGTAAACGGTCCCCACGGGCTTTTCCGCCGATCCACCCGTGGGCCCCGCGATGCCGGTGATGCCGATCCCCAGGTCGCTCCCCGCCAGGTCACGAACCCCTTCCGCCATCTGGATGGCCACCTCGGCGCTGACAGCCCCCTTCGCCGCGAGAACATCGGCGTCCACCCCGAGCACCCGCGCCTTCGCCTCGTTGCTGTAACTGACCACCCCCAGCAGAAAGACCTCCGAAACTCCCGGCACGTTGGTCAGCCGGTGGGCCGCCAGTCCCCCGGTGCATGACTCGGCCGTGGCCAGGGTCAGCCCCCGCGCGCGAAGCAGTCGAAACAACCTTTCTTCAATCATGACGATCCCGCAATAACCCCGTTTTTTACAAAGCCCTCAACCATGCCAGAGCCTCAAAATACCCTGAAGGATGATCCAGCCGTAAATCCCGGCGAGGACATCGTCCATCACCACGCCGGCGCCCCCGGGGATCCATCCTTCCACCTTGCGGATGGGAAACGGCTTCAGGATATCCAGCACCCTGAAAAGGACGAAGCCGGCCACGACGGTCACCCACGTGAACGGCAGCGCCCAGACCGTCACCATGTACCCCACCACCTCGTCGATGACGATATCGTTCGGGTCCTTCATGCCGTAGATCCCCTCGGCCCTGTCGGCGATCCAGCAGGAAACGGCGATCAGGACGACGAGGACCACGGCGGCCGCACCCGGACGCAGCCATGAAAGGAGGAAGGCGGCGGGAATCCCCACCAGGGTTCCGAAGGTGCCGGGCACCACCGGAGCGTAGCCCGTGTAGAATCCCGTGGCCAGCAGGATCACGGCCTTCTCGCCCGGGGTTTTCCCCCATTTCTTTTCCGATCTCACGGGCCGGTATTTCATCATCGCCTGCTCCTCCGTCTCCGCTTCCGCGCCATCCACCGGATGAAACGCTTTTCGGTCTTTCTTGACAATTTACGACACATCCTGAAATAAGACAACAACCATTCCCCCAAAAAATTCACGAAAGCGGGAGATGGCCGTAAAGGGGAATTTGAAACGATCCTCCCGCGGCATCTCGACTTTGAAGGCGTATCAAACGACGCGTTTCCAAAACGCCGCCTTGAAAAAAGGCCGCCGATACGCTATATTTGCCGAAAATCACACACGTGGAGGAGATTATGGCTTTAAAAATCGCGATCAATGGGTTCGGACGGATTGGAAGAAACGTCTTCCGCGCCTCTCTGGACAAGGACAATCTGGAATTCGTGGCGGTCAACGACCTGACCGACAGCGCCACCCTGGCGCACCTTCTGAAATACGACTCCGTTCACGGGAAGATCAACGCGGAGGTCTCCGTGGAGGGGGACTACCTCGTCGTCAACGGCAAGAAGATCCGCGTCTTCTCGGAGCGGGACATGACGAAACTCCCCTGGAAGGAGCTGGGAGTCGATGTCGTCCTGGAAAGCACCGGCCTGTTCACCGACCGCAACAAAGCCGCGGGGCACCTCGCCGCGGGCGCGAAGAAGGTTATCATCTCCGCCCCCTCGAAGAACGCGGATGTCACCATCGTCCTGGGGGTCAATCCCGAAAAATACGATCCCAAGAGCCACGACGTCATCTCCATGGGCTCTTGCACCACCAACTGCCTCGCCCCCATCGTCAAGATCCTGGTGGACAACTTCGGCCTCGAATACGGCCTCATGACCACCACCCACGCCTACACCAACGACCAGCGCATCCTCGACCTGCCCCACAAGGACCTCCGCCGGGCGCGTGCCGCCGGCGTTTCCATGATCCCCACCACGACCGGCGCGGCCAGGGCCCTGTCCCTCGTCATCCCGGAGACGGAGGGAAAGCTGGACGGCATGGCGATCCGCGTCCCCACCCCCAACGTCTCGGTGGTGGACCTGGTGGCCTGGCTCTCGAAGGAAACCAGCGTGGAGGAACTGCTCAGCACCTTCAAGTCCTACGCGGAAGGGAGCATGAAGGGAATCCTCGGCGTGAGCGAGGAACCCCTGGTCTCCATCGACTACAACGGAAACCCCAACTCTTCCACCCTGGACGCCCTGTCCCTGAAGGTCATCGGCGGGAAGATGGTCAAGGTCCTCTCCTGGTATGACAACGAATGGGGCTTCTCCAACCGCATGAGCGAGCTCTTCGGCTTCGTGGCGAAAGGAATGGAATGAACCTTCCCTTCGAGACCATAGACCGGCTTCCCATCGAGGGAAAACGGCTCCTGCTTCGGGTCGATTTCAACGTCCCCCTCACGCCAGAGGGGGACGTCGCCGATGACAGCCGCATCCGGATGAGCCTTCCCACCATCCGGCACGCCCTGGAGCGCGGCAGCCGCGTCATCCTCATGTCCCACCTGGGTCGGCCCAAGGGGTCGGTCAAACCCGAATTGAGCCTCCGGCCCGTGGCGGCAAGGCTCGCAGAACTGCTCGAAAAACCGGTTTCCCTGGCCCCCGACTGCGTGGGCCCCGAGGCGGAAAAGATGGCGTCCGCCCTCGGCGAAGGGGAGATTCTCCTGCTTGAAAACCTGCGTTTCCACAAGGAAGAAACCAAAAACGACCCGGCATTCGCCCGGGCCCTGGCGTCCCTCGGGAAGGTCTACGTGGACGACGCCTTCGGCGCGGTCCACCGGGCCCACGCCTCCGTGGCGGGCGTTCCGGGCTTCATGGCGGTAAAGGGCGGCGGCTTTCTCCTCAAGAAAGAGGTGGAGGCCCTCACCCGGGTCCGCGAGGCGGACACGGAAAGGTTCGTCCTCATCCTGGGCGGGGCCAAGGTCTCGGACAAGCTGGGAATCCTTCTTTCCCTCATGGAAAAGGCGCACGCCATCCTCATCGGCGGCGCCATGGCCTACACCTTCCTGAAGGTCCAGGGTTTCGAGGTGGGGAAATCCCTCGTCGAAGAGGCGTCGATTTCAGACGCCGAGGCCGTCCTGAAAAAGGCGAAGGAAACAAAGACCGATTTTCTCCTTCCCGTGGACCACGTGGCCGCTACGGGGATCAGCGAGACGGCCCCCCGCCAAACCACGGACGACGCGAATATCCCGGCCCCCTACATGGGGGTGGACATCGGCCCGAAGACGGCGCGGGCCTACGCGGGGCAGTTGCGCGACGCCACCATGATCTTCTGGAACGGCCCCATGGGCGTCTTCGAGGTGGCCCCCTTCGCGCGGGGAACCTTCGAGGTGGCCAAGGCCGTGGCGGCCTCACCGGGGGAAAGCTACGTGGGCGGGGGCGATTCCGTCCGGGCCCTCCACGCGTCCGGTGTCGCGGAACAAATCACCCACATCTCCAGCGGCGGCGGCGCCTCGCTGGAATTCCTCGAGGGGAAACCCCTCCCGGGGATCGAGGCCCTCAAAGCGCAATAATCCAAAGGAGACAAGACGATGAAACGCAAACCCATGATAGCGGGTAACTGGAAAATGCACATGACCACGAAAGAGGCGCGGGAGCTGGTCTCCGGCCTCCTTCAGGAAATCGGGGACGTGGACACGACCGCGGTGGATATCCTCGTGGCGCCGCCCTACACGGCCCTGTCGGCCGTCAAGGAGACCCTCTCCGGTTCCCCCGTATTGCTGGCGGGACAGAACATGCACTGGGAGGAAAAGGGCGCATTCACCGGCGAGATTTCCCCCCTCATGCTGAAAGAGGTGGGATGCACCCACGTCATCATCGGGCACTCCGAGCGGCGGCAGCTCTTCGGGGAAACCAATGAAACAGTGAACCAAAAGCTGAAGTCCGCCTTTTCCCACGGCCTGGCCCCCATCCTCTGCGTGGGGGAATCCCTCGAGCAGCGGGAGGCCGGCCGGACCACTTCCGTCATCGAAGAGGAGCTGGAAAAGGGTCTAAACGGCTTGACAACCGAACAAGTTCAGTCTATGATTCTTGCCTACGAACCCATCTGGGCCATCGGGACGGGGAAAACCGCCTCCCCGGAACAGGCGGAGGAGGTTCACGCCTTCATCCGAAAATGGCTCATCTCCAAACATGGAGAAGCGGCGGCGGAGAAGATACGCGTCCTCTACGGGGGGAGCGTCAAACCGGAAAACATTGAAGGCCTCATGGCGAAGGAAAACATCGACGGGGGTCTGGTCGGCGGCGCGAGCCTGAAGGCCGATTCCTTCGCGCAGATCGTCAAACGGGGCTCGTAAGGAAACGGAATGGTAACAGTCATCGCAGTCCTGCACGTGGTCGTGGCGATCGCCCTGATCATGATTATTCTCATGCAGACCGGACGGGGCAGCGACATCGGCGCGGCCTTCGGCGCCGGCGCGAGCCAGACGGTCTTTGGAAGCTCCGGATCGACCCCGTTCTTGAACCGGGTCACGGTGGGGGCCGCCGTCGTCTTCATGCTGACCTCTCTCCTGCTCGCCTACGCGAGCGGACATCGGAAGGCCAGCGTCGCCACCATCATGAAAAACAAGGCCAAGAAAACGGCCCCGGCCACGCCGGGAGCAAAAACACCGGCCGCGTCCCAGAAACCCAAGCCGGCGGCGCAGCCGAAACCGGAAACGGGGACAAAGGCCAAGTAGGACCATGGTTCGACGTGCCGAAGTGGTGGAACTGGTAGACACGCCATCTTGAGGGGGTGGTGGGCGACGCCTGTGCGGGTTCGAGTCCCGCCTTCGGCACCATAAACATTAGGTAGTAGGTAAAAGCTGGAAGACTGAAATCTTAGGTTTCAGGGTTCAAAGCTCAAGGCCGAAAGCTCAAAGCAAAACACACTATTTACTTGTCACTTGTCACGGTTTTTTATTGTCACGGATTTGCGCGGATGAACTCCGATTTTCTTTTTTCTGCTCACGCCAAGGCGCGGAGAACGCAAAGAAAACATAAAATTCTTACAGTGATTGTATCTGTCGTTTTTCGACTATCTATGCGCGAATCTCACTTTTGTTTCGGTTACGACAACAAATCGATTGGATATTTTACCGGCATAATTTTGGAGTAATCGGCTAAGGACCTTGATCTTTACAACAGTTCTCTCATCTTCAAGCCTTAAAAGAATGATGCCTCGATGAGGACGTCTTTCCCGATAAATCTTTTCACCGAAGTCTTTATCGTTGGTTATCAAAATCCAATTTTCTTTAAAGGCCTTTTTGATAATCACATCATCAACCGAACCACGTGCCTCGTCGTAAACAGAAAAAACCTCGTGCCCTTGTTTCGACAACCATTCCGTGACAGCGGGACCCGTGCATTCATCAACGAGAAAACGCAATTTAGGCCGGCTCCATTGCGAGGGGCATGAACTCCGTGCTTTCCAGCGCCTTGGTCGCAAAAAGGATACAGGCCTGGATGTCTTCAGGTTTAAGCCCTTTATACTCCTGAAGAATTTCCTCCACCGTCGCGCCATGGGCCAATTGATTCAAGACGTATTCAACCGTCAATCGTGTTCCGCGAATAACGGGTTTTCCAACCATAACTTTAGGATCGACGGTAATACGTCCTAATAATTGTTTTTCATTCATCCCTTTTCCTCCGTGTTAAAGCCTCATGACGGGGCATCTCGCACCTGGATGCGCGCGTGGAGCCGCTCGACTGGCATTTTTATTAAATCACATGATATGCGGTTTTTTCAACCCCGCCCTTCAGGCTATAACCGAACCAGAATCATCCGCAGATTTTTTGATTTTTCTCGTCACTATTTACTTGTCACTTGTCACGGTTTGCAACCTTGAACCTTGAACATCTTCAGCCTTCGGACTATAAATTGGACGGGATGAACAGGATTAAAACAAGGATTCCGTAAACAACTTACACAAAACAGGCTTGACCGGAAATGGGTAATTGATTATAGGTTGTCCCTTCTTGCACATTTGACATAGAAAAGGCAAGTTGTTAAAATTTAAGCGCACTTTAAAGAAGGGGGCCAATATGAAAATTCGAGTTATTGTGGAAAAGGGCGAAGACGGTTTTTATGTTGCCCATTGTCCCGCCTTGAAAAGCTGCTGGAGCCAGGGAGCCACGGAAAAAGAGGCCCTGCGGAATATTCAAGAGGCTATCGAACTTTACCTGGAATCCGATGAAGAAATCGTCGAAGACAATTCCCGAAAAATATATGAACTGGCCTTATGAAACTTCCGCTTATATCAGGAAGGGAGGTCGTAGCCGCCTTGAAGCGGATGGGATTTGAAGAAATTCACAGAAAAGGCAGCCACGGATTTGCGCGGATGAACACAGATTTTCTTTTTCTTGTCACACGTCACAGATCACGGCACGCGGAGCATGCTCATCACGGCTGCCGAAGGCGGCATGTCACGCGTTACGGCCGTTATGGACTGGATTGACCGGATGAACCGGATAAAGTATCTGAAAATTCCAAGATATCCCATTTTCTTTCCAACGCCTTTCGGCATCCGAGGGATTTGCACAAATATGGCAGTTTGGAAAATGCCACTAAAGAATAGTGCTCAACGCCTTTCGGCATCCGAGGGATTTGCACCACTCTGAACTTCATTCATTCTTTTCATTGTCTCATTGTGCTCAACGCCTTTCGGCATCCGAGGGATTTGCACATAAAAAGAGCAGTCTTTTTTGCTTTTTTCTTTTAGTGCTCAACGCCTTTCGGCATCCGAGGGATTTGCACACAAAGGCTGGGACATCCGGGAAATCCGCGCCATCCAGTGCTCAACGCCTTTCGGCATCCGAGGGATTTGCACCACCTTGTCCGCCGGATACTTCGCCTCGATGAATGGGTGCTCAACGCCTTTCGGCATCCGAGGGATTTGCACGTGAAGGATAGGCGAACGCCGTCGTCTATTTCGTGTGCTCAACGCCTTTCGGCATCCGAGGGATTTGCACCCTATCGCTTCCAGAACCTTCATCGTATCATTGCTGTGCTCAACGCCTTTCGGCATCCGAGGGATTTGCACGAAGACCATCCCCAAGCTGATTTTTCCGGAGGCACTGTGCTCAACGCCTTTCGGCATCCGAGGGATTTGCACGTTGGAGGCGAGTCGGATGGCGTTCATAAAGGGCGCGTGCTCAACGCCTTTCGGCATCCGAGGGATTTGCACAACTGGAATGTCGACGTGGATGGGTATCTGCAGGAAATGTGCTCAACGCCTTTCGGCATCCGAGGGATTTGCACTGCTGTAACTGCGACCATTGTGAAAAGGCGAGGCTGTGCTCAACGCCTTTCGGCATCCGAGGGATTTGCACAGCTCTTTCGGTATCTCCTGTGATACCGAGGGGTTATAAGGTCGTTTTCAATTTCCCCTCCAATATATGAGATAAACTGGCTGTTGACGTTGTTTATCGTTTTAGGGAATTCAGGAAAATTTCTTCTAATTGGTTGTAATTTCATGTTTTTTTACACCTTTTTTTACCCTCAAGGACCTATTCTTCTTCACTCTATAAAATATCATTAAATAACGGCATGTTATCATCTTCTTTCCGAAGGTTTAGAGTAAATTCTCTCCATCTTGACTTGTCTGCTATAAAATTTGGAAGGTTTCATGCTTATCCGGTAAGGCATCCCTGTTTATCTCCCTCGCCCGCTGGGCGCAATTTGGGCATAACCCTATAACCAGGAGGCTGTCATCCGAGGTCAATATCTTAGAGAGCTCCCATCTTAAACGTTCCGCCTCTCTCTGGCTAAGGCAACATCTAAAAAGGCTATATTGGATTCGAACTCCATAACCGCTGAGATGTTTCGCCACATGACGCAGGCGTTTAGGATCCCGCACGTCATAGGAGATTAAAAACCATTTCTTTTGTTTCATGTCTAACGAAGTCTCATTCGGGCGAAAAGCCCAGGTTTACCGCTCCATTCCTTCTCTAAGAGGCGTGTTTCCAATTCTATCATTCGCCTATAAGAAAGGGAGTAGCCAATGACAGGGTGACGCCATCGATCTTCCAAACGTTTTTCAAAGAGCGTTATCGCCTTTTTACGTCCTTCCTTGGAGAGCCAAACTCTCCCTTTTGTTACCTGAAAATCATCATCCTTTTCCCATTGTAACCTATTAACCGAGCCAAGCAAGGGCATGTCCCATAAAGGCAGACGGAATAATTCCATGAGATCAAGCACCAATGGATGGGCGGACGAACGGGGCGTGTGGTAAAAACCAAAAGATGGTTCTAATCCGACGGTTACAATGGCCTGTAAAACCGATCGATACAAAAGGGCATATCCAAAACTCAAAAGAGCATTGAATCTATCTCGTGGGGGTCTCCGGCTTCGGCCATGGGGGCGCATCTCTGACGGAACCTTCTCAGAGAGCAAATTCGGCAACGCAGAAAACCACGCCTTTCCTGCAATGCCTTCATGACCCCGAAGGATTTCCGCCTCATCGGCACGAGCGACTTTTGAAAGGGCATCGCGCATCTCTCGAATCTGTTTATCAATATTTAAATCCTGGCGGTTACGTCCCCTTGTTGCCCGCAATAGATAACGTAGATAGCCTTCCGCCTTTGCCAAAACGAGTTTTCTGGATAGACGAAGTCTAAAACCAGACTTCACGAGGGCCTGATACTGACGTATGCGTCGCTGGACACCA
>JALSPC010000194.1 GCA_026986155.1 bacterium
AGAGACCGCCCAAGCCCGGGACCTTTTCATCCACATTCATCTCTCGGAAACCGGGCAGGAGGTGGCGGACTGCCTCGAGAGCCATGGAAAGCGACCCGTGGATTACCTGGACGAGATCGGCCTGTTGTCGGACCGGCTCTTCGCGGCCCATTGCAACCATCTCTCCGGGGAAGAGATGGATCGCCTCGCGCAGTCCGGAACGCACCTCGTCCACAACCCCGTCTCCAACATGAAACTGACCGTGGGAAACATCTTTCCCTACAAGGCCCTCGCCGAGCGGGGGGCCTCCATCCTGTTCGGGACGGACGGATGTTCCTCCAACAACAACCTGGACATGCTGGAGACCGCCAAGTTCGCCTCCCTCTTCCAGAAATGGCAGGCCAACGACCCGACCCTGCTGCCGGCCGGGGAGGCCCTCCGCGTCCTGACGGAGGAAGGCTACCGCGCCTTCCGGGTGGGAAGCGGGAAAATCGCTCCGGGGGAACCGGGAGATATCGTCCTTATCGACCTGGACGACCCGCAGAACGTGCCCCTCTATCACCTAGACTCGAACCTCGTATACGCGGTGAATGGCTGCACCGTTTCCACCACCATCTGCAACGGGAAGGTCCTGATGAAGGAACGGGTCATCCCCGGGGAAGAAGACGTCATCGCCGAGGCCCGAGAGGCCGCCAGGAAATTCGCGGGGATGCCGTGAGCCCATGAGCGCCAAGACCCTCAACGGCAAGGTGCCCCGCTGGTTCTCCCTGGACCAGGTGGTCCTCTTTTTCAAACTCTTCCGCGACCCGGAGGTCTCCTGGGTCCTGAAACTCATCCCCGTCTTTGCCTTCATCTATCTCATCTCTCCCTATGACCTGATCCCCGACTTCCTCTTTCCCGGCATCGGAGAGATCGACGACATCGTCGTCCTCGTCTTCGCCGTTTCCCTCTTCAACCGGCTGGCGCCCGTGGAACGTGTCAAGGCCCACCTTTCCGAGATGGTGGTCGGGAGGCGGAAACCATGACGACACGGACCCTCGTACTGGGAACGGCCGGCCACATCGACCACGGGAAAACCGCCCTCATCCGGGCCATGACGGGGGTGGACACGGACCGCCTGAAGGAAGAGAAGGAGCGGGGCATCACCACGGAGCTTGGATTCACCCATCTCACCCTGCCGTCGGGTACCGAGATCGGCATCGTGGACGTCCCGGGGCACGAGAAGTTCGTCCGGCACATGGTGGCCGGGGCGAGCGGCCTCGACTGCGTCCTTTTAGTAGTGGCCGCGGACGAGGGGGTCATGCCCCAGACGGTGGAGCACGTCCAGATCTGCCGGCTCCTGGGCGTCCGGAAGGGACTCATCGCCATCACCAAGCGGGACCTGGTGGACGAGGAGATGCTCGAACTGGTGCGGGATGATATCGGCGACCTGGTTAAGGGGACCTTCCTTGAAGACGCCCCCATGTATCCCGTCTCGTCCGTCACCGGGGAGGGTATCCCGGAGCTCGTCGAGGCCATCGAGGCCGTCACCCGGGAGATCCAGTCCCGCGAGACGGACCAGATCTTCCGGCTGCCCATCGACCGGGTCTTCACCATGAAGGGGTTTGGCACGGTCATCACGGGAACCCTCATCTCCGGGATGCTGAAGGTGGGGGACGAAATCGAGATCCTCCCCTCCGGCAAGCGGTGCAAGGTGCGGGGCATCCAGGTCCACAACCAGCCGGCGGCGTCCTCCGTGGCGGGCCAGCGGACGGCGGTCAACCTTCAGGGCGTGGAGAAACGCGAGGTCCAGCGGGGCGAGGTCCTGATCCACCCAGGCACCCTGACCCCCACGCGCCGCCTCGACGGACACCTCACCATGCTGCCCACCGCCGAGCACCCCATCACCCACGCCTCGACCCACCGATTTCACGTGGGCACCTCCCTCCACCTGGCAAAGATCTACCTCCTGGACAAGGAGAACCTGGGCCCCTCCGACGAGGGATTCGTCCAGTTCGTCTTCGAGGAGCCGGTCATCGCCCTCCCGAAAGACCGCTTCGTCATCCGGGGATCCGGCAAAATCCAGACCCTGGGCGGCGGCGAGATCCTGGCCATCCATCCCCCCCGGCGAAAGCGGAACGCGAAGCGGTCCCTGGAGACGCTTAAACTCCTGAAGGACGGCACGGATCGGGAGAAAGTCCTCTTCATCGTCGGGGACAGCGGCTTGAAGGGCGCGACCTTTTCCGCCCTGATGGAACAGACCAATTTTACCGGGAAGGTCCTCCGGGAGATCCTCGACGAGGCCCTGAAAAAGAGAGATATCATCCGGATCGACCTGAATCCGCCCCCCTACCTCCACGCCCGCCTGATCGACGATCTGACCGGGCGCATCGAAAGGGTGCTGACCGCCTTTCACGAAGCCAACCCCCTGAAGGAGGGGATGGAAAAGGAGGTCTTGCGCAGCCAAATCGCCCCCGACACGGACAAGAAGTTCTGGGACCACCTCCTCGCCGTGATACAAGAGAAGGGAAAATTCGTCGTTCAGCAGGATACGGTTCGTCTGAAGACGCACCGGCAGGCCGTGGACCCCACCTTCCAGAAGACCATCGAGGCGGTGGAACGAAGCCTCCGGGAGGGCAGCACCCATCCCCCCACACTGAAGGAGCTCTCGGCAAACCTTCGCCAGCCGCCGGAAACGCTCAAGACCATCCTCGCCTTCCTCACGAAAGAGAATAAATGCGTCAAGTTGACGGAAGAGATCTTCATGGACGCGAAGGCCTTCGAGGAAATCAAGCGATCCACCGTTGAATTCCTCAAGAAAAACGGGGAACTCACCGTTCAATCCTTCAAGGAGCTCACGGGGCTGTCGAGAAAATTCGCCGTCCCCATCCTGGAACGCTTCGACAAGGAGCGGATCACCATCCGCATCGACCAGAAACGGGTCTTGAGGGGATGAGTATGTGGGGAGACGGACACCTGAAGCCTTCCCTCCTCCTCAACGCCACCTTCGAACCCATCGGCGTCATCCCGTGGCGAAAGGCCGTCATCCTCTCCTTCCTCGGAAAGGCGGAGGTAGTGAGCGCCTACGAGCAGGTCGTCCACGCGGTCTCCACGTCCTTCAAGCTGCCCGCGGTCCTGAGACTGACCCGCTATGTCAAGTACCGACGGCAGGACGTCAAGTTCACGCGTCGAAATATCTACATCCGTGACAAGTACCGGTGCCAGTACTGCGGCAGGGTCTTTGAGCCGAAGGACCTCACCTACGACCACGTCATTCCCCGCTCCCGGGGCGGCAAGACCACCTGGACCAACGTGGTGACCTGCTGCCACGCCTGCAACCGAAAAAAGGGAAACCGCACGCCCAGGGAAGCGGGCATGCGGCTGCTGGCCCCGCCGAAGGAACCCCATTGGCATCCCATGATCCATTTCTCCGCGGACACCCGACAGGTCCCGGACGCCTGGCTCGACTATCTCATCTGGCACCCCGCCTGCAAGCCTCCGGAAACCTCCTTCGGCCTGGACGCGGAATCATGAGGCTACTTTTCAAGCAATAACCGGACGATCCGTTTCTGGCGTTTCAGATCCTTCGGGCTCAACACGTCGATCATCATCTTCCCGTCGAGGACCACGAACCGGTCGAACCGCTTGTCGTTCACCCGAAAGGCCGTTTCTCCCACGCCTGGAACCTCGTCCACCTTCGCCGCCGTGGCGAAATTCCCCTTCATCCTGTCAAACGTCGCGCGGGCCCGCGCCGGGTCGTTAAAAACATAGACCACGTAGTGGATCGACTTTCTGAAATCGGTCTTGGCGCGGTAGCTGTAACTGCACGGGGGAACCGCGTAGGTCTTTTTCTTCACATCGTTCGGGGAAACCCCCTGCTTGAAACTCCGCGCGACCAGGTCGCCGGACGCCACATCCAGGATCGAGGCGGCCTTTTCGAGGGAGATCCCGTCTTGACACGCGGGATCTCCCTTCCCCGCCGCCCCGGCCCGGCAAACGCCCGCGAATACAATGAACAAACTCAATACGAAAACCATCCCCATCCCGAAACAACGCCGACCCGTCATACCCATCCCCCTTTCATCAACTCATAATCGGGTAAATGTCTTTACCGGAAATCGAAACCTTCAATCCTGGCGTCAACCTCATCGAATCCTTTTGAATCCATAACCGCGTCTGCTTCTCCCAAGGCGTCATCGCGCGGGATCGCAACCTCGAAGGGCAGCCCGCGCCGCAGCACGACCTGCCTCAGAAACAGGGCCAGGGCCTGGGAAAGGTTCAAGCCCACCTTGTCCAGAACCCTTTCCGCCTCCTCCGCCAGTTTCCGGTCGACCTTCACCGAAACCGTTATCTCTTTCGACATGGCAACATCCCCTCCAAAACCGCCTTCAACCTACCACAATTACCGTCCCGCGCCAACGGGAGGGGTTTCTATTCAAAAAAACGGTTGTGCCTGTTATCATCGGGGGGGTAGAAAACCGTGGAGGGGAAGATGGGCCTGGACGCGAAAAAGACGGCGCTGGTTATCATCGACATGCAGGAAAGGCTCTTCGCGGCCATCCACGGCCGGGAGGCGGTCCTGAAAAACGTGGAGCTCCTCGTTCACCTGGCGCGAACCTTCAGGCTGCCCGTCCTCGTGACGGAACAGTATCCCAAGGGGCTGGGACGCACCCTCCCCTCCCTCGCCTCGCTCCTCGGCGACGCCTACCGCCCCATCGAAAAGACCACCTTTAGCTGCCTCGGAAACGTGCGCTTTCGCGAGGCGGTGGCCGCCCTTGCCGCCGGGGGAAGGCGAGAGGTGATCGTCTGCGGCATCGAGACACACATCTGCGTCTACCAGACCGTGCGGGATTTGAAACGCGAGGGCGACTGGAAGATCCACCTGGCCGCCGACGCCACGGGATCCCGCGCCGAGTCAAATTGGCGATGGGGGCTGGACCTGATGAGGGACGAAGGTATCCCCGTCAAGCCCGCGGAAACGATTCTCTACGAACTGCTGAAGAGATCCGGGACCCCCGAATTCAAGGCCATGCTTCCCCACATCAAGTAGAACAGGGAAATATTCAGGGATCCTACTCCCCCTTATCCTTCTTGGGAATCAGGTCCAAGACGAGCTGGACCGCATCGACCATTAGGGGATAAAAATAGGCAAAGGCCCGGGACGCGGCCACCTCGACCGCCAAGGATGACCCCGCCCGCCGGAGGTCCCCCTCGTCGAGCGCCTGGAAAATATGGGAAAAATCGAGGCCCGGATCGGCCCTCCGGAGCCGGGCCTTCGCCTCTTCCACGGACAGGTGTCCCGGGACGTATCGTCCCCGCGCGATAGCCTGGAAACGCGCCCGCGCGCTTTTCGGGCTTTTCATTCTACGACCTCTTGCCCGTGGCGAGGCGCGCGAAGAGAACCGCGATCAAGAGGAGAAGTCCTCCCACGATCAACATCGCGCCCGTCTCCGGGACCACCGTGGCGAGGAAACGGTAAAGCGCCCACGCCAGGAACCCAAGACCGCCGAGCAGCGCCGCGATGGCCGCCGCGATCCACCCGACCATCCATCCGCCTTGGTAAAGGGTCTTTTTCAAGGTGGCCTGCTGGTCCCCCATGAACCGCGCGGCGTTTTCCTGCAGGGCCCGGCTTTCCGCTTCCAACAGGTCGATGAGGGCGATGACAAAATCGGAGATGGTCACCTTGTTCATCAGTGGTTCCCGCCCGTGAGCCTTCCCATCAAAAACCCAAGGCCAATGGCGACAAGAAGCATTCCCAGGGGGTGCTCCTGCTGCTGTTTCTTCAGCGTCTCGATGGCCTCTTCCCCCTGCGCCTTCACCGCTTCCAGTCGCTCCAACTGCTCCTCCGGAATCTTCTCCACGATGCGCTCCTTCACGTCTCCCACGGCCCGCTTGATCTTCTCCTCGCCCACCTTCTCAAAGGCCCTGGACAACTTGAGCAAGTCTTCCTTGAGGGTTTCGATCTCCTTCTTGAGTTCTTCCACGCCGGCGTCCTTGGTTTCAACCGCCTGCACTGCTTCTTCTTTCTTTGTCATCATCTTTCCCCCCTTGTGTAATTTGATTTGTTCGTTTCATGCCTTTTTATAAAAGTCTAATGCCCCGGAGACACTTGTCAAGTTCTCCGAGCCAAACGCGCGTCTTGAGTTTGATTTTGTTTACACCCTTACACGCTTTGTGTTATAGAAAAATTGCCCGGACCGGAAAATTCGGCCGGGACAATCATTCAAACGTCTCCGGAAGAGAGACACAGACAAAAGGGAGGAGGAACCATGAGCCTTGAAAAGGTCACCATCCCGAAGTTGATTCAGATGAAGCAGGACGGTGAGAAGATTACCATGCTCACCGCCTACGATTACCCCTTCGCGCGTATCCTGGACGGCGCGGGGGTCGACATTCTCCTGGTGGGAGATTCCGTCGGCTCCGTCGTGGCGGGATACGACACCACCCTGCCCGTGACCATTGACGAGATGATCTACCACACCCGGATGGTCACTCGTGCCGCGCGGCGCGCCCTGGTGGTTATCGACATGCCGTTCATGTCCTACCAGGTCAGCGTGGAGGACGCGGTGCGCAACGCGGGCCGCATGATCAAGGAGAGTGGCGCCGAGGCGGTGAAACTGGAGGGCGGCCGGAACCAGTTCGACGCCATCCGCGCCATTACCCGCATGGACATCCCCGTAATGGGGCACATCGGGCTGACACCCCAGTCGGTGCACGCCATGGGGGGCTACAAGGTCCAGGGAAAGGCGGACGCGGCGCGCCAGAAGGTGATGGATGACGCCCTGGCCGTGCAGGAGGCCGGCGCCTTTTCCGTGGTCCTGGAGGGCATTCCCCTTTCCCTCGCGCGGGAGATCACCGAGAAACTGGCTATCCCCACCATCGGCATCGGGGCGGGGATTCACTGCGACGGGCAGGTGCTCGTGATCCACGACCTGGTGGGGCTGTTCGACAAGAAACGTCCCAAGTTCGTGAAACAGTACGTGAATCTATGGGATATCATCACGGAGGCGGTCCAGGACTACTGCCGGGAGGTGAAGGACGGCGCCTTCCCCACCGACGCCCACAGCTTCCACTAAAAGGGAAAACCATGCGCGTCATCAAGACCGTCTCCGAAATGTCGGCGGAGGCCGCGCGCCTGCGCGGCGAGGGGAAACATATCGCCTTCGTGCCCACCATGGGAAACCTCCACGAGGGCCATCTCAGCCTGATGCGGGCCGCCCGTCCCCGGGCCAACGTCCTCGTCATCTCCATCTTCGTGAATCCCCTCCAGTTTGAACCGGGCAGCGATTTCGACGCCTATCCCAGGACCTTCCGGGAGGACCTGAAAAAGTGCGAACCGGTGGGGGTGGACATCGTGTTCGCCCCCACGGAGCCCGACCTCTACCCGGAGGGATTCCAGACCACGGTAGAGGTCACCGAGATCTCCAAGGGACTCTGCGGCGACTTCCGCCCCGGGCACTTCAAGGGGGTCGCCACGGTGGTATTGAAACTGTTCAACATCGTGAAGCCCCACGTGGCCGTTTTCGGGGAAAAGGACTACCAGCAGCTCTGCGTCATCCGGCGGATGGTGAAGGACCTCAACCTGGATGTGGAAATCCTGGGGCACCCCACGGTGCGGGAGGCGGACGGCCTGGCCATGAGTTCCCGGAACCAGTACCTCTCGCCCGATGAGCGGAAACGGGCCGCTCTTCTCTACAAGTTCCTGACGGAAGCGCGGAAACGTTACGAAAGGGGGGAGCGCCGGGCGCAGGCCCTCATCGCGCGGGTGCAAAACGGCCTGGCCCGGGACCCGAGGATATCGGTGGAATACGTCTCCATCCGCGATCGGGAAACCCTCGCGCCCCTGGACACCGTCGACCGTCCCGCCGTGATGGCCCTGGCCGTGCATATCGGGAAAACGCGGCTGATCGACAATATTTTTCTTGATCAACAAAAGATGTAAACAATACAGCCACGTTAACAATGGATCGTCAAAAAGGAGGCACTCGCTGAAGTTCCACATAAAAGCCACCTTGTTTCATCCGCCCGGACGCCACAAATAGCCCGTTGACACTCCCCCACGCAAAAGATAAGATGAATTAATGTCCCGGGAAGCAACAAGTTTCAAGGTCCTCACGGAGGAAATCATCGAAAAGGGTGAATGCGCGCGTTGCGGCGCGTGCGTGGAGCTCTGCCCTTACCTGTCTCTATATGAGGGGGCCATCGTCTATCCCGACGCGTGCGATTTGACCGGGGGCCGGTGCCTGAGTTTCTGCCCCAAAGGCCCCCTGGACTTGGAAGCCCTCGCCCGAATGTGCTGGAACGGGCCCTACGAGGGAACACCTTTGGGCCCCGTGTCGAAAGTGGTCATGGCAAGGGTTCCCGGCAGCGCCGGCGCCCAGTACGGCGGCGTGGTCACGGCGCTCGTCCGCGCGGCTGTTTCGGAAAACGGGATGGCCGGCGCGTTGCTCACGGCCTGGAAGGACCGGGCCTACCCGGAGGGCGCCGTGCTGGACGATCCCGGTGACCTTCCCTATCACGGGGGCGTCCATTACGCGGCGGGATACGGCCTGGCGGCCCTGAACCGTTTCCGGAAATCCAACCCGTCCCCCCTAACGATCGTGGGACTTCCCTGCCAGGCCATGGCGTTGCGCCGAATGCACGCCCTCGATCACGAGCGGAACATCCACAGAAACAAAGACGACCTTGTCATCGGGCTTTTTTGCACCTGGGCCCTGGAACCCCGCCCGTTCCGAGAGGAGATGATAAGGCGATTCGGGTCCCGGCGGGTGACCAGGTACGACATTCCCCCGCCCCCGGCCAACCGCTTCGATGTCTTCTTCGAGGACGGAGACAAGGCCGAGATCCCTCTCGATGTAATCCGCTCATTGGTCAATCCCGGCTGCCGGACCTGCCTGGACATGACCGCCGAGTTCGCCGACATCTCAGTGGGGGCCGCCGAGGGATTCGAGGGTTGGAACACGGTGATTATCCGAACCCCCAAAGGGGCGGCCCTGTTCGAGCGCCTAAACGGCGAGAGGATCATCGAAACACGCGCGCTGCCGGTGGCCTCCTTAGCTCACCTATCGGAAGCGGCCGCCATGAAAAAGAAAAAGGCCCTGAACGCCCTGGCGGAAAAGGATCTGCTGGACAATCGTGTAACCCTGCCCTCAGGCACGCGCGAGGCCATTTTTAATTTTCAGCCGGGCGGGGGGAAATAGATGCCTCCTCGCCATCCCGTCACGCTGAACGAACCGGGGCGCGCCGAGCTCCTCATGGGAAACGAGGCCATCGCCCGGGGGGCCCTTGAGGCGGGCGTCCGGGTCGCGGCCGCCTATCCCGGCAATCCTTCCTCGGAAATCATCGAGACCCTCGCCAGGGCGTCGGACCCGAAACGGCTGCACGTCCAGTGGTCCGTCAACGAAAAGGTCGCCCTGGAGGTGGCCGCCGGCGCGTCCTTCTTCGGGCTGCGCGCCTTGGCCGCCATGAAACAAAACGGCCTGAACGTGGCCTACGATTTCCTCACGAACCTGAATCTCTGCGGGGTCAAGGGCGGACTCGTGGTGGTGGTCTGCGACGATCCCGGCGGGATCTCCAGCTCCAACGAACAGGACACCCGATTCATGGCCAGGCTCACCGACATTCCCCTCCTCGAGGTTTCCGGGTTCGAAAACGCCCGGGACATGGTGCGTTACGCCTTTGATCTCTCCGAATCGACCGGTTCCGTGTTCATGGTGCGCAGCGTCACGCGCATCTCCCACGGGCGCGGTCCCGTGACCTTCGGACCGCTGCCGGAGATCTCCGGTAACCCCCGGTTCGAACCCGGCGAGGCCTTCACCCCCTTTCCCATCCTCGCCAAGCACGAAAGGCGCCACGAGGTTTTGAAAGGATTGGAAGAAACGTTTTCCGCATCTCCCTTCAACACCTACACGGGGCCGGACGATCCCGAACTAATCGTGGTCACCTCCGGTATCGGGGTCCTCTTTTCCGAGGAGGCGTTAGATCTCCTGGAGGTCCGTGACCGGGTAGGCATCGCGCGCATGGGCACCACCTGGCCCCTGCCCTTAACCTGGATTGGGAACATCCTGGAAAAGTCCACTCGTTTTCTCGTGGTGGAAGAGGTGGATCCCTTTATCGAAAACAACCTGAAGGAATTCCTCGGGGGAAACACGCGCCGCTTCGGAACCAAGACCGTTTACGGCAAGGCCTCGGGGCACATCCCCTCGGTGGGAGGACTCGCGCCGGAACATGTCATAGGTGCCCTTGAAACCCTTCTCGAAGTGTCCTACGAACCACGGCCCAGGGCCTATATCCGTCTGGTCAAAGAGAAAACCTCGGGTTTGGTCATCGACCGCGCCCTGGGATTCTGTCCGGGATGCCCGCACCGCGCCTCCTTCTGGGCCATCAAGAACGCCCTGGCCAAGGACGGGCGGAAAGGTATCGTCACGGGCGACATCGGCTGCTACGCCATGGCCATGTGGCCTTCCGGCTACAGCGTCGCCAAGACCCTCCAGGCCATGGGATCCGGGATCGGCGTGGCGGCCGGCATGGGCATCCTCGATACCATGGGGAAAGACCAGCCCGTGATCGCCGTCTGCGGGGATTCAACCTTCTTTCACGCTGCCATCCCCGCCCTCGTCAACACCCGATTCAACACCTCCCCCTTCGTCACCATCATCCTGGACAACAGTGCCACGGCCATGACGGGATTCCAGCCCCACCCGGGCACGGGGATGACCTGCATGGGCCAATCCGTCGACCCTATCGAGGTGGAAGACATCTGCCGGTCCATCGGGTTTGCCGTGAAGACCCTCGACCCGTTCGACCTGCCCGCCACGGAGGCGGCCGTTTTGGAGGCCCTCCGGGCCGACCGGCCCCAGGTGCTCATCTTCAAGCGAACCTGCGCGCTGCTGGCCCTCAAGGAAACCGGCAAGGCCTATCGCATGCGCGTGGACGCGGAAAGGTGTATCGGGGAGGCATGTGGCTGCGACCGGTACTGCACGCGGGTCTTCAAGTGCCCCGGCCTCATCTGGAACCCGGAAACGGAAAAGGCCGAAATTGACGAGGCCATCTGCACGGGCTGCGGCGTCTGCGCCGACATCTGCCCGGAACGGGCCATCCATCGGGAGATCCTGTCGTGAGCGCCTTTCGTTGTCCCTACAACCTCATCATCGCCGGCGTCGGCGGCCAGGGAAACGTCCTCATCTCCCAGCTCATCGCCCGTGCCTTCATTCGTAAGGGATACCGCGCCGTCGTGGGAGAGACCTACGGCGTGTCCCAGCGGGGCGGCTCCGTCATGAGCCACGTCCGCATCGTGGAGGAAGGCGCTGTGGGACCCATCATCCCCCCGGGCCTCGGGGATCTCGTCCTGGGGCTGGAGCCGATGGAAACCCTCCGCATCCTCAAGGCCTACGGGAACCCCGACATCCACGTCATCACCAATACCCGGCCCATCAGCCCCGTGGACGTCATCGCGGGCAACCTCTCCTACCCGGACCTGGACGCCATCTTCGAGGCTATTACTACCCTCTCCGGGAAGGCCTGGACCCTAAACGCCAGCGACATGGCCATGGAAATGGGCAGTTCCCTCTTTACAAACATGATCATGGTGGGGGCCATGCTGGGAACCGGGATCGTTCCCTTGACGATGGAAGACTTCGTTGTTATACTTCAAACATACGCGAAGCCTGAAGGTTTCGACGCCAACAGGTCGGCCCTCCAGAAGGGATTCGATATCATAAAAGCAACCGAATGATGAACGGACACATCGACTACTACAAGGCGCTTGGGGTCTCGGAAAAGGCCGACGCCGAAACCATCAAGCATGCCTACCGGAAGCTGGCCCTCAAGTTCCATCCGGACCGCAACCCGGACGACCCCAAGGCGGAGGAACGGTTCAAGGAAATCAGCGAGGCCTACGGGGTCCTCATCGACCCGGTCAAACGGGCCCAGTATGACCGGATGCGCTCCCTGGGCGCCTTCAGCAACGCCCAGGCCGGCACGCGTCCCCAGGGATTCGGCTACCGGAGCGAGGACATCTACAGGGACATTTTCAACAACCCGCGCTTCTACGACGTCTTTTCCGAGCTTTCCAGGGAGTTCAGCGCCCGTGGATTCCGTTTCAACGAGGATTTCATCCGCCAGGTCTTTTTCGGCGGAAAGGGTTTCATGTTCGGCAGTTTCATCTTTGGAACGCCCTTCGGGTCCACGGTCCGAAAGGGAAAGGCGTGGCCGGAATTCAACCAGTTCAAAACGGCGGGCCGGGTCGTTTCCAAGACCCGGCGCAAACCACCTTTTTCCCTCAAGAAGCTCGCTAACAAGGCCCTCAATTTTGTCAACAAGAAACTTGGTGTCTTGCCCCATGCCTCCGCCTCCCCGGACATCCACCTTAAGCTCTCTCTCCCCCCCGAGGCGGCCATGCAGGGACGGAAGGTCGATATCAAGTATCGCCGCGGCGGCAAAATCGAACACCTTCGCGTCACCATTCCCCAAGGAATCCATAACGGAAAGAAGTTGAGGATCGCGGGGAAGGGAAACACGGGACGAAACGGAAACGGAGACCTCTACTTAACCGTTCAAATCGCACCACACGCCTGAAAAGGCGGAAAGGAGACGACAAATGGATTTGAAGAAAACCTTAACCATCCCCGTCAAGGATAGGGACAACCTTATCAGGCTCTTCATTGGGGGGTTGTTGGATATCCTCCCCATCGTCAACCTCTTCTCCTCGGGTTACGCCTTCCTGTTGATGCAGAACCAGATCGTCGGGGAGCCCGCGGAAGACCTGCCTCCATGGGACAACTGGGGAAAACTTTTCAAGTACGGGCTTTTGACCTTCATCGCCAGCCTTGGATACGGCATCATTCCCCTCATCGTCATCGGGATGGGAACCGCCGCCCTGTATCCCCACGTGGGCATCCTCACCTTTATCGGAGTCACGCTCATCATCATCGGGGCCATCTTTTTCCTCGCGGCGATCTTCCTCTTTCCCATGGGCCTGGTCCTATTCGCCATCGAGGATGAATTCAGCGCCGTCTTTTCCTTCTTCCGAATCATTGAAATGGTCTCCAAACACTTCTGGATCTATTTCAGGGTCTTCATCATCGTCTTCGTAATGGGTCTCATTTTGGGATTCTTCTCCTATATCCCCATTGTCGGATGGATCATCGGGGTTTTTGTGGGCTTTTACATCCTGATCGAAACAGCCCTTCTCATGGGAGACGTGGGAAGGGAAATCGCTGGGACGCCTGAACCGGCCCGCGCCTCGGATCCCCTTCAGACTGCTGCCCCCGCCGAACCCGCCACATCCCCTGAGGAACCGGCGGCGGAAACGGACACCTCCGCGGACGGCTCGGAACCCGTGGATGAGAAAATGGATTAAACATTTCTCGGCAAAACATTTCATTCAACCATAAGAGGGGGCAGGTTTTGCCTGTCCCCTCTTTTTCCATGAGGTAAAAGGCGGCCGAAAATGGTATCTCCCCTCGCTTCCGTCATCGATCCGTCGAGACTCACCAGCATCGTCCAAGACCTGGTTCGGATTCCCTCCGTCAATCCCCCCGGAAGCGAAAGGGGCGTGGCCGACTACCTCTTAAACCTCTTGAAAGAATGGGGATTTCAGACAAGGCGTATCGATGTCCCCTTTCGGGACCGCCCCCAGGTCCTAGCGGTCCTTCCCGGGAGCAATAAGCGTCCCCCGCTCATCCTCAACGGCCACATGGACGTGGTGCCCGAGGGGGATCCCGAAGAGTGGACGGACCCGCCCTACGCCGGAACCATCCGAGACGGCTGCATCTATGGGCGCGGGAGCTGCGACATGAAGGGCGGCATCGGGGTGGCCCTGGAGGTGGCCCGGGCGCTTCAACTGTCCGGGATGCCCCTGGAGGGGGACCTGGTCCTCGCCTTCGCCGTGGGAGAGGAAACGGGAGAGCCGGGGACAAAGACACTTCTGGAGGAATCGGGCTACACCGACGGCTTCGGCATCGTCCTGGAGCCGACGGGGTTCAAGCTGGGCGTGGCGGAGAAGGGGCTCGCCTGGCTCCGAATCACCCTGAAGGGCAAGCCGGCCCACTGCTCCATCGCGGAGCAGGGCATCAATCCCATCGACCAGTTCCTCACCCTGGGAAAGGCGATAAAGGCCTACGACGAAAAGATCCGGAAACGCGTCCATCCCCTCTGCGGGCCGGCGAAATGCACCATGACGATCCTCCGGTCCGGGACCAAGGAGAACGTGGTGCCGGAATCCCTGACGGTCACCCTGGACCGCCGGATGAACCCGGACGAACCGGTGGAGACGGTCAGGGAGGAAATCGATCAGATCCTGACAGGTCTCGCATCCATGGACCCGGCGTTTTCGGCCCGTCTCGAGGTCACCCGACTCTACGAGCCGGCCGAAATCTCTCCCGACCTGCCCCAGGTTGGAATCCTCGCCCGTGAAATCGAGGCGGTCACCGGCAAGGAAGCGGAGATCTGGGGCACTCCCTACTCCACCGACGTGCGAAATTTCATCAACGACGCGGGGATTCCCGCCGTCACCTTCGGTCCCGGCCAGATCGCCCAGGCGCATGCCTTTAACGAGTTCGTCGCCATCGAGGACCTCGTCCGCGGCGCGCGGATCATCCTCGGAACAGCCGAAAGGCTCCTCCTGTAATTCACGTTTCAGGGGAATCGGCTCCGTCTTCCCGCAGGCGCCGCGGGAATATTTAAACCCTTACCCCCAACCCCAGAAGGAGAAAATAGTGAGCAGAAAAAAAATGTGTCTCTGGCTCGTTTCCCTCTTTACGTCCTTTTGCCTAACCTCCGTGGCAGGAGCCACGGTTTTTTCTGGAACCTACGCCTACAAGTCTCCCAAGGCCACCATCACCCTATCTCTTTCGCAGGATCAAGCGGGAAAGATCTCGGGACAGCTCACCAGCACTACGGGGGCCAAGTTCCTGGTGGTCGGCCAGGCGCGGGACGACGTCGTCACGGGGCAGTGTAGGATCGGTGACAAGGGCGCCCCTTTCGAGGCACATTTCGAGGGAAAGATCCTTCTCTTCACGCTTCTCAACCCGAAAAAACAGAATACCGTGATAAGGTTCCAGCCCGTCCCCCGGGTGAGACCGCGCGCGGGCGTCAAACCAGCGCCGCCCGCCGCGGGAGGAAACGGCCAAGGAACGCTCCGATTTGGGGAACCCCCGACACGCAAACGCTCCCAGGGACAGCCGGGTTCCTTCCCTTCCCTTCTGGGAAGCTGGGTTTGCAGGACGGCGAATGGGAACTTCTTTCTCAATTTCTTATCGAAAAACCGGCTCACCTTCAACGGCGCCCCGGCCATCTACACCGCCACCCGGGACAGGATCACGGTGCAGGCAGACGGAAAGACGTTCGTCTATCCCTACGCCTTCACGAACAGGGGGCTGGTCATCACCTTTCCCAACGGCGCTCGGGCCCTTTTCATAAAACAGACGGGACAGACGCGCCGCGCCGCGCCCGCGGGAAAGGTCTACCCGGAGCTGGTGGGACGTTGGAAGGACATCCGGTCGAGCGGACAAACCGTTATCGTTCTCACGGGAGACGGGCGTTACAGCTACTACAGCGACTTCGCCGCGGGTAATAGCGCTTCCGGCCAGACGAACTGGGGATACGGGCGCTCGGCCAATGACGAGGGAAGCTGGCGCGCGCAGGGCACCCCACGGGCGGGAACGATTTTCTACACCTCCCGCGACGGGAGCTCGGACACGCTTTCCTACCAGGTCCACGTAGAAAACGGAAAGACCTATTGGCGTGAATACTATTTCGGCGGGAAACTCTACGTGAAGCAGTAACGGGACGACCCGTCTCCCCGGGAAGGAGGGATTTCCTCCGGCAGGTTACCCCTCCTTCAGCCCCAGGACGTCCTGCATATCATACAAGCCGTTGGGCTGGTCGACGATCCAGAGGGCGGCCCGGATGGCCCCGCGCGCGAAGTTGTCCCGGCTCATGGCCCGGTGGGTCAGCTCGATGCGCTCCCCGGTGCCGATGAAGAAGACGGTATGCTCGCCCACGATGTCGCCGCCGCGGATGACCTGCATCCCGATCTCCTCTTTCGTCCGCGCGCCCACCATCCCCTGCCGGCCGTAAACGCCCACCTTAGAGAGGTCGCGGCCCAGGGCGCTGGCCACCTGCCGGCCCAGTTTCATGGCCGTTCCCGAGGGGGCGTCCTTTTTCTGGTTGTGGTGGGCCTCCAGGATCTCCACGTCGTAGTCGTCTCCCAGGGTGCGCGCCACCTCGTAGGCCAGTTTGAAGAGGAGGTTCACGCCCACGCTCATGTTGGGGGCGATAAGACACTTCCCCTTTTTCGCCCACGTCTTCACCTTCTCCATGTGAGACGCCTCGAAGCCCGTGGTCCCCACCACGATGGCCTTGCCCGCGTCCATGACCATCTCGATGTGCCTAAGGGCGCTGTCGATGTGGGTGAAATCGATGACCACGTCCCCCGCGGTTAAGGCCTTGGAGAGGTCGTCCACCACCTGGACGCCCAACGGCCCCAGGCCCAGGGCCTTTCCGATGTCCTTCCCCACCAGGGGGTGATCGGGACGCTCCACGGCCCCCGCGAGCCGCGCCCCGTCCGTTTGAGACAAAAGGGTGATGATGCGTCCACCCATTCGTCCCCCCGCCCCGCAAACGATGACCGATACCATATCCCCCTCCTTCTATATCCTATATCAGGCTGGTGCTGAAATACCGCTCGGCGCGGTCCGGCAGCACCGTAACAACGTTTCCCGCGATCCGCTTGCTTATCTCCATGGCCGCCCATATGTTGGCGCCCGAAGAGGTCCCCACCAGCAGGCCTTCTTCCCTCGCCAGGCGGCGCGTGGTGCCGATGGCATCTTCGTCGGTGACAGTCACCACATCGTCGATGATGGAGACATCGAGGATCTTGGGCACGAATCCGTCGCCGATCCCCTGGATCTGGTGCAGGCCCGGCTCGTCGCCGAGGATCGCCGAGTTGTTCTTGGGTTCCACGGCCACCAGGTGGATTCCGGGGTCTTTCTCCTTCAGGAACTTTCCCACGCCCGCCAGGGTCCCGCCGCTGCCCACGCCCGCCACGAAAGCGGCGATCTCGCCCTCCATCTGCTCCCAGATCTCCTTTGCCGTGGTGAGGTAGTGGATCTCCGGATTAGCGGGGTTCTCGAACTGCTGGGGGACGAAAACCCGCGAGTCCTCCCGCTGGAGCGCCTCGGCCCTCTCGATGGCCCCCGTCAGGCTCTCCTCCGCGGGCGTCAGGACCAGTTCCCCCCCGAAGGCGCGGATAATCTTCTTTCGCTCCTCGCTCATGTTCTCCGGCATGACGATACGGACCCGGTACCCTTTCTGGACCCCCACGAAGGCGAGGCCGATCCCCGTGTTGCCCGAGGTGGGTTCCACGATAACGGACCCCGGTTTCAGGCGGCCGTTTTTCTCGGCCGTCTCGATCATGTGGAGGGCCACCCGGTCCTTGATGCTTCCGCCCGGGTTTAAAAACTCCGCCTTGGCATAGATGGGGGCGGTCGTGAGTTTTCTTATCTTGACCATCGGCGTATTGCCGATGGCCTGTAAAATATTCACCGTTCAGTTCTCCAGCAGGCCGTATTTCTTGAGCGCTTCCTCCAGCTTCCTGTCGTTCGCTTCCGACAGGGGGCACAGCGGCAGCCGCAATTCGTGGGCGATTTTCCCCATCTTCGCCAGGGCCGTCTTCACGGGGATGGGATTGGTCTCGTAGAACATGGCCTGGTGCAGCGGAAGGGTTTTATAGTGGAGTTCCCGCGCCCTGGCAACATCGCCCGCCTTCCAGGCGTCATAAAGGGCCGCCAGGTCGCCCGGTATCACGTTCGCCGTCACCGAGATCATCCCCTTGCCTCCCACGGCAAGCAGAGGAAAGTTGATGAAGTCGTCCCCGGAGATGACGGCGAAATCGTCATCGCAAAGGGCGATGATCTCCGAGGCTTGGCGGAGGGATCCGGTCGCCTCCTTCACGCCCACGATGACGTCGATCTTCGACAGGCGCGCCACGGTCTCCGGCAGCATGTTCAGGCCCGTGCGGCCGGGCACGTTGTAGAGAACCATGGGAAAGTCGACCGTCCTCGCGATGGCCTCGTAGTGCTCATAGAGCCCCTGCTGGGTGGGCTTGTTGTAATACGGGGTGATGAGAAGGGCCCCGTCCGCCCCCGCGGCCTTGGCGTCCCTCGTGAGTCGGATGGCCTCCGTGGTGTTGTTCGACCCTGTCCCGGCCATGACCGGGACCCGGCCGTTCACCGTTTCCACCGCCAGCTCAATGACTCGGTCGTGCTCTTCGAAAGACAGGGTCGCCGATTCCCCCGTGGTTCCGCACGGGACGATGACGTCCGTCCCGCTTTCGATATGCCATTCAATCAAGTTTTTGAAGGCCGCTTCATCGAGACGCCCGTCCTTGAACGGCGTCACGATTGCCACCATGCTTCCCTCGAATATCATGATTCCCCCTTCTCGTCTTTTTAAAGTTTCCTTCCCGGCGTTTCCTGGATGGCCTCCGGGTGGAGCACTCCCTCGTAGATGAACCGGACCTCCCCCTCGAAATAGACCGGCGCCCAGGTGCCCACGTTCCCCTCCCAGGAGATGGTGAGCGTTTCCCCGCTGGCCGCCCGGACGGAAACGGGCGGGGTGAATCCCCGCTTCATGGACAACATCAAAGCCGCCGCCACGGATCCCGTCCCGCAGGCGAGGGTTTCGTCCTCCACCCCCCGCTCATAGGTGCGGAGGGCGAGGGCGTTGTCCCCCGTCACCTTCGCGATGTTCACGTTTGTTCCCGCGGGCGAGAACTTCTCGTGAAAGCGTATCTTCCGACCCACCTCCACGAGGGGAAAGCCCTCCAGGTCCTCCACCTCCAGGACTACGTGGGGCACCCCCGTGTCGATGTAAAAGAGGCGATACGGCCTTCCGTCCACCTCTATAGCCAGGTCGGAAGCAAAAAGGCGCGGCTCCGTCAACTGGACCTTGGCCCGTTTCCCGTGAACCTCCGCCCTGATGGGCCCGGCAAGGGTTCCAAAGGTCATGGTGGAACCGGCGATCCCCTTCTCGTAGGCGAATCGGGCGGCGCACCGGCTCGCGTTGCCGCACATCTCCGCGATGGTGCCGTCGCTGTTGAAGAACCGCCAGGTGAAATCGTAACGCGGGTCCTTCTCCAGCACGACGAGCCCGTCGGCCCCTACGGAGAGGGCGCGCTGGCATACCTGCCGCACCCACATGCTGTCAACCCAGGAATAGGATCCGTCCATCCCGTCCATGAAGATAAAATCGTTCCCGCTCCCGCTCATTTTGGTGAATCGAATCTCGTTCGCCTTCTTCACTCGCAGCTCCTATGACAGCCAGGGAGGAATCCGCTCTCCCCGGACGAGGTCCTCAAAGGTTTCCCTTGCCCGGATCACGAAAAATTCGTTTCCATTGACCAAGACCTCCGCGGGTCTTGGCCGCGAATTGTAATTGGACGCCATGGTAAACCCGTAGGCCCCCGCGCTCATGACACTCAACAGGTCCCCCGGTTCCGCGTCCGGAACCTCCCGCTCCTTGGCGAGGAAGTCCCCCGACTCGCAGATAGGTCCCACCACGTCCGCCATGATCTTCCGGTCCGTCTCCACGACAGGTCGAATCTCTTGGTAGGCATCGTAAAGGCTGGGACGCACCATGTCGTTCATCCCCGCGTCGACGATGATGAAGGTCTTCACGGGACCCCGCTTGACGTAGAGCACCCGGGTCACCAGAATCCCGGCGTTGCCCGCCATGACCCGTCCCGGCTCGAAGATGAATCCCTGTGTCATCCCGGAGGCCGCCCGCCGAACCGTATCCGCGTAGGCCTCCGGGGACGGCGGGGCTTCATCCCGGTAGGTAATGCCCAGGCCGCCCCCCAGGTCGATCCAACGAATGGGAATCCCCTCTTCCTGGAGCTCCTCCACAATCTCGCGCAGTTTCAGGACGGTCTCCTCGAAGGGGCTGAGCGTGGTCAGCTGCGACCCGATATGGCAATCGATCCCGAGGATGCGGATGGCGTTCATCCGGGCGGCCTTCTTGTAGAGCGCCACGGCTCGGTCCACCTCGACCCCGAACTTGTTCTTCTTAAGGCCTGTGGAGATGTAAGGATGGGTTTTCGGATTGATGTCCGGGTTGACGCGAAAGGAGATGGGGGCCACTTTTCCCATTGCGGAGGCTACTTCCTGAATCCGGTCCAGTTCCATCTCGGATTCCACGTTGAACATGAGAATACCCGAGGCGAGGGCGTAACGAATCTCGTCCGTCGTTTTTCCCACGCCGGAAAAGACGATACGCCCCGGGTCCATCCCCGCCTTCAGGCAGCGAAAAAGCTCCCCCCCGGAGACAATATCCGCCCCGCCGCCCAAGTTCGCGAACAGACGAAGGACCGCCAGGTTGGAGTTGGATTTCACGGAAAAACATATGATATGTTCCAGGCCGTTTAGGGCCTGGTCGAAGACCCTGAAGTGGCGCTCCAGCGTCTCCCGGCTGTAGATGTAGAGCGGGGTTCCCACCTCGGCAACGATGTCGGAGACCTTGCAGTCCTCCGCGTAGAGCTGTCTTTCACGGTAGTTGAACGCGTTCATCTCAGTCCACTTTCACCGTGACGTAGCCGGAGATGGCCCCATCGTAGCCGTCCTTGTTGAAAGGCACCACACGATAGACGTAAACACCCTTTTTCAGGAGATCCCTGTCCTCCCAGTAGGCCATGTCGTCTTTCTCGCGGAAATTCACCGGGTGGTCCAGGTCCAGGACGGCCACCTGCGTAAATCCCCCGGGACAATCGATACAGTCGTTGCTCCCCGGCTTGATGACCTTCCGCAGGACTTTGTAACCGGCGAGGTTATGAAGTTTCCTTCCCTTAAGATCCTTGACGGGCGCCTCCCAGCTCAGCCGGATGACCGGGCCCGTCTTCACGGCCCTAAGCTCCTTCACCGCCCTCGGAACCGTGGCATCCTTCGGGATGGGACGCATCTTTTTTCCGCACCCCGCCATGACAAACGCCAGCATCACGATCCCAATCACCGCGCAGGATCGCATTCGCAACATCCCTCTCGTCTCCATCTACGCCTCCTTGCTCTTCAAGTAGTGTTCCTCGGCATGGGCGATGTGCGCCAGGACCGCCTCCCGTCCCGTCATGCCGGTTCCATTTCTCAGATCAACGCCCCTCTCCACGGAAAGGACCTCGAACACGTCCTCCCCGAACCGGGGCGAGAAGCGTTTCATCTCCTCCAGGCGCATCTCCGAGAGATTCTTCCCCTCGGCGATGGCATGGGCAACGATCCGGCCCACCACTTCATGGGCCTGGCGGAAGGGAAGGCCCTTTCGGGCCAGGTAGTCGGCCAGGTCCGTGGCCTGGAGATACCCCCGCCGGGTGGCCTTCGCCATTTCATCCGGTAACGGTCTCAATCCTTTTACCAGAAGCGTGGCCACGCGTAAACAACTCCGGGTCGTGTCCACGGCATCGAACAGGGGTTCCTTGTCTTCCTGCAGGTCCCGGTTGTAGGTCATGGGAAGCCCCTTGAGAACCGTCAGCATGGCCGTCAGGTGGCCGAAGACCCTGCCGCTCTTCCCCCGGATGAGTTCCGCCCCGTCCGGATTCTTTTTCTGGGGCATCATGCTGCTGCCTGTCGCAAGTTCGTCGGGCAGCTCGATGAGGTGCCAATATAGGCTGTTCCAGAGGATGAGGTCCTCGGCAAACCTGGAAAGATGCGCCATGACGAGGGAGAGACAGGCAAGGAACTCGACAACGAAATCCCTGTCGGATACGGCGTCCATGCTGTTTCGCGTCACTCCGCGGAATCCCAGCCGCTCCGCCACGAACTCCCTGTCGATGGGGAAGGTCGTCCCCGCGAGGGCCCCGCTTCCCAGGGGACAGAAATCCATCCGTTTCAGCGCGTCCGCCAGGCGCTCTTCGTCCCGGTGCAACATCTCCACGTAGGCCATGAGATGGTGGGAAAACCGGACCGCCTGCGCGTGCTGAAGGTGGGTCAACCCGGGCAGGATGAGGTCGATATGCTCCCTGGCCTTTTCGGTGAAGGCCGCCATGAGACCCCGGAGAAGTTCCCGGATCTCCCCGATCTCCGCCTTCACGTAGAGGCGAAGGTCCGTGGCCACCTGGTCGTTCCGGCTTCGCGCCGTGTGAAGGGCCCCGCCCTCGGGCCCCATCTTCTCCAACAAGCGGGCCTCAATGGCCATGTGGATGTCCTCCGAGGCGGCATCGAAGGGAAAGGTCCCCGCGTCCAGCTCCCCCATAATCTCTTTCAGGGTCTCCATGATCCGGCGCCCGATTCCCGCGTCGATGATGCCCTGCCGC
>JALSPC010000195.1 GCA_026986155.1 bacterium
CCTCCCCCGCCGCGCAGACGATTCCCCTCCTGCGCGCCAGCTCGAGGGGACGGATGGCGGTATCCAGGCCGAACCGAACCCCGAGCGCCGCGGCGAACCGCCCGGACCCCACCCCGATTTCCAGGGCAATCCTGTTCGATAACTCCTCCATGACCCGCCGGAGGGCTCGGCTCTCAATGGCGAAAAGTGACCTTCCCGGCTCCGCGTTGTACCAAGCGTCATACTTCCGGTAGAGTAATTCAAAGGGACGGGAGTCCCTTCTTCGCGTTTTGCCCATGTCTTTCCATACCAGGAAAACAGGGGGAAAGAAAAGGTGGGAGATGAAAGCAATAGGCCTGAAGGTATAAGCCCGAAGGCTGAAGTAAAACCCCCAGGTTAAAATTGGACAGTATTTTGAAAAATCAATAAATGCAAGAAAGAAGAACAAATGAGCTACAATACATTGAAATCACTCCGAAGACAGGGAAAATACAGCTTCTTTTCCCGCCAGTCGCTATTGACATTTGGGAAATTTTGTGGTATGGATAAACAAACAAATAAGCCAAACTTCTCCAACTTTTGAGGCGCGTGTGACACATACGGACCTGACTTTCATCACGAATGAAAAAGAACGGAATCTCAAGGAAAGATTCCAGGTTCTTATCAAGGACACCAAGTTTTTTGACTGTCTCGTTGGGTATTTCTATACGAGCGGTTTTCACGCCATTTATAAATCTCTGGTAGCAACAGAAAAAATCCGAATTCTAATCGGCATCAGCGCCAATCCGACGGTCCTCGATCTCCTGACGGAGGCCCGGGAACCTGCCTTTCAATCCCTCCAATTCTCCCACGCCGAAACAAAAGAAATGTATGAAGGCCTTGTCGAAAAAGAGATGGAGAATTCGGCAGACAGCAGGGATGTGGAAGAAGGCGTTACCACATTCATCCGGTGGATCCGTGATAAAAAACTTGAGATTCGCGCCTACCCCGCCCGAAACATCCATGCCAAGCTCTACATCATGACTTTTGCCGAGGGGGATCGGGACATCGGCCGGGTCATCACCGGTTCCAGCAATTTCACCCAGTCGGGATTGAATGACAATCTTGAATTCAACGTTGAGCTCAAAAATCGCGCGGACTATGAATTTGCCCGCCAAAAGTTTGATGAGCTCTGGGCCAATAGCGTGGATGTAAGTGAGAAATACATCCAGACGGTTGAAAGCAAAACATGGCTGAACCGGAACATCACGCCCTACGAACTTTACCTGAAGTTTCTCTACGAATATTTCAAGGATGAACTCAGCCGTTCCGATGAGGTTTTCGCGAAATATCTCCCCTCGAATTTCAAGAAATTGGAATACCAGGAACAGGCCGTGTTGAACGCAAAGAAAATTCTCGAGGAGTATGGCGGTGTTTTCATTTCCGACGTTGTGGGCCTGGGGAAAACCTACATATCCGCGATGCTGGCAGGCCAGCTTGATGGCCGAACCCTCGTTATCGCGCCCCCGGCGTTGCTCGATGAAAGGAATCCCGGCTCCTGGCGGAATGTCTTTTCCGATTTCCGGGTGCCGGCCGACTTCAAATCCATCGGAAAACTTGATGATATCCTGGGAGCCGATCCCGAAAAGTATAAAAACATCATCATTGACGAGGCCCACCGTTTCCGGACGGAGACGAATATTACCTACGAGAAACTGGCGGAGATATGCCGGGGAAAGCGCGTGATTCTTGTTACGGCCACACCTTATAACAATACGCCACGGGATATCCTCAGCCAGATTAAACTCTTCCAGAAATCGAGAAAAAGCACCCTGCCCAATCTCCCGGATTTGGAAGGGTTTTTCACCCGTCTGGAAAAAAGGCTGACGAAACTGGACAGGCAGCGCGATTATGATGAATACATCAAGACCGTCAAGGAAAACGCCCGGGAAATTCGCGAGAAAGTCCTCAAGTACCTGATGGTTCGGCGAACCCGTTCCGAGATCGTGAAGTATTTTGAGCGGGATTTCAAAACGCAAAACCTGAAATTTCCTGAAGTCGCCGCGCCTGAGCCACTCTATTACCAGCTCAACACAGAGGAAAACAGGATTTTTGATAAAACGATTGAGCTCTTTTCCACAAAATTTACCTATGCCCGTTACAAACCCCTTCTATATTACAAGGGCGCCATTGACCAGCTCACGCGTCAGTCCCAGCGGAACATGGGAAGGTTCATGAAGATTCTTCTCATCAAGCGACTGGAAAGCAGCTTTTACGCCTTTCGCAATTCCCTGGAGAGGTTCATTCATTCTTATGAAATTTTTATCAATGAATTCAAAAAAGGAAACGTATACATCAGCAAAAAACATATCTACAAAATTTTTGAACTCCTTGAAGGAGATAACGACGAAGCCATCCAAAGACTGATTGACGAGGAAAAGGCGGAACGATACAGCAGTGATGAATTCCGGGAAGATTTCATCGCTGATTTGGAAAGCGACTACAAGATCTTGAAATCCATCAGATCCCTTTGGGAGATGGTTCATCGCGACCCCAAGGTGTTGAAGTTTCTGGACGAACTCAAGACAAACCCTATTTTGAAGAAAAACAAGCTCATTATCTTCACGGAATCGAAAGAGACGGCGGAATATCTCAACACGAACATCAATCGCCATTTTCCCGAAGAAACCCTTTGCTTCACGGGGAGCTCGGGAAAATCTACCCGGGACAAGGTCATTGACAACTTTGACGCCAAGGTGCGCCACCCAAAGGATGATTACCGTATCCTTGTTTCAACGGAAGTCCTCTCGGAAGGCGTGAACCTGCACAGGGCAAATGTGGTTGTCAACTATGACATCCCATGGAACCCAACCCGAATGATGCAGCGGGTTGGGCGAATCAACCGGGTGGATACCCCTTTTGACACCATCCACACCTTCAATTTCTTCCCGACCCGTCAATCCAACGACCAGATTAAACTCAAGGAAGCGGCGGAAGCCAAAATCAATGCCTTTTTAACGTTGCTCGGAGGAGACGCGGCCCTGCTGACGGAGGGGGAACCTATCGGATCGCACGAACTTTTCAACCGCTTGATCTCAAAGAAAACCCTGACCGGGGAAGACGGCGAGGAAGAAAGCGAGCTGAAATATCTTCACGTGATAAGTGAAATCCGTGAAAAGTCTCCGGACCTTTTCGAAAAGATAAAGCGCCTTCCCAAGAAAGCCCGCACGGCGCGGTCAAGCGTGACTCAGGCCTCCCAGCCTGAAGCCGACCACAGGCAGGATGCCTGTGTTACCTATTTCAGGCGGGGAAAAATTCAGAAGTTTTTTATTTCATCTCCGGATTCTGATGCCCGGGAGATGGATTTTATGACGACGGCGGAAATCCTTGAATGCGGGGTGGATACCGAAAAGAAGAAACTCCCGGTTCATGATTTTTACCCCCTGCTGGATAAAAACAAGCTGGCATTTATTGAGGCTACCACGGAAGACGTGATTGAGCCAAAAAAGCGAAGCGGACGGGACAGCGCCTCCCAGGTCCTGAAAATCCTGAAAGCGACCCTTCGAAACACCCAGCCCCTGACCGAGGACCAGGAGGATTATCTCGGAAAGGTCATCCTTCAAATAGACGAGGGCGGTATTCCGAAGCAGAGCGTCAAGGAAACGCTCTCCGCGTTAAACGCCTTGAATCACGAAGTGTTAAATCCGCTCAAGGTTCTGGCGACGCTTCAAACCCATATTTCCCCCCGTTTCCTCGAACGGCACTATGCCGAACGAAATCCCAGGGCAACCGGGAAACGGGAAGTGATTTTGTCCGAATACTTCATAGAGAGTTGATTCATGGGAGATAGGAGAAAAAAAGAACATATTAAACTTTTTGGCGGATAAAATTAAAAATAACGCTCTTACCCGTATCAACCGCGAAAAAAACGCTGGAATGAATCATGAATAAAGTCCAGGCTCGCATTCTGATAGAAAGCACCTTCGAGCAACCCTTTGAAAAAGGCCGTTTTCTCCATTTTATAAGGGAATTTTTGAATCACATTGACGAGCGCAAGGCCTTTCACGCGCGCGGCGATGTCAAAGAGATGTTTCGCAAGGTCATAAAAACCTATGAACGCCTTGGCACCTATACCGATCCGGATGGTAAAAAGATTGATATCATCATCGCGTATCTTCAAAAAAATGTCTCCATCGACCGGGCGCGTGTCACCCAAAGAAACTTTGCCGGAAGGTATCTCGCGGACAGGGGAAGGAAACACGCCGGCCTGTTTGCCTTTGTCCCTCCCAACAGGCAGGACTGGCGGTTTTCCCTCGTTAAAATGGATTATGAGTTTGTTCAGACCAAGGCCGGAAAATACACAGCGCGGGAAAAATTCTCTCCCGCCCGGCGCTGGTCTTTCCTCGTGGGCGCGAACGAATCCAGCCATACCGCCCAAAGCCGCTTGGTGAAAATCCTGGTCAATGACGAACAGGCTCCCACTCTCGCGGAACTGGAAGAGGCCTTCAATATTGAAACAGTCACCAAGGAATTCTTCGAAAAATACCGGGATCTTTTCATCCGCGTGAAGGAGGCCTTGGACCGGGTGGTAAAAAGCGACGAGAAGATTCGCGATGATTTTCATGCAAAGGGCGTGGACACGGTCAACTTTGCCAAGAAACTGCTGGGGCAGATCGTTTTTCTCTACTTTCTGCAGAAAAAAGGCTGGTTCGGCGTGGGGCGGGATGCCCCGTGGGGAACCGGCTCCAAGAGGTTTCTGCGGGAGCTTTTTGAAAAGAAACATGGGGATTATGACAATTTCTTCAATGATATCCTCGAGCCCCTCTTTTACGAAGCGCTGCGCCGTCCCCGTGACGGTCACTTCTACAGCCGCTTTAACTGTAAAATCCCCTTTCTCAACGGGGGGCTTTTTGATCCCATCGGCGATTATGATTGGGTGCACACGGACATTCTGCTTCCCGACCACCTCTTTTCAAACAATAATCCGACAAAGGAAGGAGATGAAGGGAATGGCATCCTCGATATTTTTGATCGCTACAATTTCACGGTCAGTGAAGACGAACCGTTGGAAAAAGAGGTGGCCATCGACCCGGAACTTTTGGGCAAGGCCTATGAAAAATTCAATGCCATCCGCCCGGACAATTTCGAGGCATATAAAAGGGCTTTGAAAAACGGCAAGAAAGGCGAGGAAACAAAATTCAACAAGCAGTATGGCGTCTATTACACCCCGCGTGAAATTGTGCATTACATGTGCCAGCAGAGTTTAATTCACTATCTCGACGCCGCCCTGAACGAGTCCCTAAAAGGATACGTGACACTCGGGGAAAAACAGGTAGAAATGTTTAGCAAGAAAGACCGGGGAAAACCAAAGTTGCAGGCAAGCCTCGGAGGCGTCAGGGTTCCGAAAAAAGACATCGAATTCTTTGTTCACCTCGGGGAGCAGGTCGGCGAAAATGAAGATCGGGTGATTAGCGAAGGGAGGGAGACCAGCACCTATTCCTATCAATTGCCCGAAAGCATTCGAAACAACGCCACGCTGATTGATCGGAAACTGGAGGAGATCACCGTTTGCGACCCGGCGGTCGGCTCCGGGGCCTTTCCCGTGGGGATGATGCACGAAATCGTCAAGATTAGGAATGTCCTGTCCAACTTCATCCAGGCCCATGACCGGTCCCCCTATGCCTTCAAGCGCCGATGCATCGAGCATTCCCTCTATGGCGTGGATATCGACCCGGGCGCGGTGGAAATCGCGAAATTGCGGTTATGGCTCTCGTTGGTGGTGGATGAGGAAGATATCAAAAACATCAAAACCCTGCCGAACTTGGATTATAAAATCGCGCGCGGGGATTCGTTGTCGGGATGTGGTTTAAGACCAAGCGGACTCGATAAGATAGAAGAATTAAAAGAAAAATATTTTAGTGAGACACGCCCGGACGAGAAGAAAAAACTAAAATCATTGATAGATAACGAAATTCACCATCTTTTCACACAAATTTCAAAAGCCGGCTTTAAGGTTGATTTCGATTTCCTTATAAATTTTTCCGAGGTGTTTCATAGAAAAGACGGCTTTGATGTGGTCATTGCCAATCCGCCTTATGTTCGGCAGGAAGCCATCAAGGCGCAAAAAACGATGCTCAAGGAAAGGTTTGGCAGTTTTTTCTGCGGAACGGCCGATCTATACACCTATTTCTACAAGAGAGGAATTGAGATCCTTCACGACGGCGGGCACCTTTGCTTTATTGCCCCGAACAAGTTCATGCGGGCGAAATACGGCGAGAAAACACGGGACCTTCTCTCCATGGATGTTACCCCGAAAGTGATTATAGACTTTGGAGATCTTCCCATTTTCGAAGCAACCACCTATCCGTCCATCATTCTGGTGGAAAAAAGAAGGCCGGGAGAAAACGAAAACACCCTTGCCGCGACTTTCACAAACAAAGAACAGATAAATCAAATTGAAAACACACTTTCGCGGATTGCCTTTCGAATCAAGGTGTCGGACCTCAAGCACGAAGGTTGGAATCTTGAAAGGCCTGAAGTCCTTGCCCTTATGAAAAAACTTAAAGGGAAAGGAATACCGCTAAAAGAATACGTGAAAGGGCGATTTTATTATGGAATTAAAACGGGTCTGAACGAGGCGTTCATCATAGATCAATCCACCAGGAACAGATTGATAGAAAGGGACCCCAAAAGCGAAGAACTGATAAAACCATGGCTTCGCGGGAAAGACATCAAACGCTGGAAAGCGCAGTGGGCAGGGCTTTACGTGATTAATATTCCAAGCAGCGCGAATAAAGATTGGCCTTGGACTCAAGCCAACACGGAAATCAAGGCGGAAAAAATCTTCAGCCTGACTTATCCAGCAATCTACAATCATCTCTCGCAATGGAGAAAGAAGCTAAAGAAACGCGACGATCAAGGAAAATTCTGGTGGGAACTAAGATCTTGCGCCTATTACAGGGAGTTTGAAAAGCCGAAGATTACTTGGGGCAATCTTGCGACTTCCCCCCAATTTACGATGGATTATTCAAGAGCCTATATAAGCGCGCCGGCTAATATCATTCCTGGGAACGATCTTTATCTTCTTGGTCTCTTAAATTCCATCATTTGTAAATGGGTCATTGCCCTGCAAGCCGCAGTCAGATCAGGAGGATTTTTAGAATTTAAACCCATGTATGTAGAACAGATTCCAGTTGCGGAAACCCCAGATAATAAAAAATATTCCATTATTTCCTTGGTAGAAAAAATCCTTGCCGACCCTGATAGCCCTGAAGTCCCGCGTCACGAAAAACAGATTGATACCCTGATTTATGAGCTGTATGACCTAAAAGCAAAAGAGATCTCCAACGTGGAGGGAAAAACCAAATGACATTTCAATTTTGGGAATATTTTTCCTCAATTAAATATATTATACGAAAAATCCGCATATTTTACTATAAGCAGAAAACAAGAAAAATTATTGTAATGTTAATTGTATTTATAATGACTGGATTATTTTACTATAACTTAAGTTATGACTTTAGACATCATAAGAAATATAAAGGGAGATTAGAAATATTAGATATGGATGATAGAATACAAAAATATATTATTTATAAATTAACAATTACAAATTTTGATACGGATAATAAAATTATTAAAGGCCGCTTAACTTTGAGCGAAGGACTTGGTAAGCCACTTGGGAAAACCCTTCATTATTCGAAATTAATATTTTATGATATGGGAGAAAGTCTATTCCCAGTCGTAGCTTTAAAAGAAATGAGACTAGGTTTTGCTAGATTAAAACTAAAGTTTTCAAAAAATTTACCTCCTTCAGTTTCTGTAAATTTTCGAGCCATTGGGAACCCTGAATATTATCCTTTCGATTCTTATATCATTGCAGGTATTGTGAAATGTTATGCATATGAAGAAGTTGGAAAAAAAAAGAAATTTTTGAACTTAACCAACAAGGGAATTGAAGTCATACATATAAAAAATTTAATCAATAACTTGTTTTTAAGAAAACCCAATGACTTAGAATTAAAAAAGATTAGTAATAACTTAACGATACCACCATATATGAGTTATAAAAAAAGTTATAAAATTGTAAAAGGATTTTGTAATTATGAAGATAGCTTTATCCTTATAGGTGAGCGGCCTAAATTCTTAAAATTGCTTACCATACTTATGGGGTTGTTTGCATTATTTGCAGCACAATATATTGGTTTCAAATCTTCTACAGATAAATTCTTCATTAATATTGTCAGTTTTATTATCGGCGTTTGGGGTATCAGGAGCATAATCCTTGGAAATACACATCTATTTTTAATCTATTTAGACTATTACATACTCGGCCTTTACCTCTTCGCATCAGTAGGTTTTATTCTAAGACTTTTATGGGGCGGGAGGAATGACAATGTTAGGAGTTGAATACGTAATTGAAACTTGGAGAAAAGGTGGGATAAAACGAGTTCTGTTAGCAGTTATTGTTTTCATGATTTTAGGGTTTATCATAACTTTAACAACTGATCTTGCTCACTCATTATATAACAGGTCTGTTGAAAAATTGCATCGCATATCCATATCCAATAAAAGCAACAAAAATAGTTTTACAGAAGTAATCATGATACAAAATGAACCCCTTCACGTAGGAAATAATGACAAACCCGATTATCCCGTTCAGAAAGATGCGGGTTTAAATCAGTACACCTACGAAGTTGTTTTTAAGCAAAGGCCTCGAAAAGTTACCCTCAGCATTGAAGTATATGATATGGACACGATAGGTGGGAAAGTTTTTTTCAATGATTTTGAGATTGGCAGTTTTTCAGTGGGCGATCCTTGGCACGTGGATACATTTAAAATCAAAAGCGACTATTTAAAAAAAGGGCGAAATACAATAACGATAAAAACGAATATACTCAAGACGGGGAAAATGGAGGATTTTCTGTTTAGAAATCTTAAATTATTCGTGGAATACTAACCATGCTCTACAAATACTGCGACACAAACGGCTTCGACATTTTAGTCAACTTGAGGCTGAAAGCTTCGAAAGTTAACGATTTCAACGATCCTTTCGATTTGGCTTTTGGAATGGATGATACCAATGCGTTTGAAAGGATAAAATCGGAGCTTGAGAAAGAGCCACGGTATATGAAAAAGTGGGCTAACGAACTCACAAAACAGGGAATTCCTCATAAAAAAAACTCAGCAACAGCTATGGCGACCGTTGTTTCAAAATTTTTGATTGAGGGGCAGGAAAATGCCCTTAGAGTCGTAGAGGAATTTTTTAACAAAAAATTTGGAATCACCTGCTTGTCAAAACATCCAGACATCATTCAAATGTGGTCACATTACGCTGATACGCATAAGGGTATCGTTGTTGGATTGGACGAAAATGAATTTGTCGACGACAGCAAAAACCTGGTGAATGTGGAATATAAAAAAGAGATGGTTTTACTTCCCTATACGGCATCAATTCCTATAATTAGTAAGCGAGCGCGAGAAGAATATGAGCGGAAATTCCGTGAGGTTTTAGGACGGAAAGAGCGAAATTGGTACTATGAGCAAGAGGTCCGACTTTTGGCCAGTCTGGATGAGCAAGATCCTGATGGAAATTATTACGTAGAGATTCCACCATCTTCCATCAAGGAGCTATATTTAGGTATCAGAGCCACAAAAATCTCAGAAATAGTTGCCAAGGCGCTAAAACATAAAGCCGAATTCAAACACTTGAAAATCTACAGAATGGAAAAATCCTTCAAGGCTTATAAATTGCTGCCCAAAGAAATTTGAAGATTAAAATGCCAAATCGCTCTAGCAAGAACATCCATGAGAGTGAAAAAAATCCTATAATCAAAAATCAATCAGTTAGGGACCCCACTTGTTTTAGATGAAATGTTGGCGGAAAAATATAGGATGGAGGACTGAGAAAAATGAAGCTCAACTTTAATGTTTTCTTTGCGTTCTCCGCGCCTTGGCGTGAGCAGAAAAAAATCTGAAAATCCATGTCAATCCGTCGCTAAACCAGCCTAATTACCCACTTCCGGTCAAGCCTGTTTTGTGGAATTTGTTTGCGGAATTTTTGTTTTAATTTTGTTTATCTTGTCAATTTTATAGTCCGAACGCCGGGGCTAAAGTTGAGCGAGCATTTCCCGGCAGGCCTCGAAGGTCTCTTCGGGGCTTATCAGGCGCATGCAGGCGTGATCGCGGGGACAGATCTTCAGCATGCAGGGACTGCAGGCGATCTCCTCGCGTAAAACACGGGTCCCTTCGAGGGCCATGGCCGTGTATCTGGGATCTGTGGGCCCCATGAGGACCACCACGGGACGCCGCAACGCCACGGCGATGTGGCGGGGTCCCGTGTCGTTGGTCAAGAGGAGATCGGCCTTCGCGATGATCGCCTTGAGCCGATCCAAGGGGGTCTCGGAGGGGGATAGGACAAGGGGACGATGCTTGCAATGGCCGATAATCGTCTCCACGAGGGCCTCCTCGCCGGGCCCCGGGAGATAGAGGCTACGAGCGCCCAGTTTTTCCATCAGCAGGTCGGATACCCGGGCGAAATGTTCCGGGAGCCACTGCTTGGACGGGCCATAGGAGGCCCCGGGCGTGACCGCCACCACGGGGGAGCCGTCGTCCAGGCCGAGGTCTTGCCACCGCTTGTCCGTCCAGGCGCGCGCCGCATCCTTAACCGCGAGCAGGGGATGTTCCGTCACGGGAGAAACACCCGCGGCCTCCACCAACCCCAGGTAATACCGTATCATCGGAACGGGAATAAACCGTCCCTTTTCCCGCTCCACGGGCAAGGGCCGGGTGAGGAGGGCGCCCCGGCCGTGGCGGTTGTACCCAATCCTCTTTTTCACGCCGCCGAGGGCGAAAAGAATCGCGGCGCTTGGCGAGTTGGGTAGGATGAGGCCCAGGTCGTAACGGACTCTTCGTATTTCGCTGGCCACCTTGAGAAACTTGAGGGTCCCCGCCTCCCTGCCGTGCCGGTTGAAGGGCAGGAAGTCGTCCCAAACGCCGAGCCCGTCCAGGAGCAGGCGAGCGTTTTCCTTCCCCATGACGGTAATACGGCTTTTCGGGAATCCCTTCCGAAGAGAGAGGAGCGCGGGGGTGGCCATGACAACGTCGCCCACCCAGTTGGGCAGGCGGACGATGATCCTTTCGGGGGTTGGCTTCACGCCTCGCCCCGCTCGAGCCAATCGTCCCGCACCCCCATGAAAGGGTTGAAGCGAATGGAATAGTGGGGGGTTTTCGCGGCAAGCAGCGTGTTTGAGATTTCGGTATCCAGCTCCCTCATCCCATCCTTGACTTCTTCCCAGCCCTTTCTATCCATGGCAAGCACCATGCTGGTTAGCTTTTCATACATGGCGGCGGAGGGGAAATCGGTCTCCGCGTTGACGAACCAGGGGTAAACCTTCGCCAGTTTGTCAATGAGCAGGTTTTGCGACTCGCCAAAATCGAGGCACGACGCCTCGGTGAAGTTGGTCAGGCGTTCCATCTTCTCCCAGTCGATGAATCCCCCGTCTTTGGCGATATCGTAGGCCCGGGTCCCGACGAAGGGGAAGAAGATGGACCAGCGGAAGCGGCCCGGCTTGATGGCGCCCAGCAGCTTTATCGTCATCATGAGGTCATCCACCGTCTCGTGGGGCAGGCCGATCATGACGAAGGCGGAGGTGTGGATGCCGTACTTGTCCGCCATCTTGAAGGCGTGGACGATGTCCTCGTTCCGCATGGGGCGGTTTAGAACCTTGCGCCGTATCCTGTCGCTGCCGCTCTCAAGGCCGAACTTGACGATGGCGCACCCCGCCTCACTCAGGCTCCGGGCGATCGGTTCGTCGAAGACGCGCACGTGGGCGTTGCAGACGAAGGGCACGTCGATAGCCCGACGGTATTGGCGGCAGAACTCGAAGACATAGTCCCGGTTCATGGTGAACAGGTCGTCGTCAAAGATGAACATCTTGATGTTTTTGTAAGTCTTCAGGAGCCTTTTGAGGTCCTCGATGACCATCTCGATGGGATACTGGCGCAGGTAGTGCAGGTCCCGGATGTTGACGCCCGTGTCCCGCCGGTAGATATCGACGATCTTATGATTAAAACAGTAGTTGCACCGGAAGGGACATCCCCGGGAGGCCATGATTCCCACCCAGCCGTTCTTCGCGTCGATCATCCTCTGGAAGTCAAAGATGGTGTAATCGATGGGGGGTATCTTCTCCAGGGAGAGGAAGGGACGGACGGGGTTGGGATGGATCTTTCCCCCGTCGTAATGCCAGATATTGGGAATCCCGCTGACGTCCCGCCCGTTTTCCAGGGCGTCCGCCAGGTCCACCATGGCCAGCTCTCCCTCCCCAACGCACAGAAAATCGAAGAGACCCGTCTCCAGGGTCTCCCTCGGTGCCATGGTGGCGTGAACCCCGCCGATGGCGAGGGGGGCATGGGTGTGTTGTCTCAACGCCTCGGCAATGCGCTTCGTGTAGGAATACTGGTTGGTCACGGCCGAAAATCCGATGAGATCCGGGGAAAAGGCGCGCACGTCGGTTAGGATTCTGTCCAGGTCGAAGTCGTATCCGAGCCGGTCGTTGATGTTCAACAGCCCCGTTTCGTGGCCATGGGACTTGAGGAAGGAGGAAAGGTAGCCCACCCCGTAGTTGAAGCCGATCTGGGCGTGAAGATTCGGATAGATGAAAAGGATTCTCACGACCGGACCGCCACTTCCCTTCCCGCCACCGAAGGGGAAGGCTCCATTTTACGCGCCGTTTCCCAGAGGGATACGGCCTCCTTGAAGACCATTTCGGGCGTAATCATCTTCATGCAGTCGAGGCGGACGCAGGTTTTGTCACGGCACGGGCTGCAGGGGATATCCACGCGCACGACGCGGTGAAGGCTGTGCGGGTAGGGGGCGTTCACCCGGGCGTCGGTGGGTCCGTAGATGACCACGGCGGGAAGCCCGGAGAAACAGGCGAGGTGCATGGGGCCCGTGTCCCCGCCGATATACATGTCGCACCGCTTGAAGAGGGCGGAAAGCTCCATCAGGCTGGTGGAACAGGCGATGTGGGCCGGCTGGGTCATGAGCCCCTGGATCTCCTCCACCGCCTTTCTCCCGCCGGGTCCCCAGGTCAAGATAATGGTGGCGCCCAGGGTTTCCACGAGGGTGTCGCAGAGGCGGGCGTAGCGGTCGGGAAACCAGCGCTTGAAATCGGTGTTTTTGCTGCTGCTCGGCTGAATGGCAATGACGGGAGACCGGACGGGCGAGATTTCACTCCAAAAGGCGTCTATCCTCTCGAAATCCTTTTCGGACGGGGTCAGCCACACCTTGGGTAGCGGCAGGTCGCACCCCACCGCGTGAACCATCTCAAGGTTTTTGTAAACCCGGTTCAGTCGCGGGTCCCCGGGATCCACGTGAATCCGGTTGAAGAGGAAATTGAACTCCTTGCAATACCCCTTCTTGAAGCCGACCCGTCTCCCGGCGCCGCTTACGACCCCGATGATGCCGCTTTTCAGGATGCCGTGAAAATCCAGGACGGTGTCGTATCTCCGTCGCCTGAGCGCTCGTATCCATCCAGTAATCTCTTTGATGAGCCTCGGATAGAAGACCGGTTTCCGGATCATCCGCACCCAGCGTTTCCTCGGCAGGACGATGACATTATCGACGTCGCGAACGGAACGAACCACGTCCGCCGACAACTCCTGTATCACCCAGTCGATGGTGGCTCGGGGATAACACGCCCGAAGCGCCGAGATGGCGGGAAGCGTGCGCACCACATCCCCCACAGAGCCAAGGCGAATAACCAAAATTTTCGCTGTTTCAGGCAATTTCACAGGATTTATCATATATGACAAAGGATTGGCTGACAAGACTCCCCAGGCGATTCGCGGCAAAAATCCCTTCACATCCCCTCTGCGGGAAACCGGCGGCACATATCGGCGGCCTCCGAAACCATGTGCCGGAGCGCAGCGGGATCGTCTTCTTTCAAAAACGGCAATTCAGTCTTCCGATTCCATGAAGGATGAAATTCTTATTACTTGAAAAGTTTCTTCAGAATCTTCCGTAGTTTCTTATCATGAACATTTTTATCGATAATCTTTTCCACCGCCTCGGCCTGGAACTTGACGGAGACGCGCGGCTTGCCAAGGGTGCCCCTGACCCGTATCGGGATGAGGGACCACTTCCGTCCTTCCGGGTCCTTCACGTCCTTGAAGAGGTCGCTGCGCTTTCCAAGCCCCTTTCGCACAACTTTGTAGGGAAGCGTTAGCATGGCCTGGAGGCGCATCGTTTTGTCAAAACCAATATCCCCCTGGGCGGTAAACGAGATGTCTTTCCCCTTGGCCTTTGTTGAGAGTATTTCCACCTTCTTGTCTTTCACCTCCGCCTTGCCGTCCAGGACGTCGAACCGGAGGTGGGCAAGGGACGGCAGGTTCATGATTGCCGCCGCAATCTTCATGAAGGCAACGTTCCGGATGGACCCCTTCTCAACATGAAACGACATGTCCCCCTGGTAGGTGGAGGGGGCCCCGACGACCCCTTGCCCCCTTGCGTCCCCGAAAAAATGGCCGGAAAACTTCTCCTTCATCCCAGGTTTCATGTCCGACAAGAGGGGCGCGATATCCACGTTCTTGAGGGAGATCTCTTTCTTGACCACGGGGATTCCTCCGCGCAAATCCACGGTCATCTTTCCCTGGACCGTTCCCCCGTACACCTTGGCGGTCAATGGATTCATGATTAAGGTGTGACCCCGCGTCACCACCTTGGTTTTTACCTCTTCAATCTTTACCTTCCTGACGGTGAGGAGATGGATGGTGGCGTTAACGGTCAGAGAGGGGAGTGTCTTGGCCTTGGCCGGCTTTTTGGGTTTCTTCTTCGTGCCGGGCGGCGTCTTGCCGGCTTTCCCGGCGGAAGGGGTTTTCTCCTTTTTCCCTTCTTCTGGCGCGCCGGGAAAGATCCCCGCCAGGCCCATCAGCGTGTCCACGTCCATCTTGTTGGATAAAAACGTGAATTTCCCCTTGGGAACGGCCTTGATATCGTTCAATTCCCCCGTTACCGTGAAATCGCTGTCCGCAATCTTCCCTTGCAGATTCTTCACGGTGACATATCCTTTTTCCAGATCGAGGGACGCGGCCAGCTGTAACTTGGCCATGATTTCCGGTGACTTCCGTCCGCGCGCTTCCAACTGGACAGAGGTCAGCTCGAGGGCCTGGTCCAGCTTCCATAACTCGAAGTGGCGGGTCGAAAATTTCAGGGTCATGTCGCCAGTGCCACGAAGGAGCTTGACATCCTCATTTTCAAGATATGGCGCGATATCCGGCAGGTAAAAGGCCCGCAACGTTACCTCGCCCTTCAGGTCCTTCCTTGCCATGTCAAAGGTTCCCTTGGCCTTAATCTCGGAGGTCTTCTCCCGTTTCAGGATGCCTTTCAGATCGAAATCGAAGGGGGAATCGAGCGAAAAATCCGTAATGTCCAACTGAAGGGCGGTTATCTCCGCCTTGTATGCGGGGATCAAACGTTTATCGACCCACTTCAGGGTTCCGTTTTTCAGCGCGATTTCATCCACCTTCACCGCGAAGCCCTTGGATTCCGGTTTTGCCTCCGCCGCCACGGCCACGGCAACCAGCGAAAAACCGGCGCGACCCGTAGGCATGTTTCGTCTCTCGACGTTAAACGAAACCTGCTTGAACTCACGCCGCCAGTTCAGGGACCCGTCCTTTTCCCGAACCACGGTGATCTCGGGAGACTCAATGAGGATCTTCCCGATCTCCAGCCTTTTCTTCAGCAGGGGGATCAGCGAAAACGAGATAGAAACCCGCTTTATCTTCACCAGGGGAACGGTTTCCCCGGGGGTGTTAGGCAGAAGGGTAAATCCATCGATGCTGGCGGACGAGAATCCCGTTGAGATGGGCCCCAGTTTCACCTTGTGATGAATGGCCGACTCCAGTTTTTCCGAAATCATCGCGGAGACCTTCTCGGGGGTCAGGTAGGACTTGATGCCGTAAAATACCGCCCCGGCGGCGATGATAATGACAAGAACGATAATGCCGAGGATAACAAGCAGTTTCTTCATAACGACACTCTCCCGTATTCATTAGTAGTGTCCAACCGGACGTAGAATACAGAATCACCTGCCGGAAAACAAGCCTATGAAAAGCCCTTGAGATTTAAAACCCGCAAAAGCTGAAAACTCGACAAATAGGCACGACGATTTCGGGAAATACTGTCAAGCGCCGCATTGGGAACACCTTGAACCCCGATGGAATGAAACATGCCGGGTTCCAGGCCAACCGCCCTTCTACTTGAAAATGGCCCGGGGCAGCCACAAGACCAGTTCCGGAAAAACGATACAGGTGATGAGCCCGATCCACTGGAGGCAGATAAACGGAACCACGCCCTTGTAGATATGCATGATGGTCATCTCCTCCGGGGCGATCCCCTTCAGGTAAAAGAGGGAATACCCAAACGGCGGGGTGAGAAAGGCCATTTGGAGATTCACGCAGATGAGCGTGGCAAACCACAACTGGTCGAATCCCAGTTCCTGAGTAATGGGCACGAAGATGGGAAGAACGATAAGCAAGATGCCCAGCCAGTCGATGAACATTCCCAAGAAAAAGACACACCCCATCATGATAAAGAGGATGACATACGGACTCAGGTTGAAGCCCATGAGGATGTCGTAGATGGCGTCACCCCCGCCCAGTCCCATGAAGATGGACTGGAAGGCGTTTCCGCCGAGGAAGAGCGTCATGACCATGGAGGTTGTCGTGAGCGTCGCGATCGAGGCGTCCTTGATGGCCGGCCAGGTCAGCTTCCCATACCCAAGGGCCAGGAGGATGGCCCCCAGGGAGCCGATGCCCGCCGCTTCCGTGGGGGTGGCGATCCCCGCCACGATGCTGCCCAGGACAAGCAGGATGAGGGTCCCGGGCGGGATGAGGGAGGATATAATCATTTTTACCTTCTGCCCCAGGGTATAAATCCGCTCTTCCCGCGGAAGCGGAGGTCCCAATTTAGGATTGATGCCGCAGCGAACGATGATGTAGATGATATAGAGGCTGGAAAGCAAGAGGCCGGGAAACATGGCGGCGGCAAAGAGCTGTCCCACCGACATCCCCACAAGGCTGCCGTAAACTACCAGCATGATGCTGGGGGGGATAATGATACCGAGGGTCCCCCCGGCGCAGATGGATCCGGCGATCAGGGGAAGATCATATTTTCGCTTCATCAATGCGGGAACCGCCAGGAGCCCGATGGCCACTTCCGTGGCGCCCACCACGCCCGAGGATGCCGCGAACACGGTGCAAACGATAATCACGGCCAGGGCGAGTCCACCGCGGATGGGACCGAGGATGACGTGCATTGTATGAAACAACTTCTCGGCGATCCCCGACGCGTCGAGCATTTGCGCCATGAAGATAAAAAGCGGCACCGCCACGAGAACGTAATTCTGCATGACCCCGAAGGTCTTGTTGGCAAAAAGACCGAAGACCACGTCCGGGGAGCCTCCCCACCCGATGAGGCCGAAAACGACAGCCAGGGCGCCCAGGGAAAAGGCCAAGGGATGCCCCAAAAAAAGGGTGATGAAAAGGGTGCCGAACATGACGAGAGCGAGTGTATCGGGGCTCATAAATCCGCTCCCTTCAGTCTATAGATGTCCTTGATAAAGTTGGATATCCCTTGAAACAAGAGGAGAATCAGCGCGACAGGCATGATGGTCTTCACCGGGTAGATGGGCGGTCGCCATGCCGTGGAGCTGTGTTCAAGGGTTGCCCACGATTCCGCCGCGAAAACGATGGCGGCATACGTCAAGGCGCCGACAAAGGGAATGAAAATGATGACGAAGGTAATGATGCGAAGCCACAGCTGAACCCTCTTGGGAAGCTGCATGGCGATCACATCGATCCGCACATGCCTGTCTTTTAACATGGTGTAGGCCATTCCCAGCATGAAATGCGCGCCGTAGATATAAATCGTCAATTCGAATCCCCAGCTCGTCGGGGAATGAAAGATCTTTCTTGCGATAACTTCATACATGACGACGAAGATCAAGGGGAGGATGAGAAGAGCGAAATACCTTCCCGTGGTTTCATTGAAGGCATCGATGGCCCGGACAATCTTTTTCATTCGCAACTCCTGCCGTTAAATCCCGTCGGGCGCCCGGGATGAGCATCCCCGGGCGCCCGGTTCTCGAGGTTATCCTTTTACTGGAGATGTTTTCCCTTGACATACTCGCTATAGGGCCAAGGGGCGACTTTCCCCCTGAGATCACGCCACTGGGCGAAGTCTTTCCTGAACTTTTCCTGAGAGTCCAGGACCTTCTTGACATCCGGATACTTCTTCTTCAATTCCTCGAGATACGCGTGGGTTACCTTGGCAAACTGGTCCAAGGCATCATCCGTCATCTTGATATACTTGACGTGCTTACCCATGAGTCTCAAGGCGGGAATGTTCAGGTTCTCAATCCAAACCCAGGACCAGAGCTGTGTTTCCTTGGCACAGATCTTCACGATCGCCTTGAGGTCTTCCGGCAGGGCGTCCCATTTCTTCTTATTGATGACGATGTCGAACTGGCACCCGGGCTGGTGCACGCCCGGCTCGATGACGTACTTGGTGATTTCGTGAAATCCCATGGGATAATCAACGGCGGGCGCGCTGAATTCGCAGGCGTCGATCACGCCGCGTTCCAGGGCGAGGTAAATCTCGCTTCCGGGAAGGGGCGTCACGGAAACACCCATCCGGGTGAGGATATCCATGTACCAACCGGGGGTCCGGACCTTCATTCCCTTGAAATCTTCCATCTTCGTGGCCTTTTTGTTGGAGAAAAGGCCCAGTTCCTGGCCGGCCTGACCGCAGAAAAAGGCCACCATGCCGTATTTTTCATACAGTTTGCTCAACATCTTTTCGCCGCCGCGCTCGTATCCCCAGATACTATATCCCTCCGCGTCGAGTCCAAACGGGACCGAGGCGAAGGCCACGAAGGCCTCGTTTTTGCCCTTCCAGTATCCGGGCCAGGAGTGGAAACAATCCAGGGTTCCCTTGGCCGTGGCGTCGAAGATCTGCATGGCCGGGACGATGGAACCGGTGGGAAAGACCTTGATATCGAGGCGCCCACCGCTTGCCGCCCGGACACTATCGGCAAAATGAATGGAAATATCGTGAAAGAGAATGCCCCCCCAAGGGTCGCTCATCCGCCAGTGGAATTTCTTCTTAGAGGTTGTCCACCTCTTGTGCTTCCAGGCCTTGGCCCTTGGATCCTCGCCAAACTTGACAAACTTTTTCTTTTTCGCGTAGGCATTATGACTGATGGCTACCGTGAAGGTCACGGCCAGAACAATCGCCAAAAAAATCCCCAAAACTTTTTTCATGGTTCCCTCCGTATGATGGTTGCTGTTTTTCACTCCTCTCTCTTCAAAAACTTGTTTTCACCCCCCTTCCTCTGGATAATCCGGGAGCTGCAGGAAATACTTTCCTTCTTCCGTCCTTCCCACGTATCCCTCTTGCACGAGCGAGGCCAGGACCTTCGGCCTGTAGTCCCGCATGCCGATGTGAAGAAAATTGGTCTTTTCGTAAGGAAGGGAGACTGCCGATTTGGTATCGACCGCTCCCCTTCGTTTAAGGTCCTCGATAATCTGGCCGGCCACCCTCCGCATCTTCCACGCGATGCCGTAGCGGGTCAGGATATAGACGATGACAAGGAAGATAATACCTAAGACAATTTGAATGCCTTCCGACATAGGACTCCTTTCAGTAAGTCAGGACCATGCCCCCGTCAAACAAGAGGTCCCCGCCCACGAGATAATTGGCGAATCTCGAAAAACCGAACACGAAGAGATTGCCCACCTCCACCGGTTTCATCATCTCCTTCACCTGAGACCTTCCCATCATGACCTCCCGCACCACCTCTTCGGGAGTCACGCCCCGTTGCCGGGCCTGGTCGGGAATCTGCTTCAGGGCCAGGGGCGTTCTCACGTAACCGGCGCTCACCGTGAAGGCGCGGATCTTCCCCTCCCCCTCGGCGGAGATGGACTGAGCCAGGGCCCGCAGGCCGAACTTCGTGATGTTATAGACCGGTTTGTTTTTTGTGCAGATGTGGGCGTGGACTGAAGCCATATTGCCGATAGCCCCCGTTCCGTCCACGCTGGCCTTCATGTGGGGAATGGTAAGTTTCGAGAGGTAAAACGGAGCTCGAAGCATGATGGCCTGCATCAGGTCATAGGTCTCCATGGGAAAGTTCTCGACGGAATCGATATGCTGGATCCCGGCGATATTGGCGAGGAACTTGACTGTTCCCAGATCCGCCGCCGCCTTAACAGCCTCTTCCATCTCCGCGTCCTTTGTAAGGTCTGTCTTGATAAAGACAACCTTTCCTCCAAAGGCCTCGGCCATTTTGCGGGTCTCTTCCCCGCGTTTTTCGTCGATATCCAACGCCGCGACGGTCAGGCCGTTCACGGCCGCCACGATGGCCGTGGCCCTTCCGATACCGCTGGCGGCGCCGGTCACGATGCAGACATTTCCCGAATGAAAATGTTCATCTTCGAGGGCCAAGATGTCTTTCTTCTTGATGACAGGCTCGTCGATAATTCCCATCTCTGTTCTCCTTTCCGCCCTTTCTACTCCAAGTCGATCATCTTCCCGGGATTCAAGATCCCGTTGGGATCCATCACTTTCTTTATTTCCCTCATGAGTTCCAGACTTTCACCATGCTCCAGAGGCATGAATTTCTTTTTGCCGATCCCCACGCCATGCTCGCCCGTGGCCGTCCCGCCGAGGGAGATGGCGTGGGAGACGATCTCATGGTTGGCCTCGTCCCGTTTCTTGCAAAACGCCGCGTCCGAGAAGTCGCCCGCGATGACGAGATGAAGATTGCCGTCCCCCGCGTGACCAAACGCGTATCCCTTAATACCGTGCCTCTCGATGGTCTTCACGGCGAAATCGACCATCTCCGGGTACTTGGAGAGCGGAACCGCCGTGTCGAGGATCATGAAATCGAGGCCGGGATTGCTTCGCTTGATATACTCGTAGGCCATGTGCCGCTTTTCCCACAACTGGTTTCGCTCGTCAGGCCCCACCCCAGAGACGAATCCCGTGCATCCGTTGTCCGCGCAGATGCTCTCCGCGAACTTGACGTCCTCGGCAAGGGCCAGGTCGCTGGTCCCCGTAAACTCCATGAAGAGCGTGGGGGCCTCCTTCAGGTTGCCCTCGGCCTCCTTGTTGATGACCTTGACGGTGGAGATGTCGAGAAGCTCCAGCGCTGCGGGTCCCAGCCCCGCCGCCATGATATCGTAAACCGTTTGAGTGGCCGCTTCGACCGAGGGGAAGGTGGCCACGGCGGCGCTGAACTGGTCCGGAATCCCCGCCAGCCGCAGGGTCGCCTCGGTGACGATGCCCAGCGTGCCCTCCGAGCCGATGATGAGATGCACCAAGTCGTAGCCCGAGGAGCTCTTCTGGGCGAAATTCCCGGGCCGGATGATCCGTCCGTTCGCCAGAACCACCGTCAGTTTCGCCACATTGTCCCGGGTTCCCCCGTATTTCACCGTTCGGACCCCGCTGGCGTTGTTTCCAATCATCCCGCCGATGGTGGCGTTGGCGCCCGGGTCTGGGGCGAAGAACACCCCGTTCCAGCGCAAGGCCTTGTTCAAATCCTGGTACTTGACCCCCGCCTGGACATCCACCTGGAAATCCTCCGCCCGAATGGCGAGGATCTTGTCCATCCGCTCGAAATCCAGGACGATGCCGCCGCGCGTGGGCAGGGGGTTGCCCTCAAGGCTGGTCCCCACTCCCCAGGGGGTCACGGGGATTCGCCGCTCATTGGCGTAGGCCACGATCTTGCTGACCTCCTCCGTCTCAAGGGGCCATACCACCACGTCGGGGAAATACCCCGCGTGGAACGACTCGTCGTGGGAATGAATATTGAGATTGGACTCCCCCCTGGATGCCCGCTCCTTTCCGACGAGGTTTCGCAAAAATTCAAAATCTTCCTCGGTAAACTTTCGATAGTCCATACCTGTCTCCCTACATTTTCATGATCGGAAAGGTCACGGAACCGTGGGGCATGATCACCACGTCGGGGTTTGCCCCCGCCAGCTCGAAACCCTTCGCCAAGGCCTCCCCGGGGGTCGCCGCCGGGATGACCCCGGCCGCCCGCACCAACTCCGGCGGCATGGAGGAATAGAGCACGATGCGGTGGCGCGACGCCCAAAGGGCGATACCAAACCCCATGAGCCCCCCGATGGTGCAGTGCGCGCTCAGGTAGGCGTAACGGGAGTCGTTGTC
>JALSPC010000196.1 GCA_026986155.1 bacterium
TTTAAGGAGGATTTTGTAGGTGAAGCAAAGGCGTTTCCCGTCGCTCGCTTTGATAGTGTAGAGTTTCCCTTCCTTTTGATAGGAATAACGTTTGAGTAGATCCTTTGAGGTGTCGATGAGATAGCCACGGTCTTCTCCCGTATTGTTTTTCCAGTCCCCCACGAATCCGAGGAAATTCAGCTTTAACGGGAGCCGTCCTTCCGGCGAGATGAGGTCGATAAGCTTGATTAGATCCCCTTCCACGACTTCGAGCGGGGAATCCATCGTTACCACGCGTAACACGCCGTTTACTTTTACGAGGAGATAGGGGGCAACACGGAGGCGGTGTTTCTCCGAATTGACGGTTTTTTGTAGGATGCCGACGGTTTTTCTTTCACGCGAAAATCTTAATGAAATCTTCGCGAAAACGCGGCGGTCTTTACGAACGAGCAGTGAGGCTTCCTTGTTGATGACGAACGATTTATCAAAGTCGTTTTTAGTGCCGTATCCGATCAGGTCGATGGTGATTCCACGACTATAGTTTGCCTTGTAACCCTTGACGCACACCCGGTCTCCCCGGCGCAAGGATAGGGTCTGGCGATCATAAACAACAATGGGTTGTGAGCCGTTAATCTCTACGATAAGATAATCGAGCCGGGGAGGGACCATGTAGACCTTTGGGCTTTCCATGACAACGCCATATTCTTTCAAGAACTCATTGACGACCATATTATGATAGAGAACCTTCAGGTGTGTGGAAGGAAGAAACTTTGAGGTCTCAATACCATAAGCAGGAATTCCGCAACGGGTCAAGGCGTAATAAGTGGCGGATTTTCGCTGTTCCTTATGCCGTGTATGGGGAGAAACCGTGTTATGATTATTGAAATGAAAGTGGTATTCAGGGTTGCCAATTTTTTTGTTGACCGCCGCCGCGACCTTGCGGGCGATTTTTCCCAGGTGAAGGGTCTTCATATATTTCTTCGAAAAATAGGTTTCCGCGTCCGCGATAATCGATTGTCCGAAGCGCATGGGGTTTTTCCAGGTATCTATCCAAACAGGGCGATAAAATCCCGAACCGTCATGAAGATTTAAGAGGACGTCACTCTGGCGAATCAGCTTTTTGAGAATAGCAACCACTTTCTCTTCATATATCCTTTGGCTTTGGGACCTGAATTTCCGGTTCATGTCGGCATTGACACCGCGGCGATTCATGATGATGGAAGGAAGATTCGCTCTTGGCACTATAATCAATCGTCCGCGTTTCAGGGAAATATCGGCGTAAGAATCCGCCGAGAGATATCCCCCTGGTTCGTCGCCTTGAATTCCCCCAATGACAAGAATGGTCGGTCCCTTTTCTTTTCCCTTGATATCATAAACATGAAGCTCATAATCCGTTCCTTTGAAGAAGACGGCTTGTCCCCCCTCCGATGGAACGGCGTGAAAGAGAAGGAGACTTAGGCCAAAAATGAAAAGGATAGAAAACCACTTATGGAGCTTCAAACTTTTCATGAAATAATAGCTCATTTTTTCTCCCAAAAACAAACACGTGGAATTCAGAAAATCTCTTGACGCCCTCGGGATGAGGCAGTGTCGCTTCTATCGTTAAAAACCGTCTCTCAATCTTAAAGAAACGGCCGTAACCAGGACGAATCTTGAAATTCGCGATCCCCCTTGGCGGGAATGCAACGACCTCCCCGGCCATTTTCGGATCTTCAGGACGAAAGACTCCAAGGAGAAGGTATCTTCCATACACTCTTTTTAGACTGTCTTTGTATAGTTTAAATGAAATTCTTGTTTCGTTGGATGAGACAATGATTTTTGGATCTCTGATGTGGAAGATGGTCACGGAAGACAAAGAGGCTGTCCTGGAGATCGTCCTAAGAAATTTTTGAAAAGCTACAGCATCTTTGTTTGCATTTTCTTTTGGTAGCGTTTTTTTTGCCTGGTTTTTGGAAAGAAGATGTTTTTTGAGCTCTAGGTTTTCTGTTTTCAGTCGCATGACAACATCGCTTAGGCGGGAAATCTCCAAATTTTTTTCATCAAGTTTTGTGCGAAGTTCTTCCCCTACTTTTTGGAGTTCCGAGGCCGTTTTTTCTATTGTGCGGCGTCCCAGGAAATCCCTCAGATACAGGTATGTAAATGTTGAGGTCGTCAGCAGGATTAGAAGGAGAACCAGCAAGAACCGCTTGAGGAAACGAATGGAAATCTTCCTCGATTTGACCTTTCCCGTCTCGCTGATAATCAGCAGATGGACCTTTGCGTGTTTCGCGCCCATCTTATCTGCTATCGACCCAACGTTCTCTGAAAATTTTCCATTCTCCCGATTCCCGGCAGAGCACCAGCTCCTTCATCCCAACGTCACTAAGGATTTTACTTCGGTATTTCTGAAGAAAGTGAACGAAAATCTTGTGACCCTCAGGCTTGATTTGGAGATTTTTGACCGTAAGGTGAATCGGCCCGTTTCTTCTGAAGGTGCGGAGTTTATAGCGTTTCCATGCCTCAAGATTCATCCGCTTTGCTTTGAATCGCCTGGAGTAAAAGGAGACATAACGCGCCAAATCTTTTTCTTCCCAGGAAGCCTTCCATTTCGCGATGAGGGCCTTCACTGCTTTGAGAAAGATCTTTCTCCTCTTGTGACGGTTCGGAAGAGAAGATGCGGATATGATTTGATAGGGCAAGCGGGCTGGATCCAACCGGGCAACCATTTTGGCATAAGATTCCCATTTCTGGCGGATGGAAGAGAAGGGAATCCATTCCTCACCTACAATTCGATATTTCCCCTCGATGATGGTCAGATAGAGCCTTTTTATGCCCCTTTCTTCATGGCCTGATGCCGAAAAGTGTTGTTTGAAGGTGATAACAGCGTAATCGGATGCCCGCGCGACTACCGGAGATTCAATCTGTATCGACATGCGGTGGTGGTATCTATCAAAAAGCTTTTGTTTGTAAGCCCGCCACTGGGCTAATCGCATACCCTTGGAGCTAAATATCGGCGCGTAGCACGTGATGTATGAATGGATATCGCCGCGAGACCATGAGTCACGCCAATTTTCCAAGAAGGAAAGGATTGCCTCGCGTTCTTTTTCTAAGGAGGTTGCGGGGAAGAAACGGACATGATCCGTGATAACGACGGGGGTAAGGTAGAGGACGATATGACTCGCAAGATAAGCGAGGTCTTTGTTGCCGAGAACCACGCACCCCTGGGTGCTTTTCGTTGGTCTGTTCTTGTTTACTCCGTGAAGCCATATCCCATTGCCGTCCCTGTGATCGCGCCGGTCGATAAAATTTGGATAATTCAAGGGGAGGGCGCAAATTCCGTATCTTGCCCCCAACTGAGGCGGGATAAGCAATTTTTTGCAGAAATACACGCCCTCCGGTGTTTTTTTGTCCCCCGTTGAAGTCTTGTCGCCCTCTTTCTCGCCAGTGGCGCAGATCATGCTTCTTTCAAGAAATAAACGGCCGTTCTCAGAGGAGAAAAGCAAAAGCCTTTGTTGAGACTTGTCGACGATGAGCGCATGGGCGCGCGGAGGGAGGCATAGCAGGTTGTCAGGGAAACGAAGTTCTTTTATCGTCGGATTCATGGAAGCCTCAAGGATTCCCGCGCCGAAGAAGAATGCCAGGATGCCGATGGAAAAAAGATACCACAATCTTGGTATGTTTATGTTTGAACCAATCAGGGGAAAATCGACCCCCCATGATGAAGGACTCATCTTATCTGGAGAAATATGTGAAGCTTCGTTTACCCCATTAATCGGACACATTTCCTTCGATGAGTATTTGATGATTAATCAGGTCCATTGCGAGAATTCTTCCTTCCACCGATTTGGAGTTGCCAATAATGTCCGTCAAGATGAAATGTGTAGGATCTTTCCACACAATGGATTGGATGTCCTCCATGATGAGGGTTTCTTTGCCGTTCTGTCGTAGGAACGCTTTTGGTATACACATCCGATGAATTTCTCCTTGGGGTATTTATACCTTGACACAACCTTCCAATAACGGAATCCTCTTAATTTGTCAATAAGACTGGGAAATAGCTTTAGGAAGGGACTAATAATTTATAATCTCATAAGAACCCAAAGGGTTTCAATATGCTATTGGCGTTCGGGGTGCCGAATCCCGCGAAAAACCTTTCCAATCTCTCCTGAATTCATGTATATTGGCCGCATGGAACCATTGGATTACCCTCTCAACGAGAGGCAGATGGAGGCGGTCTCGCGCGCCGAAGGGCCCTTGATGGTCTTCGCCGGGGCGGGAAGCGGCAAGACCCGGACCCTCACCTACCGGTTCGCCCGCCTCATCCAGACACGGCGGGCCCATCCGGCCGAGATCCTGGCCGTCACCTTTACCAACAAGGCGGCGCGGGAGATGCGGGAGCGCATCGCGGAAATCACAGGGATCCGGTCCCGGCGGCTCTTCGTCTCCACCTTCCACGCTTTCTGTCTCTGGATGCTCAGGAACTACGGGGAAAAAGGCGGCATCGACCCGAAGTTCACCATCCTGGACGACGGGGACCAGCGGCGCCTGATGAACACCCTCTTCAAGGAGATGAACATCAACTCGCGCCTGTTGAATCCCCGACGGGCCCTCTGGGAGATCCAGCACGCCAAGGCGCACGGCATCGGTCCCGACCACTACACCTACGGTGCCTACGACCTCATCGGGAAACGGGTTGCCGAGATTTACGAGGCCTACCAGAAGCGCCTCGCCGAGTTGAACGCCGTGGACTTCTCCGATCTCCTCCTCAACGCCTACCGGCTCCTCGTGCACTCCCCCGACACCCTCGCCCACTTCCGGAACGCCTTTCGCTACGTCATGGTGGACGAATACCAGGACACGAACTTCATCCAGTACCAGCTCATCAAGCACCTGTCGTGGGAGCACCGGAACCTCTGCGTGGTGGGTGATGACGACCAGTCCATCTACTCCTGGCGGGGGGCCAACAAGGAAAACATCCGGCTGTTCCGCGAGGACTTCCCGGAGGCGGTGGTCATCAAGCTGGAGCAGAACTACCGCTCCACGAAGACCATCCTGACGTGTGCTTCCCACCTCATCCGGCACAACACCTCCCGCACGGAGAAGACCCTCTGGACGGAAAACGCCGCGGGAGACCCCATCCTTCTCTACGAGGCCGATGACGAGGAAGACGAGGCACGGTGGGCCATCGAAACCGCGCAATCCCTGCACGACGAGGGATTCCCCTGGCACGCCTTCGCCATCTTCTACCGGACCAACGCCCAGTCCCGCGTCTTCGAGGAGCAGCTCATCCGGCGGGGTATTCCCTACCAGATCTTCGGGGGATTCAAGTTCTACGACCGGAAGGAGATCAAAGACCTGCTGGCCTACCTGAAGATCCTCGTCAACCCGGGAGACGAGGTCGCCGTCCGGCGGGCCATCGCCGCGCCGTCCCGGGGGATCGGGAAGGTGACCCTCGACCAGGTGAAGACCTTCGCCGTCATGCGGCATCTCCCCTTCTTCGAAGCCATGGGGAAGATCTGCGAGGACCCCGGGTTCAGGATGAAAAAGAAGGTCCAGCCCTTCCACGCGTGGATGACGGAGGTCAGGTCCCTCGTGGGACGGGAGAAGATCTCCCGCATCCTCGAGAAGATCGTGGCGGAGTCGGGCTATCTCCTCCCCTACCGGGGAAGCAGCGATCCCCAGGCCCAGTCCATCGTGGAGAACGTCCAGGAATTGATCGCCGCCGTGACCGCCTACGAGGAAGAGGCCGAGACCCCCTCCCTGGAGGCGTTTCTCGACCAGGTTTCCCTTATGACCGACACGGACACTTTCAACGCCTCCGCGGGGAAGGTTACCCTCATGACGCTGCATAGCGCCAAGGGCCTCGAATTCCCCGTGGTGTTCATCACTGGTCTCGAAGAGGGACTCTTCCCCCACGAGCGGAGCCTGATGGACGAGACGAAGGTGGACGAAGAACGGCGGCTCTTCTACGTGGGTATCACGCGCAGCCGCCAGCGCCTCTTTTTGAGCTACTGCGAGGTGCGAAACCAGTTCGGCCGCGCCGCCTTCCGCCCCCCCTCCCGGTTTCTCCGGGAACTGCCCGCCGACACCCTCCAGCGCCACGCGGCCGGGAAG
>JALSPC010000197.1 GCA_026986155.1 bacterium
AGCCGGGAACGATTGCCTGGAAAGTCACGTTGCCCGCATTTTCAAATTCTCCATCCAGTATCAGATTGAAGGTTTCCCCGGGGTAAAGTTCGGGGATATCGAACTGGTTATGCCCCGATTTGAAAAAAGAGGTGGGGAGAAAGGTTACCCTCGTCGGCGGCAGGATGGAACGGTTTGTGGTCTGGTTCTGGAAAGACAATGTGCAGGTAACGTGTTTGCCGGCGACAACTTGCTCCAGGCCTATAACCTTGGTGACCACCAGCCGCGCGACGGGCTCATTGGAGGACGTGGTGCTGTGTGCCATCCCCGCCGGGTAGATTTCCAATGTATCATCAACACGATTATTGTCTTCATTGATCTCCTGTATATGGTTGTCCGGATCCACCGTAACCCGATATTGTGCCGTGCCTGTCGTTCCATACCATCTGTGGGTGTATTCATGTTCCCAGGTCGCTCCCGGGCCAAGCCTCGGGATATCGTATGTCTTATGAACGGTGTGTGGGTATAATGTATCTGGATCCCATATATAAAACACGACTGTTGTCTCCGGAGCATCGGAGACACCGATATTCTTGACCCGGATGTGGAAATGGCTGGTGCCGACCGAGCTGTGGTCCGCCACCTTGTTGATGGTCGCCAGGAGATCCGGCAGGGGGCTTACCGTGAAATACAGGGTTTTTTCATCCTTTGTGATTCCCTGGGTGGCATGCGGATATTGATGGTTGACATCGGGCTCAAAGACCGCCCGGTACATCCCGTTATACGGCGGGGAAAAGGTGAAGGCGAGGGGAACCCCCGGGTCATCTGGTGACAGGATGCCCGTATAAACCTCCTTTCCCGCCTGAAACCCCCAAGGGCCGTAAACGGCCACACGGCAATGCGCGTTTGGCACGGCCTGACCGCTGTTGGTAACAAGGGCCTGGACAGTCACGCTTTTCCCCATATATCGCATTCTCGGGGACGCGGACTTCTGGCTAATGTGAAGATGGGCATAACTGATAAAAAAGTCGGTATGAATAAGGTGAATGCCCCCGGCATGTCTTATGGCCAACTGTAGTTCGTACTTGCCTTCCGGTAGGTTGCCCACGTCCCAACTGTAATTCCGAGCGGCTGGATCCATGTCCCGGGCAAGAAACAAAACGGGCATATTCGGGTCGCCCTGCAGGCACGTGAGAGACAATGTCAGAAGCCCATTTTCCATGGAGTTTGGAATAGACCATGCGACGATATGGATGGTGTTCGGCGCGATGACCGCGTTTTGTCGAGGCGAGGTAAAAGCGGCAACCTGGGCGTCATAGGTGGTTATCTTTGCCTGCTTGGGAAGCGTGACGTGCTTCCCGGGGGAAAGGACCTTGAACGTGTCGGGATTGGCGACCGCGCGCCCATGCGATTTGTCCTGGTTTGCGAGCGCGGCGTTGTTTCGCTTCACCGCAGTAAACAACCGGGGATTGAAGACGTGGCGGGTGAAGAAAAACCGGGAAGCCCCGGCGAACGTCGTTACGGGGCGCGGCGCCATCCCGCCGATCCCCGGAATGGTCAGGGTGTTTATTCCCGGGGTCATCCTGAGGGTGGTTTCGAGGCGGATGCTCTCATGGGGACGCAGCGCCCGGACCTTCAGGGCCCTCCAGCCACGGGTGCCGTCCGCCCGCTTGATCTCGATCCGGAGCGTCCTGGCCGGCGTGGCCTTACCGCCGGCGTTTTTGAGGCTGAGGGTCACCCGGCTCTCTCCCGGCTTCTTGGTCTTGAGGTCGTCGAAAAGAACCTTCTGCACAACAAGAACCCCTCGGTTCACGGGATGTTTCGCGGACAGGGCCCTCCGTGCCCCCGCCGCCTGGATTGCCTTCTGGGGGGCGAGGGCCTTGGGAGCCGGAGCCATGTCAAAAAATGTTTTTTCAAGGGACTTGCCGTTTACGGTTATTTTGACGGTGTTGCTGCCGACCGAGGGACGAAAATGCCAGTGGAGGGTTGTGGCCTCTCCCGCTTTCAGTGTCTTGACCCTCAGCGTGCCTTTGGCCTTTGTGTTGTTCCCCCGGATCAGGATGACCGAGGCCCGCGCGGCGGACGAGGTCCCTTTGCCCGCGTTTTTGATGGTAATGACCGCCTCCGCCTTTCCGCGACCCTTTTGGGAAATCCGGATTTTTTCAACGGTCAGGTCCGGCTTCAAGGCCACGCGGGAGAGGGTCTTGGCGGAAGGGTGCGTGGGGATGTTGTGAGATTTCCCCGTCGAGGGTCTGCCGGGGGTGTGCGTGAGGGGAATCCCTCCCGCGAACAAGCTGCCGGCAAATATCATCAGAAAAACGCCAGATAGAGCAAGAATTGCCAGGTACTTCTGCCGATTTGTTCCTGAATACCGATTGCGGTGTGCCAATAAGGTTCTCATCTTTCTCCCCATTCCCGTATTGGCGGGGTTAAAATGTTTTATTTGAAGCGTTCCATTCCCTTCTCTAAAAGGTAAGTGTGTTTTTTGCCCAAAAAGTTCACTGACAAGAAAATTTTTATCAGGGTGGAAATCCTTCCACCGCCAAAAGAAACGGGAAGAGCCTTCAAGGCATCTTCCCTGTAACAGCAAAACATCCCGTTGTTAAATTACGAGAAATCACGCGACCATCCTCGCATGTTCAAGAAGCGACTACGTTTCTTGCCCTTCTGAGAAGCCAAGTTGACAAACGCTGTTTTTCTCAATAAAACATATTTGTGGGCTTGTCAAGTTTTTAGATTTTGGTCATATTTTTGATCCACCTACCCTTTTCTTGACATTCATGACGCAATTATTACCTTATAATCACGAAAACGTGGATACAATTACCCTAAAGGAGCAAGCATGAACCAAGCGAAGACCTTCTTTTTCATGGCCGTGCTGACCATCCTCTTCGTGTGGTTGGGAAACCTCATCGGGGGACGGCAGGGGGCCGTCATCGCCCTGATTATCGCGGCGGGCATGAACTTCTTTTCCTACTGGTACAGTGACAAACTGGTCCTGTCCATGTACAAGGCGAAACCGGTCACCGAGGCGGAGGCCCCGGATCTCTACCGCCTGGTCAAGAACCTGTCTCAGCGGGCGGGGCTGCCCATGCCCAAGGTTTACATCATCCCCAACGATTCGCCCAACGCCTTCGCAACGGGGCGGAATCCCTCCCACGCGGCCGTGGCCGTGACCACGGGGGCCCTGAACCTCCTCTCCTTCGAGGAACTGGCCGGAGTCCTGGGGCACGAGCTGACCCATGTCAAGCATCGGGACATCCTCATCGGAACCATCGCCGCCACCTTCGCGGGGGCCATCTCGTTCCTGGCGACCATGGCCCGGTTCGGCGCTATCTTCGGGGGTTACGGGGACGACGATAACGGTGGGGGGAATATCTTCGTGGTCCTCCTCGTCAGCATCTTCGCGTCCATCGCTGCCCTGCTCATACAGATGGCCATCTCCCGCTCACGGGAATACCTGGCCGACGAGGGCGGGGCGAGGATCTCCGGGAACCCCAAATACCTGGCCAACGCCCTCCGCAAGCTGGACGCCTACGCCAAGCGGATCCCCTTCCAGTCGGTCAATCCCAGCACCTCGCACATGTTCATCGTCAACCCGTTGAAGGGCGGCGGCCTGGCAAGCCTCTTCCAGACCCATCCCCCCATCGAGGAACGGATCGCCCGGCTCGAGAGGATGACCGTGTGAGGTCGGCGCGCCGCACCGCCCTCGATATCCTGCTGAAGGTCGAGAAACAGAACGCCTACGCCGCGCCGCTTCTGGCAAGGGCGGTGCCGAAGTTCGATCCCAGGGATCGCCGTCTCCTCGTGGAACTGGTCTACGGTGTTTTGCGCTGGCGCCGGGCCCTCGACCACATCATCGAAAAAATCTCCCGTTTTCCCCTGTCGCGGATGGATGCCACCGTGTTGAACCTCCTGCGTCTCGGGGCCTACCAGGTCCTGTTCCTGTCGAGGATTCCCACCCACGCCGTCGTCTACGGTGCCGTGGAAACGGCAAAGACGTTGCGGGGAAAGAGGGCGGGCGGGTTCGTCAACGCCGTCCTGCGCCGGATCGCGGAGAGGGGACACGATGCCTTGGACATCCTCCCCAAGTCGGACACCGCCGAGTCCCTGGCCGTCCGGACCTCCCATCCCACTTGGCTGGTAAAGCGTTGGATCGCCCAATTCGGCTTCGAGGAAACGGCGGCCCTCTGCTCGGCGAACAACCAGCCGCCCCCCGCGACCCTCCGTGTCAATCCCCTGAAGACAACGCGGGACGAACTTCTGGAGGCGTCCCGCCGGGCCCCGTTTTTTGAGGACGCGGTCCTTGAACCGTCCCCCATCGCGCGTCACGGGCTGAACGTGATCCCCCTCTCCGTCATCTTCGTGACGGGCTGGATCGACCGGGGCTGGGTCTCCATCCAGGACGAGGCCTCCCAGCTGATCGGGGAGATCGTCTCGCCGTTAAGGGGGGAACGCATCCTGGACGCCTGCGCGGGGATCGGGATGAAGGCGACCCAGTTGCTGGAGATATCGGCAAACGGCATCCGGCTCCTCTGCGCGGACAACGTGCCATGGAAGCTCAAGGAGATAGCGAAGGCGGCAAAACGCCTCGGGACCTCCCTGCCGCTTCGCGTGGCGGCCGCCATGGACACCCCGCCCCTTGCAAATCGCCCCATTTTTGATAAAGTTCTCTTGGACGCCCCCTGCTCCAACACGGGGGTCATCCGCCGCCACCCGGAGAGAAAATGGCGGCTCACGGAGGGGGATATCGAAACGATGGCGCGAACGCAGAAGCGGCTTTTGGCGTCGGTGGCGCCGCTGGTGAAACGAGATGGCGTCCTTGTTTACAGCACGTGCAGCCTGGAAAGGGAAGAAGGAGAGGCAGTTATCGAAAATTTCCTGAAAAACAACAGCGACTTCGCGCGCGACGACTGCGGGCGATTCCTCGCAGAGGCGGCCAAGTCTTATGTCCGCGACGGCATGTTCCGCGCCTTCCCCCACCACGGGGGAATGGACGGCTTTTTCTGCGCCCGGCTGATCAGGAGGCATTAAACGATGATCTCCGCTTCCATCCTTTCCGCCGATTTCTCCCACCTGAAAGAGGAGGTCACGAACGTGATCACCGCGGGGGCGGACCGGATTCACCTGGACGTTATGGACGGTCATTTCGTTCCCAACCTGACCTTCGGCCCGCCTGTCGTCCGGTCCCTGAGCAAGGTTTCAAGGCCCATGGACGCCCACTTGATGGTGACAAACCCCGAGGCCTACCTGGCCGATTTTGCCGGCCTGGGGTGTGACGTCATCACCGTGCACGTGGAGGCCGCTCACCATCTCCACAAGGTTCTCACGGAGATCCGGGACATGGGCTGCCGGGCGGGAGTTTCTCTCAATCCCGCCACGCCGGCCGTCACCCTCGAGCCAGTTCTCCCGTTTGTCGACGAGATTCTCGTCATGACGGTCAACCCGGGATTCGGGGGGCAGAAAATGATTCCGGAAGTCCTCGAAAAGATAAGTAAAATCCATCGGATGATCGACGCCTCCGGGCGCGGGATCGTCCTGGAAGTGGACGGCGGCGTCAAGGTGGATACCATCGCGGCGGCCGCCCGAGCCGGGGCGACGCGGTTCGTCGTGGGCTCCGGCATCTTCAAGAGTTCCGATTACGGAGCGACGATCGCGGCACTCAGGAAAAACGCCGCGCTGGCCGATACGATCGCCGTTTGAAACGAAGAGGAGTTGGTCATGGGGCTTCCCAAACAGGAAGGATACCGGCAGGCGGTTGAGATTGCCTGCGGAAAACTGAAGGCCGAGGACCTGGCAAGGCAGGCGGAAAACGGGGGATTTTCCTTCGCGCCGGAGACGGGCATCGAGATCACCTTTTTCGGGAAGGCCTACCGGATCGATCCCGCGACCTGCGACTTTTCTTCCTCCGATGAATCGGTCATCTCCCTGGTCACGAAGGGCGTCATTCTCCACTATATTCTCGAGGCGGACGGGGTTCCTCCGGCGAAAAAA